>JAICQQ010000018.1 GCA_025937785.1 Polyangiaceae bacterium
ACTGAGAGCAAGGCGGCGTTCTTGCGACTCTGGCGGGTGAACGCACCGCTCACGCTGACCGCGTCTCTGATGGTGGTGGTGCTGGCGGCGTTGCTGGTAGGTCTAGCGGTCGATCCGCGACAAGTGTTGGGGGCGCCGCTCTGGCTCAAGCCTGCGAAGTTCGCGGCTTCGATCGCGGTGTACTCCGCCAGCTTGGCCTGGCTGTTCAGCTACCTTCCTGCCTTCGGGCGTACGCGCCGCGTCGTGGGTTGGATCACGGCCGTGGCGCTGCTGATTGAGATGGTGATCATCACGCTGCAAGCGGCCCGCGGCACCACCAGTCACTTCAACGTGAGCACTCCGCTCGACGGCGCGCTGTTCACGGTCATGGGCGCCGCCATCGTCGCTCAAACTTTGTCATCGATCGCCGTCGTGGTAGCGCTGTTCCGGCAGCGCTTCGAAGATCGAGCGCTCGGCTGGAGCTTGCGGCTGGGTCTGGCGCTCACGATCGCAGGTGCATCTATCGGGGGAGCGATGACCCGCCCCACCGACGATCAGCTGGTCGAGCTCGCTGCGGGGCGCGGCACAATCGCGGGCGCTCATACCGTCGGCGCGCGCGATGGCGGGCCCGGGCTCCCCGGCACGGGCTGGAGTCGCGAGCACGGCGATCTGCGCGTAGCGCATTTCCTGGGCCTGCACGCGTTGCAAGTGCTGCCGCTGTTCGGGCTGGGGGTGCGGCGCGCGCGCAAGCTCAGGGCTCGCGGCGTTCCGCTGGTGCTCAGCTTCGCGGCAAGCTACGCAGCGTTCGTCGGCATCGTGCTCTGGCAAGCGCTCCGCGGCGAGTCGCTCGTCGCTCCGAGCGCGACCACACTCGCAGCGCTCGCGTTGTGGCTGGCTCTGACGGGCGCGTCTACCTGGTGGGCCATGACCAGGAAACCACCTCTCGAGCGCTCCGCGCTCCGCGTTCCGCTCCGCCAAACTCGTAGCCTGGTGTGAAGGAGCCAGCATCATGGAAGGCTCGATCTTTTCCGTCGTCAATCTGGTCGCCGCCGCAGGCTGGGTGCTGCTCGTGGTGTTCCCCCGCCGGCGGCTGGCGGTGCTGGTTGCGAGCCGCGTCGTTCCGGCGCTGCTCTCGGGGGCTTATCTGGCGATCGTAGTTTCCATCTGGGGACGAAGCCCGGGTGGCTTCTCGTCGCTCGAAGCGGTCGGGCAACTCTTCGACAACCGTTGGATGCTGCTCGCCGGTTGGATTCACTACCTCGCCTTCGATCTGTTGGTGGGCAGCTGGATGCTGCAAGACGCTGAGAAACACGGCATCCCTCATGGCCTGCTGGTGCCGCTGTCGTTCTTGACCTTCATGTTTGGTCCGGCGGGTTGGCTCGCCTACCGCGGCGTGCGTGCAGCGATGAGCGCCCGCCGTCGAGCACTCACGGACACGTCTGTGCTGCGGTCGAGTCACTCCGAAAGCTGAGTGACGCGCCGATGTCCGGTATGTGGCAGCGGTCTGGGTCGAGCCCGAGCCGCTGCCACTCGGCTTTCAGGCGAGCGGGCGGCTCGTCGAGCGGTTCGTCCGTGAGCTGGAAGGTCCCCCAGTGCATCGCCAAAAACTCGCGTGCACCGAGGTCTCGGTAGGCTTGCACGGCCTGTTCCGGGTTCATGTGCTGCTTGCTCATGAACCACGCGGGATCGTACGCGCCGATGGGCAAAAGCGCAGCGTCGATCGGTCCCGAGCGCCGTCCGATCTCGGTGAAGCCTTCGAAGTAGGCCGTGTCCCCCGAGTGATAGATGCGCGCTGAGGAACCCTCGATCACGAAGCCGCCCCAGAGCGTCTCGTTGGTGTCGTCGAGCCCGCGCCGGCTCCAGTGCTGCGAAGGAACGAAGCGCACCGTGACGGCTCCGACTTTGGTCTCGCCCCACCAATCGAGCTCGCTGCACTCGAGGCTGCTTTCAGCGAAGAACCGGGTGAGGCCGAGACCGGCAACGATCGGGCGGCCCACGCGGCGGAGCGAGGGAAGGTCGAGGTGGTCGCGGTGGTTGTGCGTGACCAGCTGCGCATCGACGTGCGGAAGATTCGTGACGTCGAGCGCGGGCGGCACGCGACGCCTCACACCGGGGCCGATGCTGGTCGAGAACACTGGATCGATCAGCAGTGAGACTCCGTCGAGCTGCACCAGCCAGCTGGCGTGCCCGATCCAGGTGAGGCGCGCACCCGCGCCGTTCGGCGGAGGCTCCTCGAGCGCTTCGACATCGGGCGCGATCGCGGGAGCTCGCGCGCTGCTTCGAGTGGGCTGCCGCCGCCCGAGTACGCGATCGACCACGGCCCACTTGAAGATGCTGGAGAACGGGTGCGGCCCGGAGCCGTCGAGGTTCACGAAGCGGTAGCGGGAGGGGGGCAAGTGTTCATCCTACTCGATTCGGCTGGCCCACAAGGGCCGGCCTGGTTCGTCCCCTGCCAATCGAAACATCGGTGAACCGCCTGGTGCGGGAGTATGGCGTTTTGTCGAGGTGTCCCGCCTGTACCCAAAATCGCCCCAACTTCAGCCACTTGCCTCGAATCCCAATGCTTGACGCCTCGCGGTGCCCCGGCCCAGACTCCGCGCTGAATCGTTTCCCCCCGGCTCTGGATCGGAGCCCCGCGAAATCGTTCGAGGATCGAAAGCGAATGCGTCTACTGTCGAAGCTCACTGCGCCTCTCAGAAGTAGCCGGCCACCCCCCTTCGAGGCCGGCGCCCCCCCTCGCGTCTGGATCGAGGGCATCGAACCCACGGTGGATGCGGGCGCGTTCCCGGTGAAGCGCGTGTTGAACGACGTGGTGCAGGTAGGGGCCGACATCTTCAAGGATGGCCACGATCTGATCGCCGCGAGGGTGCTCTACCGCGTGACGGGGGCGGCCGAGTTCGAGCATGCGCCGATGCGCTTCGACTACGACGCTGACCGTTGGTTCGCCAGCTTCAGCGTGGATCGCATCGGGCCATGGGAGTTCACGGTCGAGGCGTGGCCGGATGCGTTCGGCACGTGGCTCTCCGACTTGCAGAAGCGGATGGCGGCGCAGCAGGACATTCGGGCCGAGCTGCTCGAAGGCGCGCGCTACGTGAACCGGCGCGCTGATTTCTTGCAGTCGGACGTGTCCCGTCAGCTGCGGTCGTTCGCGCAGAGGCTCGCTGACGAGTCGGCGGACGTGCAGGTGCGGGTGACCACCGCGCAGTCGAGCGAGCTCGCTGAGCTGATGTTGGGGCCGCTCGAGGCGGATGAGGTGACGCGCGTGCGGCCCTGGTTCAAGGTCGACGTCGATCGGCCGCCCGCTGCCTTTGCGGCCTGGTACGAGTTGTTTCCGCGCTCGCAGGGGACCGTCCCGGGTCATCACGGGACGTTTCAGGATACGGAGCGGCGGCTGCCGGACATCGCGGCCCTGGGCTTCGACGTGATTTACCTGCCGCCGATTCATCCCATCGGCGAGACGCACCGGAAGGGTAAGAACAACGCGCGCGACGGCGAGCCCGGCGACGTCGGCAGCCCTTGGGCCATCGGCGGCAAGGCGGGTGGGCACACCGCCATCCACCCCGATCTCGGCACGCTCGAAGACTTCCGGCGCCTCTGCAAACGCGCCGAGGACCTCGGTATGGAGATCGCGCTCGACTTCGCCTTGCAGTGCTCGCCCGACCACCCGTGGGTGAAGCAGCACCCGGATTGGTTTCACGTCCGGGTGGACGGGACCATCCGCTACGCGGAGAATCCACCGAAAAAATACGAAGACATCTATCCGCTCAACTTCTGGTGTGCCGACCGTCAGCGTATGTGGGAAGCGTGTCGCGACGCGATTCTGTTCTGGGTGAGCCACGGCGTGAAGACGTTTCGCGTCGATAACCCCCACACCAAGCCGCTCGCATTCTGGAAATGGGCGATCGCGGACGTGCGCAAGAAGCACCCGGACGTGGTGTTCTTGGCTGAAGCCTTCACGCGCCCGAAGCGCATGAAGGCGCTGGCCAAGCTGGGCTTCGGCCAGAGCTACACCTACTTCACGTGGAAGAACACGAAGGCGGAGCTGACCGACTACGTGCGCGAACTCGCGGGCGAGATGAGCGAGTATTACCGGCCGAACTTTTTCGCGAACACTCCGGACATTTTGCACGAGTTCTTGCAAAAGGGCGGGCGCCCCGCGTTTCGCTTGCGTTTGGTGCTCGCGGCGACCTTGGCGCCGGTTTATGGCATCTACAGCGGCTACGAGCTGTGCGAGAACGTGCCCGTGCGCGAGGGCAGCGAAGAGTACCTCGACTCGGAAAAGTACCAGATCCGCGTGCGTGATTGGCGGGCGGCCGGGAACATTCGCGATGATGTGGCGCGCATCAACCGCATTCGCCGTGAAAACCCGGCGCTGCAGCTGCTCAGCAACGTCGAATTCTTGCCCACCGATTCGGAGTACGTGATCGCATATCGGCGCTGGCTCGCCGATAACGAACTCATCATTGTTGTCAATCTCGATCCGTCGAACACGCGCGAGACCATGATCGAGGTGCCGCTCGCCCGCATGGGATTGGATCCAATACAGACGTTCGAGGTGACTGATTTGTTGGTAGGAATCAGCTACACCTGGCGTGGTGCCCGGAACTACGTACGGCTCGACCCCAACGAGAAGGTGGCACACGTGTTCCGTGTTTCGCGCGCGTGACGGCGCTCGCTAGGGTATTTTACGCGGATTTGACTAGGCAAAAGACCTTAGGCTGCTGACACACACATGCGAATTTGGCCTGGAACAGCGCACGACCTGGGAGCCACGTGGGACGGCGAAGGCGTAAACTTCGCCATCTTCTCGGATCATGCCACGGCGGTGGACCTGTGCTTGTTCGACGCTCCCCGGGCGCCCAAAGAGTTTCTACGGGTTCCGATGCGCGAGCGCACGAATCGCGTATGGCATTGCTACTTGCCCGATGTCAGGCCCGGTCAGCTCTATGGCTATCGGGTGCACGGTCCTTATTCGCCGAGTCACGGTCATCGCTTCAACCCCCACAAGCTGCTGATCGATCCGTACGCGAAGGCGATCGCGGGGCACGTACTCGATTGGGCCGATCAGGTCTCCGGCTACGAAGTGGGGCACCCGAGTGCCGACTTGAGCTACAGCGATCAGGACAGCGCGCCGCTCGTGCCGAAATGCGTGGTCGTCGACACCGCATTTACCTGGGGCGACGACCGTCCGCCGCAGGTTCCGTGGAGCCATACCCTGATCTACGAGGCGCACGTCAAGGGCATGACCATGCTGCACCCCGACGTGCCCAGGCACTTGCGGGGCACGTACCTAGGCTTGGCATCCGACGCGATCATCGATCATTTGCTGTCGCTCAGCGTCACCGCCATCGAACTGCTGCCCGTTCAGCATTTCGAGTCCGAGCGCCGGCTTGCCGACCTGAATCTGACGAACTACTGGGGCTACAACACGATCGGCTTCTTCGCCCCCGATCCTCGCTACTCGAGCGGGTCGCGCGGCGAACAGGTGAACGAGTTCAAGACGATGGTGAAAGCGTTCCATCGTGTGGGCATCGAGGTCATTCTGGATGTGGTATACAACCACACGGGCGAGGGGAATCACCTGGGGCCGACCCTGTGTCTGCGTGGGGCTGACAATGCATCGTATTACCGGCTGGTGGAGCACGACCGGCGCTACTATCAAGACTTCACGGGCTGCGGGAACAGCATCAACGTGTTGCATCCTCGATCGCTGCAGCTCGTGCTCGACAGCCTACGTTACTGGGTCAGGGAGATGCACGTCGACGGCTTCCGTTTCGACTTGGCACCCACGCTCGCGCGCGACCCTTACGAGTTCGACGGGTTCGCTCGTTTCTTCGCCACTGTGCAGCAGGATCCGGTGCTGCGCAGCGTGAAGCTCATCGCCGAACCTTGGGACGTCGGGCCCGGTGGCTACCGCCTGGGCGGCTTTCCACCGGGGTGGGCGGAGTGGAACGGCCGCTACCGCGATTGTGTGCGGCGCTTCTGGCGCACCGACGAAGGGCAGGTCCCCGAGCTGGCTTCGAGGTTGTCGGGCTCGAGCGACATCTTCAACTCGAACGACCGCGGACCGCACGCCAGCGTCAACTTCGTCGCCTGCCACGATGGCTTCAGCCTGGCCGACCTGGTCAGCTACGAAGAGAAGCACAATCGCGACAACGGCGAAGACAATCGCGACGGTGCCAACGACAATTACAGCAAGAACTGGGGCCACGAAGGCGAAACGAACGCAGGCTGGGTGCTCAGGCTCAGAGACCGCATGCGCAAGAACTTTTTGGCCACGCTTGCGTTCTCACAGGGCGTCCCCATGATCTCTCACGGCGACGAACTCGCGCGGACCCAGCACGGCAACAACAACGCTTATTGTCAAGACAGTACGCTGAGCTGGGTCAATTGGGAAATGGACCAAGCTCAGAAAGAACTCCTCGACTTCACACGTGAGGTCTTCCGCATCCGACAGACGAACCCCGTGTTCCGGCGGCGCAGGTTTTTCGCGGGGGATCACGTCAAAGACGTCGGAGTCAAAGATGTGTCCTGGCTCAGGCCCGACGGGCAAGAAATGGCCGACCAGGACTGGTCCGACACGCGCAACAAGGTGCTGGCGATGATGATCCACGGCAATGCTTCGGACGACGTCGACGAACGCGGTCGCCCGAATTTGGGGAAAACCCTGCTACTTCTGCTCAACTCGAGCCACCGCGCTCGCCATTTTCAGCTGCCTGACGTGCGCGAACGCGGATTCTGGCACGAAATCGTCAACACGGCGCAGTCGACCCACCGCATCCCCAAGGGCAACGCTCTGAACGTTGCCCCCCACTCGTTGGTCCTGCTCTGCTATGAGGGCGCTCGATGACCGTTATCAATAGCTACCCCAGCGCGTCCGAGGCCCTGCAACTCGATTCGGACGTGATCCGGGCGCTGAGTCGTTCCGAGCACCACAGCCCGCACGACATTCTCGGGGCGCACCCGGTCATCGTGGAAGGCCAGCAGGGCGTGGTGGTGCGTGGCTTCCACCCCGACGCATCAGCCTGTGAACTGGTGTGGGGTGACGAGGTGATCGCGATGCAGGCCGCCGGCTCCGGCGTATTCGCGACCTACCTTTCCGGTCAAGCGTTGCCGATCGACTACCGCCTGCGCTTCGCATTTTCCGACGGCGCCAAGTGGGAGCGTGACGATCCCTATCGCTTCGTCCCGACGGTGGGTGAGACGGATTTGTACCTGTTCAACGAGGGGACGCATCGGAACCTCTGGCACGCGCTGGGGGCTCGCTACATGCAACACCAGGGGGTGTGGGGCACGGCTTTCGCGGTCTGGGCCCCCAACGCCAAGCGCGTCAGCGTGGTCGGCGAGTTCAACCAATGGGACGGGCGCCTGTTCCCGATGCGCGGCATCGGCGCTTCGGGCGTGTGGGAGCTGTTCGTTCCGGGTGTCGGCAAGGGCGCGATCTACAAGTTCGAGATCAAGTGTCAGAACGGCGATCTTCGCATCAAGACCGACCCGCTGGCGCGACGCATGCAGAACCCGCCGGAAACGGCTTCGATCGTGGACGTCTCCGAGTTCGAGTGGGGCGATGACGCCTGGATGCAGAAGCGGCGCGAACGCGACATTCGCCGCACCCCCGTTTCGATCTACGAGGTGCACCTCGGGTCGTGGATGCACGTGCACAACGGCGGGCGCCGATCGCTGTCGTACCGTGAAGCTGCCGAACGCTTGGTCGAGCACGTCACCGCGCTCGGGTTCACGCACGTCGAGCTGTTGCCCATCAGCGAGCACGCTTTCTACCCGTCGTGGGGTTACCAGGTCACCGGCTACTACGCGCCGACGGCACGCTACGGGTCGCCCGACGACTTCCGGTACTTCGTCGACTACCTGCATCGCCACGACATCGGCGTCATCATCGATTGGGTGCCCGCGCATTTCCCGCGCGACGATTTCTCGCTGCGGCGTTTCGACGGTACTGCCCTCTACGAGCACGAGGACTCACGGCTGGGTGAGCACCCCGACTGGGGCACATTGATCTTCAACTACGGTCGCGCCGAGGTGAAGAGCTTCCTGATCGCTAACGCGGTTTACTGGCTCAAAGAGTTCCACGTCGACGGCCTGCGCGTCGATGCCGTCGCCTCGATGCTCTACCTCGACTACAGCCGCGCGCACGGGCAGTGGGTCCCCAACAAGTACGGGGGCCGCGAAAACCTCGAAGCCATCGATCTGATCCGAGGCTTCAACCGCGCCATCGCTGAAGAAGTACCTGGCGCCTTCAGCGTTGCAGAAGAGTCGACGGCCTGGGGCGGTGTCACGAACGGCATCGAGTGGGGGGGGCTCGGCTTCACCTTCAAGTGGAACATGGGCTGGATGCACGACACGCTCGGCTACTTCCAGAAGGAGGCGGTGCACCGCAAGTACCACCAAGATCAGCTGACGTTCGCCATGCTCTACGAGAACACCGAGCGCTTCATCAACTCGATCTCCCACGACGAAGTCGTGCACGGCAAGGGCTCGCTGATCGACAAGATGCCCGGTGACATCTGGCAAAAATTCGCCAACGTGCGGCTGCTCATCGCCTACCAATACACTCGCCCCGGCAAACAGCTCATGTTCATGGGCTCGGAGCTGGCTCAACATCGCGAGTGGACCGTCGACGAGAGCCTCGACTGGCACCTCGCCGACGACCCGCGCCGCCAGGCCCTGATGCACTTCATCAGCAGCCTCGGCAAAGTCTACAAGGCCACGCCTGCCCTCTGGCAATGGGACCCCGATCCCTCGAGCTTCGAGTGGATCGACTGCTCCGACCGCGACAACTCGGTGCTCAGTTTCGCCCGCCGCGACGACGAACAGCTCGTCGTCGTGGTCATGAACTTCACCCCCGTCCCGCGCGACAACTACCGCATCGGCGCGCCCAAAGCCGGCAACTACCGCCTGCTGCTGTGCACAGACGACGCCGAGTTCGGGGGCAGCGGCTACGCCGTCCCGCGCGAGCTCGCCACCGACCCGGTCGGCGCCCACGGTCGCCCCAACTCGCTCAACGTCAACCTACCGCCCCTCGCTGCCCTGGTGCTGGTGTCGGTCGACTGACGCCGGCTACCGCCTTGCGAATTTGCTCAAAGCTCGCGTGCCTACAACTCGGCGATCTTGATCGAGGCTACGAAGTCGCCGTGGTTGTTGTCGGGATCGGTGTCGTTGACGAAGAAGGCGAGGCAACCGGCTTCGGTCGCGTCGATCGTGGTTCCGGACTTGGCGACGGAGACTTGGCCGAAGGCTTTGAAGGCGAGGGCGCCGTGGTTGACCCAGGACAGGCCGTCGTAACGATAGGATCGCCATTTGCCGGCGACGCCGGCCGGGCCGTATCTGTGGTGGTCGAAGCTGCCGAAGCTGACGCCGCCCCGCACGGACTCGATGGTGGCGCGTTGGCCGGGTAGGAGCATGACGCCTGCGCCGTGGGGGCCCGCGCACATCTGATCGTCGGACGGCGGAGAGGCGCGGCCGTCGATGTGGACGTCGACGGACCGCTCGCCGCGCGGCAGCTTGGTGACCTCGAAGGCCACTTCCCCTTCGCCCTGAGCCAGGCTGACGTACTTGTCGGCGAGCAACTCGCAGACATGCACGCGCGCGTAGCCGATGGTGCCGTGGCGGTCGCGGACGTCGACGCGCACGGCGGGATCGGCCAGCGGGTCGTCGCTCGTGGCCAGCACGAACTCGTCGGTGAAGCCCCCTCGCGTTTCGTCCCACGAGCGCATGCTGGTGAGCTGCTGCTTGTTGCTTTGGTAGATGCCGAGGCGCGCGTTGGGCCGGTGCGAGACCGGGAAGCTCAGGCTCAGGCCGAACGCGCCGATGCCGATGTTCTTCCGCTTGCGCTCCTTGAGCAGCACGTTGGTGGCGCGTAGCGCGTAGTGAGCCTCTGGCTCGACCTTGTCACAGGCGAGTTCGATGCGCTCCGCCTCGAACTCGTTCTTGGCGGTTTCGGGGATGACGCGCGGACCGCAGCCCGCGAGCGAAATCGCGGAGGCCAGTGTAGTTGTCGCCACCACCACGCTCGCCATCCGCCGAGCGCGTCGGAACTCGTGCCGAACGTTGCCCATCTCGAAAGCATAGCTGACCGACCGCGCGTCGCCCAGCAGAGCGGGCTACGAGAGCTTTCGGGTGCTTGCGGGCTTACGCCACTGCTCGCGCGGGCTCAGCCGCAGGGGCTGGCTCGCTAGGCGGCCGCTCGGGTGCTGGCGCGAGCGGACGGCGCGGTGCCTTGCCGCGGCCCCAACGGCGACGGGCGAACATGCGCCGGTAGAACTGCACCGCGAGCACGATGAACACACAGTCGTAGGGCAGGCGATAGCGCGCCTCGCCGGTCGCGATGAACACACCCAACATCACACCGAACAGGACCGAGAGGATCGCGAACTCGATGGATCGGAAGAGGCCGACCACTCCGCTCGAACGGACGATGTCGAACAAGAGCAAGCACGCGGGGTAGGCGGCGACCATCACGAAGATGTAGCTGACGGCCTGAGCGAACGGCCACTCTGGGGTCCAGATGGTGGGCCACGGCGCGTTCGGTGTCATCAGGTCGAAGATGTGCTGCACGGACAGCACGAGCGCCTTGTCCGGCGCGCCGGTGACCCAATCCCAGGCCGTCTGGAAGTTCTGTTCGCTGTCGGTGATCGAGAACCAGACTTGCGGCACGTGCTCGTAGCCGTGCTGCTGCGAAGCGGGGCTGCCGAACTGAGAATCGGTCCACTTGAGCGAGTGGATGCGATCGTAGTGGCCGAGCAGGAAATCGGCTGCAGTCTTGTTCGACCCCAGGCAGAACTTGTTGCGGTTGGCGAGCGTGCAGCGTTGGCTGATCAGGTAGATGCCCGGTACGGTTGCGGCGCACATGGTCGCCAAGGCCGCGCTCTTGACGCGCAAGCTCGGACCACGTGTGAGCAGCCAGTGCACTGCACAGAAGCCGAACACGGCGGGCGCTGCCACGGTCTTGAAGGCGATGGCCACGAACAACACGATGCCGGTGAGCGCCGCCCACGCGATCGTGGCGGGCAATGTCTTCGCTCGCACCGCGACCAGGTACAAGGCCATGATCAACGGAATCAAGAACATCATGTAGATTTCGGAGAGAAAGAAGCCGGCGTACTCGACGTAGTAGTAATAGCCGCTGCTGGCGGCGATCGACCACGCAGCGCTCTTCTGATCGAAGGCGACCCACGCCAAGAAGCCGACCGCGAGTGGAATCAGCGCCGCGATCAGCAGCTGAAACTGCATCAACGTGTAGAAGGATGAGTCTGCCAGATAGAACTGTGAGAACAGCCACGACGTCGCAGGCGGGTGCGTGACGTCGATAGGCACCATCTTGTAACCTTCGTTGGAGATCCGCCGCGCAGTCGAGATGTACACGTGCATGTCGGAGTACACGGTCGACCTGGGGTCGTGGGTGTTGTAGACATGCAGGACACGCCAGACCACGCCAGCCACGTAGGCTGGCAGCGCGGCAATGAGGGGGAAGCGACCCAACAGCTGCAGGAACTTCTGCCAGCCCGAGGTCGACGCTGTCTCTGTGCTCACGCGCCCGTTGTCGAGCAATTTCGCGCGCTAGGCAAGTCCGAGCGATGGAAAAGCGCTCCCTGGCCCGGGCGAGCGCGGCGGCCTGCAAAACGACGTTGCGTTACGCGCGCCGGCGCCGCGCGAAGGCGACCAAGCCGAGTGCGAGTGCGCCCGCCCAACCCCATGTGGGACCTCGCGGTGCGACGCGCGCGGCGTCGCAGTTCACCGCCGGGTACTGCTTCGGGAGGGCGTCCTTGTACAGACGTCCCATCGTCTGGCGGTCCCCATCCGAGACGTCGCGCTTGTGAGTTTCACAGGCGCTGGTGCAGCTGTACATCGTCGCGGTCCGATCTTCGCGGTCTTCGCCCAGGCCGTAGAAATGACCGACTTCGTGCGTCATAACGTTCTGCAGGTCGTAGCGGTAGTCGCACACGCTGGCCTGACTGGTCCCGTCGCAGGAGGTGCTCGGAGCGCCGGGTATCGGCGAGTTCAGGTGCGAGTAGGCATGTCGGGAGTTGATGATGATGTCGGCTTCGGTGATCTCGCCGGTCTCTTCGTCAGAGAAGCCGATCGTGATGGCGAGGTCGTCTTCGTGACCGGGGAACTCGATGGGAGCGTAAACGACTGCGTTCACTCCGTCGGGGTCGAGCCTGGGCTTCAAGCCTCGGCCGTGTTCGATATTGAGTTCGGGGAGGTTCGGGCTCGCCGACAGCCAGGCGCCAAACGCTTGCACGATGGCCTGCTCTGCCTCGGGCGTGATCGCGTGCACGGACTCGTCGATGACGACCTGCACGTCAGGCACCATCCAACGCTGGGACGTCGCCAGCCTGGCGTCGGTCTCCGCGTGCTCCGCCGCGGTCGGCCGGGACGAGTGCTCGATGGCCTGGGTTTCGCTGTCCAGGGTGTCGAAGGCCAGGGTCGAGCTGATACAGCCGAGGGCGGCCGAGAGGGTGACGATGGGCCAGCGGGGGGCCCGCCGCGAGCGCAGCGGTGGGGTCGCTGGGAGTGCGTGTCCTACACGTGTGACGCTCTCTTGCGGCGTGTCGTCGGCACTGAACGGTATGCTCCCCGGAGGCGGCCGACTTGGCGTCGGGTTCGGAGACTCGGGAGCAACGGGGTTCACTCATCCATCAATACGGTTTCATAACGGCATGAATTAAGCGAAGCGCCGCCTTCGGCACGCATCGAAACGCTGCTGCGTTCGCGCGCTCCCGGCATCTATGCTTGGCCCTGACGAGCGACGCGTCGGCTTTCAGAATTGAAACGCGGTCGGGCGTTCGCGCCTTTCCGCATCCGGTGGCGACCCGGTGCGAACCCGAGGAAGCAGGCGCGAGTTTCCGCCGGTTTCGCGATGGGGTATGACGGAGACATGAGCCTCCTCGAGCAGGTGCCCAATGTTTCGGCACCGCTGGATCCTGACTTCAGGCCGGCAGCTCTGGGTCATCGCGCGTTTGCCCGACACGTCGCCGGCTACGGCGGCGAAACGGTGCTCGACGTTGCCCTCGAGCGGGACTTGGGCCAGGTGACCCGCGCCCGAGTCGCGTTATCGCCGACGGCGTCGGATACGGCGGTGAACCAGCGGTTCAGCGAGCGCTGGCTCAAGTTTCTGCTGTGGCAGTACGGCGCTTGGCGCGTTCAACTGTCGGGACCGGAGTCGGTGACCCGCTACCTGGAGCGGGCTTACGCCCGCGCCGGAATGCGCGAGTTCGACGCCGAGTTCATGGCTCAGGTGTACCGGCAGCCCCACTTCGAAGTGGTGACCCGGCGCGTCGACGAGCTGCCGGCACCGTCGGCGATCGAACGGCGGCTCGGGCGACACCTGGACGGGTGTCGCATCGGGTTCGACGCCGGGGGCAGCGATCGCAAGGTCGCGGCCGTCATCGACGGCCGGCAGGTCTTTGCGGCCGAGACCCCCTGGCAACCCAAACTCGAAGCGGATCCGAGCTACCACTACCAGGGCATCAAGGATTCGATCCGCCAGGCGCGCGCGCACCTGCCGCGCCTCGACGGCATTGGTGTGAGCTCGGCGGGCATCTTCATCGACGACGAGACGCGCGTCGCGTCGTTGTTTCGGAAAGTGCCGCCAGATCTGTTCGAGGCACGCATCCGGCGCGTCTACCTGGATGTTGCCGCAGAGCTGGGCGTGCCAGTGGCGGTCGCGAATGACGGCGACGTCGCGGCGCTCGCCGGTTCTATGGAACTCGACGACGCACCCGTGCTGGGCCTCGCGCTGGGCACGAGTCTGGCCGCAGGCTACGTGAACGCGTCGGGAGCCATCAGTGGACAGCTGAACGAACTGGCGTTCGCCCCGCTCGACTATGCGGCGCGCGCGGTGCGCGACGAAGAGTGGTCGCGGGACCTCGGGGTCGGCGTCAACTACCTGTCGCAAGACGCCGCCATCCGTCTGGCAGCAACGGCCGGGATCGAGCTGCCACCCACCGCGACCCCAGCCGAAAGATTGGCCGAACTTCAGCGAAAACAAGCAGACGGAGACGAACGCGCCGGCGCCGTCTTCGACACCATTGGCGCTTACCTGGGCTACGCGGTGCTGTTGTACTCGGACTTCTACGCACTCAAGCACGTGCTCGTGATGGGTCGAGTGCTGTCGGGCAGTGGTGGTGAACGCATCGTGAAGATTGCCCGGCGTGTGTTGCAATTCGAAGCGCCCGAGCTCGCCCGGGAGATTACGCTGAGCCTCCCGGAAGAAGCCGCGAGGCGGGTGGGGCAGTCGGTGGCCGCCGCGAGCCTCGTCGCATTGAACCGAAGCGATCGCCATGATGTTTAGCTGTTCCCAACCTACTGCAGAAACTTTCGTACCCGATCATACCGAGCTGATGGGTGCGCTGGCCCGCACTACACACCTGGGCATCGGTGCCCACCCGGACGATCTCGAGATCTTCGCGATCGAGGGCATCTTGGAGTGCTTTCAGCAGGACGACGCCTGGTTTTCCGGGGTCGTGGTCACCGATGGCGCCGGCAGCCCGCGCCACGGGCGCTACCGCGGCCACACCGACGAGCGCATGCGGCAGGTCCGGCGGCGCGAGCAGAAGAAGGCTGCCGTGCTCGGTGACTATTCCGCGCAGGTGTTGCTCGATCACAGCAGCAAGGCGGTGAAAGTAGCCGACCGGGTCGTGGTCGAGGACCTGAAGCGAGTGCTCGAAGCCACCCAACCGAAGGTCGTGTATACGCACAGCCTGGCGGACAAACACGACACGCACGTGGCGGTCGCGCTGCGAGTGGTGCAGGCGTTCCGCGAGCTTGCCACCGATCAACGCCCCGCGCGCGTGCTCGGTTGTGAAGTGTGGCGCGATCTCGATTGGCTTTCGGACGAGCACAAGGTGGAGATGAAGCTGAACGGTCAGGAGCACCTGCAGCAGGCGCTGCTCGGCGTCTTCGATTCGCAGATAGCCGGCGGCAAACGCTATGATCGGGCAGCGCTTGGAAGGCGCCGCGCCCACGCGACCTTCGCGCAAACCCACGCCGTCGACGACGCCGGCGGGCGTGTTTACGCGATGGACCTCACGCCGCTCGTAGCGGACAAGCAGCTCGATCCCGCCCGCTACTGCGTCGAGTTGATCGACGGCTTTCGGGCCGAGGTCGAGCAGCGAATATCGCGGTTGGGGCAGCCGTAGCCGGCGCGCTTTGAGCCGGCTGCGAGGACCTGATATAGGAGCCTCGATGTCGAACGCGGCTCGTCTAGCTGTTCTGATCGTGCTCGGTGGCGCCGCCGCCTGCGGCGCGAGAAACAACGCGCAACCCCTCAAGGACGGCAGCTGGGAGGTCAAGTGCGAGGATCAGGTCGATCGCTGTGTACGCGAAGCACAGCGCGTGTGCGGTGACGAGCCGTATCACGTGATCTCCGGCAGGAAAGAGGAGGAGGTCTACGGCGGCCAATCCGGCTATCAGACGGGTGTCGAGGTGCACGTCCTCGAGTTCCGTTGTGGCTCCGATCCCGCCGTCTGGAAGCTCGAACGGAAGGACGAGCCGGCGCCCGACGAGCCCGAGCCCGAGGTGGCACCTCAGCCGCAGAAAACGCTATGCACGCCGGGTAGTACGCAGCGCTGTGTAGGTCCGGGCGCGTGTGACGGGGGCCAGAGCTGCAATGCCGAGGGTACGGGCTACTCGTCGTGCGATTGCGGCGCGCCAAGTCCGGAGGCCCCCGCCAGCTCTGCCGCGCCCGCCAGCTCTGCCGCGCCCGCCAGCTCTGCTGCGCCAGTCCCCGCGAGCTCCGTGCCGGCCCCGCCCGCTCCGTGATGCGGCTTCGCGCTTTCGGTCGGGGCGCGCTAGGCTTTCGGAGAGTGAGTCCTCGTGGCATCACCGCCCTGATGCTGGCCGCAGCGGTCGCGGCAGCCTGCAATGACACCGACCGCGATAGCCGCGAGTCCGCGCGTCCGGCGCCGAGCGCGCCCTCGACGCAAGCGTCCGCTCCCGCCACCGCGTCTGGAGGGGTGCCGCAAGCGTCGGCGAGCGCGCCGCCCGCCAGCACTGCCGCGCCAGAACCTGCCCCAGGTCCCGCCCCGGAGTTCGTGATCGTCGCCGGCGGTGACGTGAACCTCGGACGCGAGACCGGGCAGACCATCCTGAAGGACCCCAACTACAACCCGCTGCTTCAGCTCACCCCCATCTTCAAAGGGGCGGACTATCGCTTCGTCAACCTCGAGTCACAACTGAGCGACCAGGGCGGGGAAACCCAATCGAAGCTCAATCGCCTGATTTTTACAGGCCCCCCCGGAGGCGGTCGCATGCTCGCGAACGCCTCGATCGATGTGGTGAGCATCGCGAACAACCACGCTTGGGACTACGGCAAGTCGGCGTTCCTGGAGACTCTCAGGCATCTGGAAGAGGCGGGGGTCGGCTTCGCCGGCGCGAGCGCCGCCCCGAACCAGCAGTACAAGCCGCATATCTTTCGCGCCAAGGGCTGGAGCGTCGCCACCTTTGCGGTGACCCATATCTGGAACCAAGGCGAGATCAGCAAACACCCTGGTCAGGCGCACGTGGCGTGGGCCCGCTACGACCTTTTGCACAACGCCATCAAGCGCGCGAAGCGCGAGCACGATCTGGTGCTCGTGAGCTATCACGGCGGCGGCGAATACATCGACGTGCCGCTGGTCATGACGCGCGAGTTCGTGCGCGCGGTGATGAACGCCGGCGTGGACGTGCTCATCGGGCACCACCCCCACGTGGTGCACGGTGTCAGCTGGTACGACACGCGGCCCGCCTTTTACAGTCTGGGTAATCTGGTCTTCAACATGCACAAGGACTACGAGTGGACGGGCACGGGATTTCTCGCGCGACTCAGCTTTCGCCGTGATGCGCCCCCCAAGGTGCACGCCTGCCCGTACCATATCTTGGGCCACACCCCGACGCTCTACGACGGCCCCGGCAAGGCACAACTCGAACGCGCTTTTGCCCAGCGTCTGAAGCAGGTCTCCCTCACTGTGGGTGGCACCAGCGTGGGCGAACCCGCCGAATACAGCTGCATGGAACTGACCCCTCCGGAGAAGAAGGAGCCCGCCAAGCCCAAGCAGCGACGTCGCTGAGGCTCAACCTGTGCCAAAAGACCCTGATCGGCGTGCCCGGGCTCAGGGGCTGTCCGACGCTCCGCGACTGGTGAAATCGCAGGTGGTCTGATACTTGCTGATCAAATGGTGGCGCTGGCGCGACCAGCCTCGGAGGACTGCATGACTTCAATTTTTGCGGGTGGTTGGTCGGGTCTCGCTGCGGGTGTCGTAGCTCTGAGCTGGGCGGTTCCCGCGTCGGCTGCTGAGTGTGCGGGCGACGCTGACTGCCCCAAGGGGTTCACGTGCGAGGTCTCGGAATCCGTGGCCTGCCCCGACGTGCCCGCGTGCGAAGACGGCGAGAGTTGTGAAGACAAAGCCGCCGACTGTGTCGCCGAAGAGTACCGCTCCTGTGTGTCGATCGACTGCAGCGCGGACAGCGACTGCGCCGACGGCATGGTGTGTGAAACGATCCAACACGAGCGCTGCTCCACGCCAGGTGCTCCAGCCGCCGATCCCGGCACCGAGCCGGACTCCGACGCGGATCCGCTCCCCCCTGACGCAGCGCCTCCGGAGAGCAGCTGTGAGGTCGAAGAGCGCAACTACTGCGTGCCGAAGTATCTACTGCCGTGCGAAGCGGCAGTGGACTGCGGTGCTGGCTTCACCTGTGAAATGACGCTCGAGCAGTGCTCGTGCAGTTCACCTTCTGCAAGCACGTCTGGCGGCAGCGGCAGCATGCCCGGTGGTGAAGGTTCCGGTGGCAATGCCGGCGACTCTGAGCGCCCCGCGTCGCCGCCTCCGGATGGCGAAGACGACGGCGCTAACGACGGCTGTGTGTGTGAACCCGTGGACGGTCCCGCGTACTGTGAGCTCGTGGTCACCGAATGCTCGGCGAACTCCGATTGCCCGTCGGGTATGAGCTGCGAGGACAACCCCGAGGGCTCGTGCTCGAGCACCCCCGAAGGCGGTGTCGAGTGCACGGCCGATCCCGAGAAGATCTGCCTGCCGCCGTACGTCGATTACGCGGGCGGTGTGATCGAAGAAGATGGCTTGGGGTCGGATCCCACGTCGAATCCCGAGGAACCACCACGCGGCGAGGATGACGACAGCAACGACGCCGACGGTTCCTCGGATGAGTCCTCGGAATCGGGTGACGGGTGTTCGGTCGCTGCCGTGGGCGTGCCCGCGGGTGCCTGGGCGAGCTTGGGCCTGATGCTGGGTGCGGCGCTCCTCGGCCGCCGCCGGCGTTCAGCTCGCTGACTCGATTAGGATCCGGAGCATGCGGCGCAGGGGCTCCGCCGCACCCCAGAGCAGCTGATCGCCGGTCGTGAACAGCGACAGGTACTGATCGCCCATCTTCAGCTTGCGCAAGCGCCCGACGGCGACCGTCAGCGTGCCCGAGACGTGCGCGGGGGTGAGCCGGGTGATGGTGGCCTGCTTGTCGTTCGGGACCAGCTCGACCCATTCATGCGCGCCGCCGAGTACCCCGGCGATCTCGTCGAGCGGGATCGACTGGTTGAGCTTGATGGTCAGGGCCTGGCTGTGGCTGCGCATCGCGCCCACGCGCACGCACACGCCGTCGACCGGCACGTCCGGGGCGAGCCCGAGGATCTTGTTGGTCTCGACGTGCCCCTTCCACTCCTCGCGCGTCTGTCCGGCGTCGACCGCGCTGTCGATCCACGGGAGCAAGCTTGCCGCGAGTGGCGCTCCGAAGTTCTCCGTGGGGAACGAGGCCTGGCCGAGCTCGCGCTGCACGCTGCGATCGATGGCGAGGATGGCACCGGCAGGGTCGTCGAGCTCAGCGCCCGCCGCGGTCGCCAGTTGCCGCATCTGCAGCAACAACTCGCGCATGTGACGCGCGCCAGCGCCGGACGCCGCTTGATAGGTGGCGGCGTTGATCCACTCGACCCAACCGTTCGCGAGGAGCGGCGCCATGCCCATCAGCATCAGGCTGACGGTGCAATTGCCCCCGATGAAGTCCTTGCGCTCGGCCTCGAGGGCGCGGTCGATCTGCTTCCGGTTCACGGGATCGAGGATGATGGTGGCCGCTGGGTCCATGCGCAGCGACGAGGCGGCGTCGATCCAGTAACCGCGCCAGCCCGCCTGGCGCAGCGCGGGGTGGATTTGCTTGGTGTAGTCGCCGCCCTGGCAGCTGATGATGGCGTCGAGTTTCGACAGGGCGGCTACGTCGTTCGCGTCGCCGAGCGGAGTGCTGCCCTTGCCCAGATCGGGGCCCTCGGCACCGGCCTGCGACGTGGAGAAGAAGTGGGGTTCGAACAGGTCGAAGTCCTTCTCGGTGCGCATGCGCTCGAGCAACACCGAACCAACCATTCCTCGCCAACCAACGATACCGACGTGTCTCATGTGTGGACCTTTGACAGGGTGCGGCGCACGCCGCGCGCGGACATATACGACGACATCCCGCTCCAGGCGAGGAATTGTTGGCCGCGTTTCAGCGGCGGTTGGTCAGCTCGTGGCGGATCCAGAGCGCGACGAGCACGACCGCGCCCACCCCGGCGTGCCCGAAAAGCCAATGGGGTGCCGTGGGGATAGCGCAGTGCAGTTGCAAACCGAGCGTGGCGACGACGGCCCCCGCCATGCCCGCCGTCAGCGCTCCGAGCCCCGACCCGAGCGATCGGCGGTCGAGGGCACGGAAGCCGAGCCAGACTAGGGCCGCCAGTGTGAGGCCGTGCACGAGACACCTGCCGAAACCCGCGTCGAGGCCTATGGGGTGCCCCGTTTCTGGCTGTACGAACGACAAGCCCACCGGCACCGCCAGGCACAGCCCGAGCAAACCCAGCTCGAGCCAACGCGGAAGGGCGCCGCGAAACAGCGGGCGCAGCGCGACCCACGCCGCCGCCGCCGCCAGTACTCCCAGCACCGCGATCAGCGCGGCCAGGTGCCCCCTGGGAACCAGCGACATGTCGGCGCGCGCCAGCAGGGTGCCTTCGACCACCGCGATCACCACCATCAGCGCGAGGGCGAGCATGAGGCGCGTCCGAGTGGGCAAGCTCTTGAGCCGCGCGAGTGTTCCGGTCTCGTGCGCAAGATCGGCGCGTAGTGCGTGCTGCAATTGGCTCAGATTCGCCAACGGTTCGGGGTCCGGCGCGCAGAGTGCTTCCGCCACGGTCCGGGTCGCCAAGAGCTCGTGGCAAGCGCTGCACTCTGCCGCGTGGGCTCGCACCTCGGGCGCGTCGGCGACGTTGCTTTCTAGCAGGCGCCCCTGCAGCAGGCGGTCTCGCAGTTGCTCGCAGTTCACGGGTTATCTCGCGTACGGTGGGGTTGCCAAAGGGTTACTCGGGACCATCCTGGAGGATTTCTCGAAGCGCGGTGTAGCCACGGTGAGCTCGCACCTTGACCGCGCTCACCGAAGCTCCCAAAAGCTCAGCGATTTCCAAGAACGAAAGCTGGGCGAGCCAGTGCAGCTCGATCACCTCGCGGTAGCTCGGGTGCAGCTTTTCGAGAGCGAACTGCAGGGTTCGAGCTGCCTCGAGCCGACCTGCCTCGGAGCGCACCTTCGGATCGCTTCGCCCGTCCAATGTCAGCTCCGTTTCGGGACGTCGCTTGAGCCGGCGCAGGTGCTCGCGTTTCAGGTTCAACGCGATCGTGAACAGCCATGGGCGTAGCTTCGCATCGGTCCGAAAATCGTGACGCGCGCGGTGAAGTTGCAGGAATGTTTGCTGCACCAAGTCGCTGGCCTCTTCTTGCGAGTGCAGCTGCTGTCGCATGACGCGAAGTAAGATAGGGGCGTAGCGTGCGAACAACTCGTCGAATGCGCCCGCGTCGCCGGCAACGTACGCCTCCATCAGTGCTTCGTCGCTCTTCAAACCGCGTGAGTCTAACCCGCAACCTCCCGCGATTCGCCGCGAAAAGTCGTGACCGCCAGGCCGTTTTCCGGGGTCCGGTTGCGTTCGGAGGCGTTGGGCTCTAACCCCGAGCCATGGATCATCCGCGGCGCCGCCGGCCGAATCGCCTGGCTCGAGAGACGAGTCCCTATCTCTTGCAGCACGCCGAAAACCCGGTCGACTGGTACCCTTGGGGCCCGGAAGCGCTCGAACGGGCTCGCAGCACCGATCGCCCCATTCTGCTCAGCATCGGATACGCGGCGTGTCACTGGTGTCACGTGATGGAGCGCGAGAGCTTCGAAGACGAGGCGATCGCCGCGCTGATGAACGAGCGCTTCGTCTGCATCAAGGTCGACCGCGAAGAACGCCCCGATCTAGACGACATTTACATGGCCGCCACCGTGGGGCTGAGCGGCAGCGGCGGCTGGCCGATGACCGTGTTCCTCACGCCCGATCAGCGGCCTTTTTTCGCGGGGACGTATTTTCCACCCGAGGATCGTTACGGGCGCCCGGGGCTCAAGAGCTTGCTAGCCAAGATCGCGGAGGCCTGGCAACACGATCGCGACGACCTATCGAAGCAGGCGGATCAGCTCACGCACCACGTACGGTCTCAGAGTCGCGCGCCCGAGCCGCTGTCGGTCGGCCGCGACGCCATGGCGCACGCCGCAGAGGCGCTCTGGCAAAGCTTCGATCGCAAGTACGGCGGTTTCGGCGGAGCCCCGAAGTTCCCCCCTGCCGCGACGCTCTCGTTCCTGCTCGCGTACTACCGGCAAACCGCTGATATGCGCGCGCTCGAGATGGTGGTCAGTACGCTGAACGGCATGCAGAACGGCGGCATGTACGATCACCTCGGAGGTGGCTTCGCTCGGTACTCGACCGACGAGCGCTGGCTCGTGCCCCACTTCGAGAAGATGTTGTACGACAATGCGCAGCTGGCACACGTGTACCTCGAAGCCTACCTGGTGACGGGACGCGCCGAGTACGCGCGCGTCGCAAGCGAGACGCTCGACTACGTCATGCGCGAGATGCAGGGGCCCGAAGGCGGGTACTTTTCGGCGACGGACGCTGACAGCGAGGGCGAGGAGGGTAAGTTCTTCGTCTGGACCCCGGATCAAGTGGGCGAGGTGCTCGACACCGAGGCCGCGGCGCACTTCTGTGCCTTCTACGACGTGACACCGGAAGGCAACTGGGAGGGAAAGAGCGTGTTGAACACGCCGCGCTCCCTGGCCGCGGTGGCCGGCGAGCTCGGTGTCGACCCGGCCGTCTTGGCCGAAAGCCTAGAACGCTCGCTGCCGCTGTTGTACCAGGCGCGTCAGCGGCGCGTGCCGCCGCTGCTCGACGACAAGATCCTCTGCGCGCACAATGGCCTGATGCTGGGCGCCATGGCGTTCGGTTACCAGGTGCTGCAGAACCCGGCCTATCTGAGTTCGGCGCGGCGCGCCGCCGACTACGCATGGAACGAGTTACGCCGCCCCGATGGTGGGCTGTTTCGCACGGCGCGCTCAGGGAAGGCACACCTGCCAGCCTACCTCGAGGACTACGCGTATCTCGCCGACGGCCTCGTTACCCTGTACGAAGCGGGCGGCGATGCAACCATACTCGCCCGCGCGCTCGAGCTCGGTGAGCGGCTGTTGGCTGACTTCGGGGACGAGAGCGGGGGTGCCTTCTACTTCACCGCGCACGACCACGAAGCGTTGATCGCCCGTACACGCGAGGGCCACGACGGCGCGCTCCCCAATCCTAACTCGATCGCGGCACGCGCCCTGTTGCGTCTCGGTCGTCACTTCGGGCGCGACGCGCTGGTCGATCGCGCCGTGGGGGCGCTGGTGGCCTACGGTCGCCAGATCGCCAGGCTCCCGCGTGGGTTCGTGAGCGCGCTCTCGGTGATCGATGCGTGCCTCGAGCCGCCGCTCGAAATCGTCACCGCCGGCAGCGCGGACGATCCGCGCACCGAGGCGCTGAACGCCGTGATCGGCGAAATCTACGCTCCCAACAAGATCCAAGCGCACGTCGATCCGGACCAACCGGCGACGTTCGACACCCCGCTGACCGCGCACAAGGGGCTAGTGAACGGGGCGCCCGCGGTCTACGTGTGCCGGCAGTTCGTGTGCCGGGCGCCCGTCTCCGATCCGGAAGCGCTGCGCGAGGAGCTCGACGCGGCGGAGCAGCAGCGCCGAGCGTTGAGTCAGACCGAGCTCACGCGTCAGAAGCTCGCTGGCAGAGCTTCCGTCGAAGGCACCGAGCGGTTCCGGTCGCGTTCCGACTTCAGGCCTTCCGACTACGGCGAGCTCGGGGTTACGGGGCTCTGGGTGAGCCGCATCGGCTTCGGGGGCTACCGCTTGACCGCGAGCGACCCCGATCACGCTGCGGCGTTGCGCCACGCCGTGGAGCTCGGGGTCAATCTCATCGACACCGCCCCGAGCTACCAAGGTGGCGACAGCGAGCGCGTCATCGGCCAAGCGCTGGCGGCTCTCGTCGAGCAGAAGACGATCCAGCGTGACATGGTCGTCGTCGTGACCAAGCTCGGCTTGCTGCAGGGGGCGACGCTACAGGAACACAAGCTGCGCGAGCAGAAGGGTCGAGGCGCCGCCGAGATGGTCAAGGTCTCGAACGAACTCTGGCAGTGCCTGGACCCGGAGTTCCTCGAGCAGGAACTCGCGCGATCGCTCGAACGCCTGGGTCTCATGGTGGTTGACGTGTGCCTGCTGCACAACCCCGAGCACTTCCTCGAAGCCGAATCCAGCCAGAGCCTTGCGCTCGCCGAACGGCGTGCGGAGTACTACCGGCGCATCGAGGGCGCGTTTCGGGTGCTCGAGGGCGCCGCGCGGTCTGGCAGCATCGGCTGCTACGGTGTCTCGAGCAACACCTTGGGGCGACCCGCGGAGGACCCACTCGCGACCGACGCAGCGTCGTTGCTGCGAGCCGCCGAACGAGCCGGCGGCCCTCAGCATCATTTCAGGGTGCTCGAGGCCCCGATCAATCTGCTGGAACCCGCGGTTGCCGTCTTGAAGAACACGGGCCCGGGTGCGTCGCAGAGCGCGCTCGAGTTTGCGCGCGCCGAGGGCTTGGCGCTGCTCGCCAACCGCCCGTTGCAGGCATTCCTGCCGCGAGGCGTGCTGAGGTTGGTCGACACCGAGATTCCGCCGACCGCCGTGCCCGTCGACCGAGCGCTCGAGAACGTCGCCGGGCTCGAACAGCGCTTCGCAGAAACTCTGGCTCCCCTGATCCGTGTTCCGGAAGGCGCGCTGCCTGCGAACCAGCTCTTCGCCTGGGCACGCAAGTTGGCACCCATAGCTCCCGATTTGGTCAGCCTGACGCAGTTCGAAGAGCTCGAAGGCGCGCTGGTGTTGCCCCGTGTCGAAGACGCCCTCGGCAGCCTGAATCGCGCCTTCGGCGCTTCGCATCCGACCTGGTCGGGTTGGCGCGACGCGTACGCGCAAGCGATCGCACAACTGCTCGCGAGTCTGCGCCACGTGGCCGCCACACGCAGCGCCAGCGCCCTCGCAGAAATCCAGAGTTCCCTCGCGCCCCACCTCCTCATTCGACCCGATCCAGAGTTGGCGTTCGTCGAGCTGGCGCTGGCCGCTGTGCGACAGCTGCCTGGGGTCAGCTCGGTGCTGGTCGGCATGCGAAGCCGCCGCTACGTCGACGACGCGGTCGCCAGCCTCCGGCGCGAGCCGCTTTCGGACCCCGGCGCTGCCTTTACGCAGCTGTTGGCGCGTGCCTAAGTTCTAGACACGTGGCGAGCGCGCCGCTATAGCCGGCAAGCTCCCCCGAGTTCGAGGAAAAGGCTCTATGGAAACCTTGATTTACGCTGTACCCATCGCGGGCGTGCTCGCGCTCGGCTTCGCCTACGCGAAGGCCGCCTGGATCAACAAGCAAGATCCCGGCGACGCCAGCATGGTCGACATTGCAACGCAGATCCGTGAAGGCGCGATGGCGTTCCTCGCGCGGGAGTACAAGATCCTCGCCGTCTTCATCGTGATCGTCGCGGGACTACTGTTGCTGGCCAACATGGGCGATCTTCCCGGCCAGACTCCGCTGGTCGCGGCGTCTTTCGTCGTGGGCGCCTGCGCCTCGGCGCTCGCCGGCTACTTTGGGATGAAGGTGGCGACGGCGGCCAACGTGCGCACCACGGCTGCCGCGCGTCATGGCCTGCCTGCGGCCCTCGCCGTCGCGTTCTCGGGCGGATCGGTGATGGGCATGTCGGTCGTGGGCCTCGCGCTCGTCGGCATGGGGGGGCTCTACTTGCTCTACACCGTCGTGGTGATGCCAGGCATCGACATGCTGGCGACCACGGTGAACGCGCTGACCGGGTTCTCGATGGGCGCGTCCTCCATCGCCTTGTTCGCCCGCGTCGGCGGAGGCATCTACACCAAAGCCGCTGACGTCGGCGCCGATCTCGTGGGCAAGGTCGAGAGCGGCCTGCCCGAAGACGACCCCCGGAACCCCGCTGTCATCGCCGACAACGTGGGCGATAACGTCGGTGACGTCGCCGGCATGGGCGCGGATCTATTCGAGTCGTTCGTCGGCGCTATCGTCGGGGCCATGGTGCTCGGTCTCGGAGCGAGCGCCGTGGCCGAAGGCAACGCGGGGCCGGTGCTGTTGCCCCTCGTGATCGCCGCCGGTGGTACGATCTGCTCGATTCTTGGCACCTTCATCGTTCGCACCAAGGAGGGCGGCAACCCGCAGCTAGCGCTCGACGCCGGCTCCTTCGGCGCTGCCGGCGTCATGGCCGTGCTGACCTTCGTGCTCGCGAAGGTGCTCTGGCCCGAAGGCGGCACTGAAATGGCGGGCCAGCAAGTCACCTGGTCCGATGTCGGCATCGCGACCGTCATCGGCCTCTCCACCGGCGTCGCCGTCGGCATGATCACCAGCTACTACTGCTCCCTCGACAAGCGCCCGGTGAACAGCATCGTCGAGCAATCGAAGACCGGCACCGCCACCAACATCATCGCTGGGTTGGGGCTCGGCATGCAGTCGACTGCCCTGCCCGTGATCTGCATCGCCGCGGGCGTCGTCGGTAGCGCCTGGGCTGCCGGCCTGTACGGCGTGGCCATCGCCGCGCTCGGCATGCTCTCGACCACCGGCATCCAGCTCGCCGTCGACGCTTACGGCCCGATCGCCGACAACGCCGGCGGCATCGCCGAAATGAGCCACCAGGACCCCGCCGTGCGCGAGCGCACCGACAAGCTCGACGCGGTCGGCAACACCACCGCGGCCATCGGCAAGGGCTTCGCGATCGGCTCCGCCGCCATGACCGCGCTCGCCTTGTTCGCCGCCTTCTCGCAGCAGGCCAAGATCGAGGGCATCGACATCTCGAAGCCGCTGGTGATCGGCGGGGCCTTCATCGGCGGCATGCTGCCCTTCCTGTTCTCGTCGATGGCCATGTCCGCCGTGGGCGAGGCCGCCATGGAAATGATCGAAGAAGTGCGGCGCCAGTTCCGCGAGATCGAAGGCTTGCTCGAAGGCAAAGCCAAACCGGACACGGCACGCTGCGTCGACATTTCGACCAGCGCGGCTATCAAGCGCATGGTCCTGCCCGGCACCCTTGCCATCGTGAGTCCGGTCGCGGTCGGCTTCCTCGCGGGGCCCGAAGCTCTCGGCGGCTTGCTCGCCGGCGTCACCATCTCTGGAGTGCTGCTCGCTCTCTTCATGAGCAACGCGGGCGGCGCCTGGGACAACGCCAAGAAGTCCTTCGAGGGCCAGGGCTTCACGATGCGCGACGGCAGCGTCCACAAGAAGGGCTCCGACACCCACAAGGCCGCCGTCGTCGGCGACACCGTCGGGGACCCCTTCAAAGACACCGCCGGACCTTCTCTCAACATCCTGGTCAAGCTGATGAGCGTGGTCGCGCTCGTGATCGCGCCGCTCATCGCCGCCAGCTAACGCGGAGCACAGCGTGCGGCTGGGGGATGTCTTCGTAGTTCCGCTCCGCGTCGGCAAGTTCGGGGCCGCCATCGTCGTCCACACGAACGGCGGTCACAGCTTTGTCGTCATCGACGGATTCTGGGACGCGCCGCCCCGCGCCGAAGAGCTTCGAGACTTTCGGGCGATGCCCCCGCCCTTCGGTGAAACGCCGTTTCCCGGTCGCGCGCACGTTTTCAAGGGTTGGTTCGACGGCGACATCCCGCCAAACTTCCAGGTCGTGCTGAGCGGGCCGCTCACTCCCGAGCAAGAGTCGATGAGCGGCTATCAAGGCACCATGATCTTTCAGAGCGCTCGCGACTTCGCACGGACGCTGTCCGACCAGTGGCGCTGGCTCCACGACCACGAGGCCTACATGCAGGAGCTCGACCAGCGCTCCGCCCGCGTCGAGCGCGCGCGTGAGGCGCGCCAAAAGAGCCTCTCGCTCGAGTCGATGCTGAACGAAACGTTCTTCGCCAGCTGGGCCGATACCTGGCCCGAGGACCGCCTGGCCGAGGCGCGGCAAATCTTCACCGACGCGACGGCGAAGCTGATCGCGCTTCGAGCGAACGGGACGCCGCGGAAGCGAGCCGCGGAGCTCCGGAAGATCGTCGACGCCTTCAATCGGCTCTACGACGAAACAGGCTTGGTCGAATCGGTCGAACGTGACCTCATCGTCGATCGCATCACCGAGCTCGCGAGTCTCGTGGGGCTCGACAACGCTGGCGAGAAGCTGACCCGGCGGCGCACGTGGTAGACATCATCATCGACGGCGAGTTCCTCGGACGGTAGCTTCGAGGGGTCGTGGCGCGTATGAGCACCGCGTGGGTCGTGCAAACGAACGTCGACGCGGAATCGACCTGGCCGGAAGAACGGCGTCGGCATCCGTTTCCTCTGTGCCCTCGGCAGAGACCGCGCCGCAAGGCAAGAAGCGCGCACATGGTCCGCGCCAGCGCGGGCCTGCGGTGGTGCGGCGTGAGGTACGCTTGACTGGGTGAAATCAAACCGACGAATTCGTCGCGTTATGTGCAGGACTCGAGCGCGATACTTCGGTACAACCGAAGGCAACGCCGGTCTTTCACAGCAAGACTGAGGATTTCTAACGCAAGTGGCATGCAGGCTGTTCGACCCGTTTTGTAGTCGGGCAACCTACCTTTGGGCTGATCCGAAGTTACTTGGGATCGCCGGACGTGCTCTCGGGATACGTGTCGCGGAGCACGCGTTTGAGCTCCGCGAACTCTTGCTGAATCGCGGGCAGCAGGTCCGAGGCACGGGCGCTCGGACAGTACTCGATGACGCGCGCCAGCTCGGCCATGCGCTCGGCGCCGAGGTTGGCGCAAGAGCCCTTGATGCTGTGCGAGACGCGTTCCCGCTCGACGTCGTTGCTTTCCTGAATGGACTTGGCCAGGTCGCGCATGCGGGCTTCGACGTCGCCCAAGAAGAGTCCGACGAGTTCGTAGACGATCGCGTTGGAGCCCGCCTGCTGGGCGATTTCCTCCATGCGCGACGGGTTGAAGCGTGCGAACTCGAGCTCGCTGTGGGAACCCTGCGAAGGGTGCTCCGTCATGGCGTCGGATCCATGCATGTGGTTTACCCGCGAACCTGGGGCTACGCGACGTCTTGCGAAAGTTCGAGGCTGGCGATGCGACGGTACAGTGTCGCCCGGCCGATGCCCAGCAGCTTGGCTGCTTTGCTCACGCTGCCCCGCGTGACTCGGAGCGCGCGTTGGATGGCTCTGCGCTCGAGCTCACGCAAGGGGATCACTTCGTCTTCGGGACCCTCGAGCACGCTGAGCGCGTCGCCCGATTTGGCGGGCCGTGGCGGAATCGTGGGCAGCGCCAGGCGATAGATGTCGGGGGGCAAGTCGGACAACGTGATGGTTTCGCCGCGGCAGGCGAGCAAGCTGCGGTGCACGACGTTTTGAAGCTCGCGGACATTGCCGGGCCAGTGGTGACGGCTCAGCGCTTCGAGCGCCTCGGGCGCGATGCTCTTCACCTCGCGGCCGACGTCTTCACTGAGTCGCTGCAGGAAGTTGCCGACCAGGAGCGGGATGTCCTCTTTTCGGTCCCTCAGCGGCGGCAGCATGATGGGATACACCACCAGCCGAAAGTACAGATCTTCGCGGAAGCGCCCAGCTTCGACCTCGGCCTTCAGGTTGCGATGCGTGGCGCACACGATGCGCACGTCGACCGGGATATCGCTGGAACCACCAACGCGCCGAATCGTCTTTTCTTGGAGGGTTCTGAGCAACGACGCCTGCGTTGCCAGGCTCATTTCGCCCAGCTCGTCCAGCAGCAGCGTGCCCCCGTGTGCCTGCTCGAAGCGGCCGCGACGCATGTGAGTCGCGCCGGTGAAGGCACCGCGTTCGTGACCGAACAGCTCCGACTCTTGCAGGGATTCTGGGATACCCGCACAGTTGATGGCGACGAAGGGTTGGCGCCTGCGGGAGCCGCCGGAGTGGATAGCGCGCGCGACGAGTTCTTTCCCGGTGCCGCTCTCACCGAAGACACACACGGCGACATCGCTTTCGAGGACGCGCTCGACTTGATGCGCGAGCTCGCGCATCGCGGGGCTGTGCCCGATGATGGATCCGAGCACGTCGCGTTCCGTGAGCGCGCTTTCGAGTCGATGGACGTTGCGCACCAGCTCGCGGCGTTCGCTCGCCCGATGGATAGCGTGGAGCAGCCGGTTGCCGTCGAGTGGCTTGGTGACGTAGTCGTAGGCACCCGCCCGCATGGCTTCGACGGCGGTCTCGACTTCGCGCTGTGCGGTGACCACGATCAGGGGTAGCTCGGCGTCACGAGCGTGCAGATGTTGGAGTACTTTCAGCCCGGGCACGTCCCCCAGACCGAGATCGACGCACGCGATCGCGGGAACCTCGCCGTCGTCCTCCAGAACCTCGCGCCCCCCGCAGTACTCTTTGGCCCTGTAGCCTGCCTGCTCGAGCCAGAACCGCATCATGCGTCGAGCCGCCGGGTCGTCCTCGACGATCGCTATGGGGCCCATTTGGGAGGGAGATAACTTAGGGTGCGCCAGGTCGCCCATCTTGTCTTTCCTCAGTAACGCCCACTTGCCTGTGCACTTTAGGCTCCAGCCCAACCGGAAAACCCGGGAACTGGCGCGTTCGTAGGCCAGGGACCGAAGCTACGCAAGAGTCGAGGTAGGGGAAGGGGGAACGCCCGGCCGCTGACCAGCGCGGAACGGCCGTACATTCCGCAGATTCTGCCCGTGGATTCTGCGGCAGCGAACGTGTAGCTTAGTATCTTACCATGAATGTCAAGACCCAAACCATAGCGCGTTTGCGCGATGCCTTGCTGGAGAGCGGGCGTCGCCCCAGCACGGTTTTGAGCAGCGCCTACGAGGCTTTGACGCGTGCAGCTCTGCTCAGCCCCGAAGAGATGGCAGCCCTCAATCGCGTCGATCCACTCGCCGAGACGATGTTCTTGATGATGGCCGTGGACGGCAAGGTAGCAGAGATCGAACGCGACGCGGTGCGTGGTGCGATCCGCGGCCTGACCGACAACGTGCTCCGCACGGGCACGATCAACGTGATGCTCGAAACCTACGCGGAACGACTCGCGGCACAGGGGCGCGACCAAAGGCTCCACGAAATCGCGGAAGACATCGCGGACGCGCCGAGCGAGGCCGAAGGAGCCTTCGCGCTCGCCGCGGCGGTGGCGTACGCAGACGACGAGATCGACGCGTCAGAGAACGAATTCATCAATCAACTCGCCGACTGGTTGGGTATTTCGCCCGCCCGTGCCGAACAAATTCTCGATCAGCTGGAGCAAGACCAGCCTTAGCCAGGCGGTCAGCGGCTGACCCGCTCGAGCAGCAGCAGGTGCTCGCTGCGGCCGCGCGCGCGGTAGGCCTGACGGCTCTGCTCGTGAAAATTCGGGCGCTCTTGGGACGCGGTCATCACTAGCTTCAGGGGTAGCTCCCCCGTCCATTCGGCGATGAGCCGATCCGCGCGCAGCGCTTGACCCGCCACGGCACTGTCAGCGACGATCAAGACCGCCTGGCCGCCTGGGCGCAGCACGCGGCCCATCTCGCGCAGGCAGGGGACGAACTCCGAGCGCCAGCGGGCCTTCGCCGCGCCGAAGTCGAGCGCTTCGTAGTTGCGGCGCGCACCGATTTCCCGAGTCCGGAAGGTCGCGCCGTCCAGCTCCAAGAACTTCAGTCTCAGTCGGTGGTGCTCGAGGTAGTCGAACACGCCTGGGTATGGCGGAGAGGTGACGACCAGATCCACGCTGCCGTCGCCGAGCACCGACAGCTGGCGAGCGTCGCGCTCGTAGAACTTCGGCTTGGGTGCGCTCGCGGGTAAGGTGCGCTCGTACTCGAGGATCTGTTGGGTAAGCTCGCTGACTTTCTTGCCGAACAGGTCGATGGTGAACCCGGAGCGCAAGCGCGGGGCCACGACCTTCTTCGACGTGTCGCTCTCTTGGTTGCTGACCTTGGTGAGCAACGACGAGAACACCAAGAGCAGGGCACGGCGCACCCGGGTATCCCCGACCGCCTGCACCGCTTGTCGCAAGCTGTCGAGCTCGAGCAGCACGTGGATGGGAAAGGCCCGACGCGTCGCCTGCGGATAGGACTGCAGCGGCCCGGCCTTGGCGAGACGCCGGTCTTCTGCGTACTCGACGGCGCCCGCGGCCGTGGCGCGCAAAGCCTCGAGAAAATCCCGGGGGGGGGCCAGCGTCTTCAGCCAACACAGCTCGAGGGCGAGCGGGTTCAAGTCGGAGCCAATGCCGCGACGTCCCAGCCGGCGCGCTTCTACCAGCGATGTGCCGCTGCCGCAGAAAGGGTCGAGCACTACCGCGCCCGGCTGCGATAGGCCCTCGATCACGCTCGCGGCGGTGATCGGATGCAGGCGCGCAGGGTAGCTGTGGAAGCCGTGCACGTGCGGCCGAGCTCCGCGCGGATCGACGCGCAGAGCTTGCGTGGCGACGGCCTGTTCCGCAGGCGAGCCACCGGTAAAGCGAACGACCCCGCCGACGTGGGTGAGGGCGCGCCTCAGCCGAGCCCCCGCAGGTCGGTGGCGTTCTTTACCCGGCGCACCCCGAGGGCGAACGCTGCCGTCCGCATCGAACAGCGGAACTCTTCCTGAAGTTTGACCACGGCTCGATGGGCATCGACCATGTGGCGCTCGAGCGATGTGTTGACTTGCTCTTCGCTCCACGTGGTCTTCTGCGTGTTCTGTGTCCACTCCATGTAGCTCACGCACACGCCGCCGGCGTTGGCGTAGATGTCCGGGATGCAGACGATGCCGCGTTCGTTGAAGATCTCGTCGGCCTCGAAGGTGGTCGGGCCGTTGGCGGCCTCGAGGATGTACTTGGCGCGCACGTCACGTGCGTTCTGTTGCGTCAAGACGTGCCCGAGTGCGGCTGGGACGAGGACGTCGCAGTCGGTCGTGAGCAGCGCTTCGTTCGAGATGGGCTCGGTGCCCGGCATGCCCACGACACTGCCCGTCTCTGCGACGTGGTCGTTCACTCGAGGAATGTCGAGGCCGTCCCCGTTGAAGATGCCGCCCTTGACGTCGCTGACCGCGATCACCTTGGCGCCTTGCTCGAACAGCAACTTGGCGAGCCAGCCGCCGACATTGCCGAACCCCTGAATCGCAAAGCGCATTCCCGTCAAAGTGGCGCCCGCGAGGTGCAACACCTCACGGATGGCGAACAGGCAGCCGCGGCCGGTAGCCGCGTCTCGCCCCAGCGAGCCGTGCAAGTCGACGGGCTTGCCCGTCACGACCGCGGGCGAAAACCCGTGGTACTTGCTGTACTCGTCGAACATCCAACTCATTACCCTGGCGTTCGTGTTCATGTCCGGCGCCGGGATGTCCAAATCGGGGCCGATCGCGATCATCACGCTCTGCGTGAAACATCGAGTGAGGCGCTGCAGCTCGCGTTGCGAAAGCTGATTTGGATCGACCTGGATGCCGCCCTTGGCACCACCGAACGGCACGTTGACGACCGCGGTCTTCCAGGTCATCAGGCTCGCCAGCGATCGCACCTCGTCGAGGTCGACGTCGGGGTGGTAGCGCAGCCCGCCTTTGAACGGACCTCGCGAATCGTCGTGTTGCACGCGGTAGCCGATGTAGTTTCCGATGGTACCGTCATCCATCTGGATCACCAGCTCGACCCTGAGTTCGCGAGAGGGTGTCCAGAGCAGCGTCTTGTAGCTGTGGTCGAGCCGAAGGACGTCGAAGGCTAGCTGTAGATATCGGTTGGTCGTTTCGTATGCCCCTGCCATGGAAGCTCCTCTGCTCTGGTTTCTGGGTGCTCGAGTCGAGCGTGCACGGACGCGCCGGAGTACCGCCTCTAGCGTTGCCCTGCACGCTGGCGCATGGCTAGCTGAAAATGTTGCAAGTGTTCGGCCGGAGCCGAAATTCGGTCCGGCAGCGAATCCGGCTTCCCCCTTCCTGTGCCGGTCGAGCGCTCGTTCCGCCCGAAGATCCGGGGCAACTCGCGAAGTTCGGTGCTAGAACGGCGGCGTGAAACCCGCGGTCCTCGCTCAACTCGGCTTCATCGTCCTTGCGGCCTTCGCCGTGTATGCGTTCGTCGCCACCGCGCGCGATGGTGAAGGACGCCGTGCTTGCACACCTTTGTGCACCATGCGCCCGAACTACGCAGGCAACAACCGGCTGGCGCCGGACTTCGAGCTCGCGAACCTCGAAGGCAAGAAGGTGCGGCTCAGCGACTACCGCGGGGAGGTCGTGATCCTGAACTTCTGGACCAAGACTTGCCGGCCTTGCCTCGAAGAGCTCCCGTCGCTCGGGGATCTGGCGAAGGTGCTGAAACGTCAGAAGGGCATGCACCTCGTCACGATTTGCACCGACGAGACAGCGGCTGACGCGAAAGAAACCTTGAAATCGGTGATGGGCGCTGACGTGCCGTTCGAAGTGCTGATGGATCCCGACTCGAAGGTCGTGTCCGACAAGTACGGCACCACCCTCTACCCGGAGACCTGGTTCATCGATCCACAGGGGGTGATCCGGGCCCGCATCGACGGTCAGCGAGACTGGGCGACCGCCTTGACGATCGACCTCGCCAAGAGCTTGGCCAATCCGCTGGCGTGCGACATCTCGTTCACGAAGGGTGTCGCGAGCGGTTCACAATCGGCATTCTGCGACGAGTTGAATCCGAGCTAACACGCTCTCCGCTCGTTCGAAGCTTTCGCCGGTGACTAATACCCAGCGAACGGGCACGATCCGCCAATGCGTAGCAGACACGGTTGGGCGGCAATCGGGGTCGTTGCGACCCTAGTGGCTTGCGGCGGCGGCTCAGGCGGCGGCGGCTCGCGGAGCAGCGAGGGAGCGGGCGGTTCGCGCGCCGACGGCGGCAGCGGCGGCGGCGGTACGCACGCTAGCGGTGAAGCGGGCACGGCGGGGGCTAGCGAGAGCAGTGCTGGTGGGAGCACTGGTGCCGGTGGCAGTGGCGTTGGTGGCGGAGGAGCCGGCGGGAGCACTGGAGGTGGTGGAGCTGATGGCTCTGGAGGTGGAGGCGCTGGGGGCTCTGGAGGTGGAGGCGTAGGCGGCACTGGCGGCGGTGCAGGCACTGGCGGCGGTGCAGGCACTGGCGGCGGTGCAGGCACTGGCGGCGGTGCAGGCACTGGCGGCGTGGCGGCCGGTGGCGCTGGCGGCAACGGTGGTGCTGGCGGTACCGATAGTTGCACGAGCCCCGGCCGCGAGCCGTGCGAATGGGACGCGTTCGCCGGGCTCGCCTGCGACGCGCCCAGCTGTTGCGGCGAAGTGAGCTGCGTCGAAGAGCGTTGCCTCGACGTCTGCGGCACCGACACGACGGGGCTCGATACGCTCGCGCCCGACTTCCATGTGCTCGCCCAGTTCTGCGGCGTCACTGGTTCGGTGAGCATCGTGCGGGGCGACGCAGGCTGTGAGCGACCCGCGGTGTATCGGCTCGAGTCGTTCTACAACCTCGACGAGGATAGTTTCCCCGTAACCATTACCCGCTTCGAACCGTCGGTGCGAAGCACGCGCCTCCCGGGCGAAGTCGTTCAGAGCCTCACCTGGCCGTCGCCGGGTGGACCCGGAAACATCTCGCCTGCCACGTTCGCGGTCAGTCCCAGCGAAACCAAGGCGCTCCTCACCCTGACGCTCGACAACTACGACAGCACCTCGATCGAGCTCGACCTCGACACCGGCGCCACGCGCACGCTCGAAGGGCACCTGACCGATCGCGTCCTGTGGCTCGACGACGAGCACTACTTGACCTGCTCGGTCGCCTTGGGTACGCCCGCCCCGACTTCATCCGAGGGGATCTACTACGTGGATGCGAGCGGAGCCGAGCTCGTGCCCACGTTCGTCGCCGGGCGTCTGCAGTGCTTGGCGCTCGGTATGGTCGACGATCATGTGATCGTCGGCGGCTCTCCGATCGTGGGCGGCACCGACCCGGCACTAGCGGTGGTTCCCCTCGGGCTGATCGACGATGTGGTTTCGGGCAATCGCGACCCCATCGATCTCTACACCGACGCCGGCGTCCAGCGCATTGCTCGCGAGGTTTGGGAGCTTCAAGGCCACTTTCCAGCGGGGCGTTGGTTCGTCTCGCCGGCTAACCCGGACTACACCGAGTATCGCATCGAAGCGTTGAGCCTCGAAGCCGGTGAGCTCGCCTTCGGACCCGCGACGCAGCTCGGCGTGCCCGGCCTCGCCGGCTTCACGCCACTGGATGCCGGCAGCGATCGGCTGATGATGGTGGACTACACGGCGGCGTACCTCGTCGACTTCAAGTGAGTTCTCCTCCCAAAAATTCCCGCGTCTTACAAGCTTCCACCCGAATTCGAGGATGACCGTGCGGCGTGCGTTTTGACAGCGGTGCAGCAGGCCCTCGGAGAGCTGTGTGAGTCGCTGGCAAGCCTGGAGCGGCAGCGTGCGCTCGCCTTCGAAGTGGGCGGTGTGCGGCTCGCCGAGATCGAGATGCGCTTGGCGCAGGCCCACACGCGTTGAGTCGTGCGCTCGTTGAATCCACCTCGGCCCCAGACCCTTCGACTGCGACCGCGGCGAGTTCGTGACCCCAAGCAAATACTACTTCGCGACAGGAGCCCGACTTTCTCATCCACTTCGCCAAGAAAATGCACGTGAGCCCGCACCGGGCTCGTCGGTGAGCTCGTGGCGGTGCGCTAGCTGACGTCGGAGAGCAGGGGGAACCGAATGGTAGCCACCGTTCCTCCTCCGGGCCGGGGAGCGAGGTCCAATGTGCCCCCGTGCTTGTGAACGATCGAGTGCGCGATGCTCAACCCCAATCCAGTCCCTTCACCGATGGGCTTGGTAGTGAAGAACGGTTCGCGCACGCGGTCGCGCAGATCCGCGGGGATACCGTGCCCTGAGTCAGCCACCGTGATGACGAAGTCCCCCACGTCGCGCGCGGTCGTAAGCCAGATCGTGCCGGATTCGTGGATCGCGTCCATGGCGTTCGCGACGAGGTTCATCACCGCCTGATTGATGAGGCTTGGATAACAATCGACGAGGTCCGGCTCGCCAAATTCCGCTAGGATGTCGATTCTGCCCAAGCAGCGGTGTTCGACGATTGTGAGGACGGATTGAATGGATTCGCGCATGCTGACGACCTTCCGCTCACCCTCGTCGAGGCGGGAAAAGGTTCTCAGTTTCACGACCAGGTGTTTGATCCGCTGTGCCCCGAGCTCACTTTCGTGGAGCCGGTTCATTGCTCGGTCAAGCAATTCTGCGGCGGCTACTGTGACGGTCGTCCCAAGTTCCGTGCGGGCGCGCGACAGACACTTTTCGATGGTCTTGAGGTGCGAGATGATGAAGGCAAGAGGGTTGTTGATCTCGTGAGCGATGCCGGCGACGAGCTCGCCCAGCGAAGCCATCTTGGCCGCCTGGATGAGCTGCGTCTGCTTCTGCTTCAGCTCGGTGTTGGTCGTCGCGAGCACTTCGTTCAAGCGCAAGAGCTCGAGGTTGGCCTCCCGGTACCCACGGAAAGACATTTCGAAAGGGGACAGGAACTCGCGGTAGAAGTTGGTGATCGCAAGCGCAACGACGGATTGCTCGGCCGGCGACGCCGTCAATACGGCGTCACGAAACGCGGCGTCATACAGCAGCAGGACGTCTAGGATGCCGAAGTCCGCGGCGAGCGCTTGCCGGCCGAGATCGTAGGCTCGGCTGAGCGACTCTTCTGTTTCCTCGTTCAGATGCTCGGCCAGGGCCTGCCTGTAGGCGTGGTCCAAGTTATCGTTCATCGCAGCCCACCATCCGGTATGACGGACGCTTTCCTTCTGCGGGCCGCTCACGAACTCTGTCGCGCGGACCTTCTTGACGGCTCATTGCGACCATTTCTTCATCGTGACCGTGGTTCCAACGCCACATTTCGATTCGAGCTCGAACTCATCGACCAGGCGCTTTGCCCCCGGTAGTCCGAGTCCCAATCCGGTGCCGGTCGAATAGCCGTCGCGCATCGCGGCCGCGGGGTCTTCGATCCCCGGCCCGTGATCTTCGGCGGAGATCAGCAGACCGCGCCGCCCCCCTTCATCGAGGCCACGCAGCAACACCGTACCCTTCTGAGCGTAAATCACGATATTGCGAGCCACCTCCGAAATCGCCGTCGCCAAAAGCGCCTGATCGGTACTCGAGAATCCCAGCATTCGGGCCAACTCGCGTCCTCGCTGCCGAGCGATGACGATGTCCCGCTCGCTTTCGATCGGAACGTTGACCTCCGCTGACAGGGACGGTGTCAGCGCCACCTAGCGCGCTCTCCGTTACCAATTGGTCCCCCTCCAACCTCCTTCATGGAAGCATCCCCGCTGTTCATCCAGTGACAGGGACTAGCGTAGCGTGGCCATGCGCCAGCTCACAAGCGCATGGTCTCAATCGTCGGGTTTGAATCGCCGGGCCTCAACCGCCCGGACGTCAATCGCCGGGCGTCGCCGTCGTGGATGCTTCAGAAACTTTAGAGCATCTTGACTGCGATCGTCCACCGCGAGGCTTTCTGCACCGGGGTCGAGTGGCGACATCCGCCAGGTTGGTCCGTGGGCTACAGCGTGTTCACAGTTTTGGTAGAACACCGCCCCTCTCGGGCGTTACCGAAGTCCTCGCTACTTCATAGAAGACAGTTTCACGCACGCTCCATGCGGAGCTTGCGCTAGCGCTTTCCTCTCCACAGAGGTTGTGCGTGTCCACGTGCTTCGCGGCGACGTGAGGCCGGTACCGCACGATGCGGACCTTATGGCGTGCACACAGCCGGCGATGCCGGCTGAGCTGTACACCGAGACCCGCGCGCGCGATCAGCGTGCCAGCGAAGCTGGAATCGGGTCCAGCGTGCACGAGGCCCCCTTCGAATGGAGTGCGAGCACGCTTCCGGCGAGGCAGCTCAGCTGCGCCCACGCGACCGATGACCGAAGCTCACGGAAACCGCCACGTGATGAAGCGGCCGGTTCGACCCTTTAGCAACGTGGCGCCTGACCGTTAGCGCGACAGGAGGGAGAATACCGATGAGAATCGTACCTGGAGCCTTGGGCTCAGTGGCCTTTGTTTACGCGACGACGGTCGGCGCAACGGTAGAACCACCGGCCGTTTCGGACGCACGCAGCGCGGCCCTGGGCAGTACTGGCGTCGCCTACTCCGACAGCGCTGCCGCCGTGTATCACAACCCGGCCGCCCTTTCGGGCGTCGAGCGCGGGCTGGTGACGTTGTCCGTGTCACCATTCTTTCCGAAACTCCGCGCCCCGATTGGAGGTACCGAAGAGGACAGCGACCGGGGTTTCTTTCCTATGTTCCTGGCAGGGGGCGCCTATCGACTGACCGATGAGTTGGTGCTGGGCGTGGCCGCGTACCCGGTGCTGGGCTTTGGCGGCGAATACTCGAATCTCAGCGCCCTGGGGGGTGAAAGCCTGTCCGTGGCAGCCGCGACCTTCGAAGCGTCACCTGCGGTCTCTTACGCCATCACGGACAGGGTTTCACTCGGGCTCGGTTATCGAGTGACCTACATGACTCAGGATGTGCATCAGGTCACCCCCGCGATGGGCCCAGGTGGTGACCCCGTCCTCGTCGCGTCCGACGTGAGCCTCTCCGGTATGAATTTCCTCGGCGTTCACGCTGGCGTCTTGGCCCACGTTGCCGACGGAACACGCCTGGGGTTGACCTACCGCAACAAGGTGACCATCGACTTGGAAGGAGAGTTCGAGTCTGCAGGCACCGAGCTCGACGCGAGCTCGGAGTTCGCAGCACCGCACACGTTCAAACTCGGCTTGGCGCAAGAACTCTTGGATGCGCAGCTGATGCTGGCCGTCGACTTGAAGTACGCGCTGTATGCAGAGTCCAGCGAAACGACATCGACCACCATCGAAGGGATCGGGACCACCGAAACGCCCCTCGATTGGAACAATTCGCTCGCAGCCGGGCTTGGCGTTGAATACCGATTGGCGAACGACGGGCCTCGGCTTCGACTGGGCTACGGCGCCACGCAAAGCGCCACGTCCGAGGACTACCCTCAGCCCTTCCTGGCTCCCCCAGGTTTCATCCATTCCGTGCACGCTGGGGCCGGAGTGCAGCTCTCGGCGTTGGAGCTCGACCTCGGCGGGTTCTACATGTGGAGCGGCAGCGAAGTAGAACCTGCCGCGGATTCGGGCGCCGAAGCAGGCGAGTACGCGATCAACGCCTACGTCTTCGCGGTCTCTGCGACCTACCGCATGTGACGGCATGGGTAGGGCGTCTTTTCGCGCCTGCGCAAGGTCGAGGCCATTTCGTGAGCCAGCAGCAGATCAAAGGCCAGCGGGTGCGGGTCCTCATCGTCGACGATTCAGCCACGGCACGCGTGGCCTTGCGCGGCGCGCTCGGATGCGACCCCAGCATCGAGATCGTGGGCGAAGTCCAGCGCGCCGAGTCGGTGCTCGCGATGGTCGAGCGGCTGAGACCCGACTTGGTGACGATGGACTTGTATCTGGGTGCTCACAGTGGCGTGGATGTCGCCCGCGAGATCATGCAGACCCTTCCGACGCCAATCATAATGGTCACGGGGGGCGATCCGAGACACCCAACCCTGGTCTACGATGCGCTCCGAGCCGGAGTGATGGAGGTCGCGGGAAAACCTCCGTCGCCTCACCACGCCGACTACGAACACAGCCGCCAAGCCCTCGCGCGCACCGTCAGGACCCTCGCTCGAGTCCCGGTGATTGCCAGACGAAGTGCACGGTACCCTGGCGCCCGCGAGTCAACCGACACCTCTGCACCAAAGTGGTCCAGACCGAGCGCGCTGCCAAGCCGGCACCGAGTTCGATCGGACGCGACCCGGCGTCCCACTCCGCGGCTCATGGTACTCGGCGCCTCGACGGGCGGGCCGCCCGTCCTTTGCCAGATTCTGAGAGGAGTTCCGCGCGGTACTGCCGTGCCGATCGTCCTGGTGCAACACCTCGCCACGGGGTTCACGGACGGGTTCGCGCGCTGGATGGAGGCTCAGACCGGCTTGAGCGCCGTAGTCGTGCGCGAGCGTACCCGTCTCGAGGGGGGGCGTATTCACATCGCCGGTGAAGAGCGTCACCTGCAGGTCACCTCGCAAATGTACGTCGAGCCCGACGAAGGCCCCGCCGTGAACTTTCATCGGCCGGCGATCGACGTACTGTTTCGATCGGCGGCGCGACATTTCGCCGGCGATGTGCTCGCGGTTCTGTGTACGGGCCTCGGCGCCGACGGGGCCGAGGGCATGCGGGCCCTGTTCGACGCCGGCGCGCGGACGATCGCTCAAAGCTTGGAGAGCTGCGCCGTCGCCAGCATGCCGCGACGCGCCTTGCAGCTCGGCGCGGTGAAGCGCTGCCTCGCGCCCGAAGAAATCGCCGCCGAGCTCAGGAGCCTTGCCTGAGCTCGGTTCCGCAGCGCCGCCCTGTGTCCGAAGATCTGCTCAGCGCTTACCGCGAATGTAGGTCTGCAACGCGTCTGCGGTGTCACGCAGCGAAAGGACGGCCTGCTCTACCTGCCCTGTCGCGGCAGCGGACGCTTGGCCTCCCTCCGCCACGTTCATCAAGGCTTCGGAGATCTGTTCGATGCCAGCCGATTGCTGACCAACGGTAGCGGAGATCTGCCGTGCATTGTCCACGTTCGTTCCCAGTAGCTGGAGCAGGTCCTTCATTCTCGTGGAGGCCTCGTCCAGGGCGCGCCTGCCCCCCTCGGCACGCCCGACGGCTTTCCAGATGCGTTGAGCCGACTCGCGACTTTGCTCAGCGAGGCTGCGGATCTCGGAGGCTACGACGGCAAACCCACGGCCGTGCTCGCCCGCCTTGGCCGCCTCGACTCGAGCGTTGACTGCCAACAGGTTCGATTGGTTTGCGAAGTCGCGAACCGACTCTACGATTTCACCTACTTGACTGATGAGCTCCAAAACCGCACGCGCGTCTTCGACTGCTTGCATGCCCTGTTCGCCCTTGGTCTGAACGTCCGAGCTCGTGCCCATGACCTCTTGAGCGAAGGCGGCCGCAGCGTTGCTGGTCTCGGTCAATTCTCTGATGGTCGCGCTGATCTCGGTGACGGTTGCCGACTGCTGTGCCGCCGTCGCGGCCGTTTCCTTGGCCGTGCCGGACAACTCCACCGTGCTGGCCAGGATCGCCTCTGCGTGTTTCTCCACGCGGGTCACCACGGTGCGGTACAGCATGAACAGGATGGGTACCGTCACGACAGCGCCCAGGCCGGCTAGACCGAGCATCGTGCGCAGATCGCCCTCGGCCCCCATGATGAACGTCAAGAGGCAGTTGAAGGCAATCAACGACAGGACGATGCTGAAGAGCCGTGTGGCGAGACCGCTCCGGAAACGCAGGTACACCCCCCCAACGACGGCTACGAGACAACCAAGCAGGACAACCACGAAGACTGTGTAAGAACCCATATCAATGTTCTCCTTGATGGTCGCCGAGCGACCCGCGGGGCGCTCAGCCCGCTCCCCAGAACCGATCGTGCAATGCGACGGTCGCCACACGGTTTCCTTCGAGCACCGAGTCCAGAAACTGGACGTGCCGTTCGATGCCCGCTCCGCGGACGGTGAATCGCAGTAAACACGCGCGCTCCTCGACGTAGGCCCCGACGGCCTGTTCTAGACGCTGGTGCGCATGCTCCAGGGCCGTGGCTCGCGGACAGCCTTCCTCCTGGGCGATGCACTCCACCAGGTTGATCTTGCCTTTTCTGGCGTCGCGTTCGGTGGAAAGAATGTCATTCACCCAGAATATCACGCGAGTGTTCGCCGCCTCGACCCGCTCCAGGGCCTCCCAAGCCTCGGGTCCTTCGATCTCTGCGCCTTCGGTCAAGCGCCAGAGCTCGATGTAAGGAAAATGGGCGATCAGGTGCTCGCGCTGGACCAGGTACTCGTCGAGCGCCGGAACCCCTCGACCCCGCTGGAGCCACTCTGCCTCCCATTCGAAGGCATCGAACATGGCCAGCATACGGCGCCGGAATCGATCGAGGGCCACGCCAGGCAGCTCTGCAGCGAGGCGAGTCAGGAAGTTCTGGGTCGCTCTCGACTCCGGCCGCGGCAAAGGGTCGTTCCCCTGACAAACGCCGCGAACGTCGCGTAGAGTCGATCGCTTGTAGTCGTCAGAAGGAAGATCGTTGAGGCACAAAAACCAAGCCAGATACTCCGTCGCGAGCTCTATGCCTCGTCGTGTCGGCTTCGGCGCTGAGCAATAACGCGCGTACTCCGCCGCCACCTGGACATAGCTCCTCCGAGCGAAGCCAGTTTCTTCTACCCAACGCGAAAGGGTACGATTCACGACCTCCATCTCTTCGGTACCCAAAGAGTACAAACGGAAAGGCAAGGCGCGCACGCCTCTGTCGTCGTCTGTCGTGCTCGGTGAACAGTCAGCGTTATCTCGTTCCTTCATGGCGAACTCCGTATCGTTGGTACTCCAGCACTCCGCAGCCAGCTTCGAGACTTCGACGAGCGGAAGCGACCCTCCCGGTTCTTGGACGACCGCGACGAGGAATTTCGCAAAGCACACGCCGGCCGCTGGCTCGTCGACATCCTCGAGGTTCACCGTCAAAACATCGACGACCTCGTCGACTAGGAGGCCCACTCGCCCCCACGCGGTGCCGCAAATCACGATCAGCTCACTTGAGGCGATCACATGAGGCTCGCCCTCGAACCGCTGCCGGACGTCGACCACGACAATGCTCGTTCCATGATGGTTCAGTGCGCCGACGACCCACGGCGCCGACTCCGGAAGCGGCGCGAGCTCGGCTACCGGCACGACCACGTCGACGGATTGGATCGGCAAACCGAACCTCTGCTGCTCCGCGCGGCATACCAGGAGCGTGATCTTCGTGTCTCCTAGCTGGGTGCGGCCGATCCTAGTCACTAGCTCTCGGCGCAGCCCGACGAGCTCTGCCTGCAAGCTGCCCAGTCGCGCCAGCAACGCGGCTACTTCTTGCGCCATCGCTCTCCCCTTCCGTAGAGATGCCGCTCCACCGCGAGCAGCAGCTTGTCATGGTCGAACTGTCCCTTGACCAGGTACTCGTCTGCACCCGCCGCCGCCCCCGCCTGAATATCGCTCTCGCGGCCGCGGCTCGTGACGAGCACGATGGGCAGGCCCTTACGCAGGGGGTCCGTGCGTATGCGGCGCGTCAACTCGAGGCCGTCCATGCCCGGCATTTCGATGTCGCTCAGCAACAGGTCGAACTGCTTTTGCCGTAGCTTGTCCCACGCTTCGACGCCGTCCACGGCGACCTCGACAGCGTAGCCGGCGGAGGTCAGGATGTTACGCTGCAGCGTTCGCTGGGTGAGCGAATCGTCGACGACGAGAATGCGTAGCGAGGTCGAAGTAAGTCGGCTGCGCCCGGCCTGACTCGGCGTGGTGGCGGTATTCAGGAACCTCTTGCGCAGCAGAAAGCCGATCTCCAGCGCGATCGCCAGCGAGCCGTCGTCCAAAACCACCACGCCGTGCATCCCCTGGATGCGCCGAATGTTCCATGGGAGGCGGCGGGTCACGCATTCCTGCTGCTCCAGCACTTCATCGACGACCAAGGCCATGCGCTCGCCGGCGCAGTCGAGCACCACCACGTCGAGGTGTCCATGCACGTCCCGGATACGCGGGTCGTCGTCACGCAGTGCCAACACAGCGATCGGTTCGGGATCGTTTCCCTCCAGTACGGGAAAGCCGTTGAAGGAGCGCACCTCACTGCGATTCACGCGTAGCGCTCGCTCCACGTAGATGGTCGGCAGCATGTAGACCGTGCCATCGACCTTTACCAGCAGGCCCGTTGTCGCCAGTACGCTGACCGGGACCTCGAATCGAAAGCAGGTTCCCATGCCGCTGCCCGCGGAGCTGAGCGTGCACGTACCTCCGACGGAGGCTAGCTCCTCTCGTACGGCAGCGAGACCAACACCCCGGCCACTGATCGAACTCAGCTCCTTCGCCGTAGAGAAGCCGTCGAGAAAGAGCAAGTCCAACTTCTCTTGGCTCGTCATGCGCTCGCTTGCTTCTTTGCTCACGATGCCGCGTTCCACCGCTGCTTTCGCCACCTCGTCGGCGATCGAGCCTTTGCCGTCGTCCCTGATCTCGATAGCGACTCCGCCGCCCGACATGCGGGCGACGATGGACACGGAACCGGCATCGGGCTTACCGAGCAAGTGTCGCTCTTGCCAGGGTTCCACGCCATGGTCGACTGCGTTACGTAGCACGTGAACGATTGGGTCGCGGATGTGTTCGAGCACGCGCTTGTCCACCGCGGTGTCGCCCACGTCCAGCGTAAGGCGTACCTTCTTGCCCAACGTTTCAGCCGCTTCGCGTACGACCCTGCGCCATTGCGGAGCGATGGTGGACAGCGCCACCGTGCGAATCTTGTGAATCTCGAGCGTCAGATCGTCGACCACGCGCGCCATGGCGGAGTGCGCTGCGCGCCCGCTGGTCAAGGCGTGACGCAACATACGCCCAGTAGCTTCGTCGGTGTCGTGACCGCGCGCGACTTCCGTGAGCGATTCGACGTGCTTGCCCCACGCTCCGCGAAGCCTCAGCAGTTCATCGAGGTGATTGGCGAGCGCGTCCAGGCGCTCGGTGCTTACCCGCAGGTAGTTGTTCGATTGCTCTTGGGGTCCGGGAGCGCTCTCATGGGGTTCAGCCGCAGGAGACGAAGCATCGGCGCCCGCGAGCGCGGAAGCGTCCGCGGCGGTTCCGCGCTCAGTGCTCGAGGCGCTCCCGCTCTGCCCGCCACCATGGTCTCCTACTGGGCCACTGGATCCGTGCATCGACACGGCGGCGTCGCTCTCCTGCGCCACCGACTCGAGTCGTTCTATCAGACGGCTGACCGTCGAAGCATCGCTCACGCGCGTCTGCTCCGCGAGGCTTTGCATGGCAATCACGGCAGCTTCGAGCACGCGGATCTGCTCTGGATTCGGCAGGGCCGCGCGATGTTGCAGCAGGGCCAGCACGCTCTCGAAGGCGTGAGCAACCTGGGACAGCTCATTCAAGCCTACTGAGCCGCTCGCGCCTTTCAGATTGTGGGCCAGGCGCATCGCAGCTCGAATCGTCTCACTCAACCTGGGCCCTTGCGCGCTCGGCAGCTCGGCGATCAAGCTTGCCAGACCATCGAAGAGCTCCCCGACCTCGGAGCGAAATGCTTCGATGAGCTCTCGCATCAGGTCGTCGTCTGACAATCGACCTCCGCCCTCGCGTCCGGCGTGCCCGCTCCGCGCATTCGATTCACTGCTTCCGTCACGCGCCAGGTCTCCGACAGCAGCAGCAACGCGCTGCTAAACCTCTGCCCGATCATCCACTATGAGACGTGGATCTTCCAAGAAGCGCTTCGCGTCCAAGATGGAAACCAGATCGCTCGAGACGGCTGCGATGGGCCTGCCGGTAGATCCGAGCGTCGCGGCTAGCTCGTGGCTCAACTGATCCTGGCGAAAATCGACGAACCCGAGCACCTCGTCCACGAGGACCCCGAGCAAGCCACGAGGTCCCTCCAAGACAGCCAGGGCGCCGGACTCGGCGACGTACGGTGCGTCGAACCAGTGACCCAGTTGCGCCACGGAGATCAGCTCTCCACGCACCTGTGCCAGGCCAGCCAACCATCGGGGCGCCTGCGGCACGGGCGTCAGCTTGACGTTGTAAAACGCACCCCACAGTGACTCTATCGGAAGTCCGATTCGCTCGGCGCCCAATCGAACCACCACGAATGATAGCACCACCTGGTCCCGATCGAGCGTCAGGGGGCGAGCGAGTGCCTCGGCGCGACAACGGAGCACCGACGCGTCGCCTTCGGTCAACTTACTCCTTTTCATTCCTGCCAACGGTACCACCTTCGCGCTGCGTGCGTACGCTCGAATCTCCAGCGCGCCCGAGTCTCACGGAGCAGTCACCGGACTTTGACCACTACTTCGCAATTGCGCCGAGCTGACTTGCGAGCGATGCATTCACGGAGCATGTACCGAGCGAGGCTGCGCTCGCCAACGCTTGCGCCCCTACCACGGTGCTCAACGCCTCACTGCCGAAGTAGCGCGGTGTTCGGCCATATCGAAAGAACGGTGAGATCGCCCACGAGCCGTCCTCGCGGCGTGCGCTCGCGACCACCAAAAGGTCTTCCCCCGCTTGCAGGCCGACGTTGGCACATGCGGCGACGCGCAGCGCCCGATCGAAGCAGGGCGTATCGGCTCCTTGGCGGTCGAGGAGGCGCTGGCAGAGGGGTTCGAGCAAGGCAGCGCGAGGTCCGGGAAAGTCACGCGCCAGCCTTGAAACGAAGTACAAGAAGACATCGGGCGAAGGGTAATAGCGTGTCCCGAACAGATACGCGTCGGACTTCAGAAACTCGGTGAGACATCGCCACGAAGGCGCCGCTTCTTCGAAGCGCTGAAGTTGACAGAGAAGGTACATGACGTTGGCTAGAACACAGTGGTCGATTCTGCCGCGGTGTTCGGGGCTCGCTCGATAATACACCTCCAGGATCCCGGCTTCGTTGGTGTTGGTCAGCATGGCGTCTACGCTTTGGCTGACTCTAGTTTCACCGGTGCCGAGTCGGAGACACAGCGAATGCGCCACCGCGGTGCAATCGAGGTCTGCGTCCAGGAGCGCCCGGTCCTGAAAGAAATGAACGAAGCCTTCTTCGTTGAACGCTCGTCGCATCAGCTGCAGACAGTTCTCGAGAGTGTCACTCGTGGCACCGGCGTCCATCAGACATTGCGCGATGATCCCCGTCGTAAACACTTCGGGCGGACTGCGGTACGGTCGAGAGAAGTCTCGATAGTCGGAGAGATAGCTGGGGAATCCAGTCTCCGCGTCGAACTGCCTCTGAATGAATGCCAGCGACTGTTCGAAGTCTTGCAGGGCGGCGTCATGGCGCGCCGGAACCACCACGCTGTGCTTCGGAGTACCCCGCATTTCCAGCCCCGACATGTAGTACATGATACTCGAGGCGCGCCTGGCGCGCAGGTCAACAATTCTTGACATCGCGTGTGCTAGGGCAAGCGTCGTTAGGACTGTCAGCAATGTAGCGGCGGTATCCGTTAACGGTATCCGTCACTCTCGTGCAGCCCGGCAGGCGAAGCTCCAAAAGTCGAACTGGCGCGCGCCAGCGCATGGCGACTCGCTCGCGCGCGCATGAGGTTGGCACCCTAGAGCCTGCAGAACCAACTTCGTCGCTCTTCACGAAGGCGAAGGGGTGGCCGTTAACCGAGCCAGTAGCCATGGCTCAGGTACTCGTAATCGACGACGATCCGCTGTTTGCTGCGCTGGTGAAGATTCGACTCACCGCGGCGGGGCACGAAGTCATGTACAACGAGGGCCCCTTCGGTGCGCTCACGGCAGCGCGACACGGAGCCTACGAGTTGATACTGATCGACGTTCAGATGCCAGGCATAGAGGGCCCTCAGCTCGTCGATTGCTTTCGAAGCAGGGGGAACCCCGGCTTGAGAATCGTCCTCATGAGCAGCTTACCCGAGCAACAAGTGATTGGGCTGGCGGCGAAGTCTGGCGCGGATGCTGCGTTCTGCAAGACCACCGGTCTCGAGAAGCTCGCGGGCATCGTCCAGTCGGTTCTCGACAATTGAGCTCTACGACGCACCTACCATCCTCGGTCAGGGTCCAACGAGACGTGCGATGACTCTATCCACGATGTTGCAGAGCGCCATCACCAAGCGATTCGGACTGAGACCGAGACACGACTGGGCCAAGAGCATCGAGCAGGCCATCTCGCAGCTGGCGGACGAACGGCAGCTACCGCGTGCTCGAGTCGAACGTGACCTCCCCGACGATCCAAACCTGCTGCGCGCGGTCGCCGGCAAGCTCACCGTGGAGGAGACGTTCTTCTTCCGCTTTCCGGTACAGATCGAGCAGGTGGTCGACCACGTGGCTCAGCTCTTGCCCCATCGCCCCCGCGCAGCCGTCACGGTGTGGTCAGCAGGCTGCGCTTCTGGAGAAGAGCCGTATAGCGTGGCCATGGGGCTTCACGGGCGGCTGGGCGCATTGCCGGACAACCTAGCGATTGTCGGCTGCGACATCAGCGCGGTCGCCATCGAACGCGCGCGTCGTGGAATCTTCGGGAACTGGTCGTTCCGCGGGGTTTCCGAGCAGATTCGACAGCTCTACTTCGAAAGCTTGCCTGCCGACAAATCCCGCATCGCGGCGGTTTTTCGTAGCTCGGTGCGCTTCGAGCACCTCGCAATTCACGAGATGGCGCACAGGCTCGGACCGACCAGCGTCGATGTGGTGTTGTTCAGGAACGTGGGTGTCTACTTCGATGAGGCTAGCCTCGCGCGCTGCTTCAAGCAGTATCATCGGGCGCTTGCCCCGGACGGTCTGTTGGTGTTGGCCGCCACCGATCCGACGCCGCCACCGGAGTTGTTCAAGCGTGTGCGCTCGGATAGCATCGGAATTTATCGTCGCGCCGAGCAGTCCGAAGTCACGAAGTCCCGTACGAAGGCGCGCACGGTTCCGAGGCCAGCGCCCGATCCGGTCGGGAGGCGTGACGCTATCAGGACATTGCGACCACCACCGGTCGTCGAAGCCTTGGCGCTCGGTGATCGCGGCCAGCTCAGCCAGGCGATCGAGGCGGCCGATCGGGCCGTAGCCGGGCACGTCGACGACCCTCACGGTTTCTTCGTGCGCGGGCAGCTGCTGCTGGCTAGCGGACAGCCGGTCGCGGCCATCGAAGACTTCAGGCGGGTCTTGTTTCTGCGAGCTGATGACAGGCTCGCTAGGTATTGGTACATCGTCGCTCTCCATGGGGCACGCGAGGTGGGGCGCCTGGGACCCCAAATAGCCGAACTGCGCCGCCAGCTCGCCGGCGCTCTCGAGGACGAGATCTTGGAGGACGGACGCACCTCGGCGAGCGAGTTACGCGCGGCTCTGATCACCTTCGAAGGGCTTTGCGAATAGCCTTGGAGACTCGGCGCGGCCTACCTCGTCGACTGAACGTAATCAGTCGTCCTCGGGTCCCTTGCCGATCCAACCTCGGCGCCAGAAGTAGATCAGCATCACGGCGGCGATCGCCAGCATGATCACCAGCAGAGCCGGGTAAGCCCACGGCACCTTGAGCTCCGGGATGTGCTGGAAGTTCATGCCGTAGACGCCCGCCAGGAATGTCAGCGGAATGAAGATGCTGGTCATGACCGTCAACAGCTTCATGACCTCGTTCATGCGGTTGCTGCTGACGGACAGGTAGGTGTTGGTGAGCTCCCCCACGAGGTCGCGATACGATTCGATCACTTCGGCAATCTGTACGGTGTGGTCGTGCACGTCGCGCAAGAACACCTTGGTTTCTTCCTGAATCAGCGGTGCCGGGTGGCGCAGCACCGCGGCGAGTGCCTCGCGCTGGGGCCACACGGCTCGCCGCAACAACAGCAGGTTACGCTTGTGGCGCTGGAGCTGTTTCAGGCGTGAGGCGGCGGGGCGCTCGATGATCTCGTCTTCGAGCGCCTCCAGCTCTTCGGCGATCCGCTCCAGCACTGGGTAGTACCCGTCGACCACGGTGTCGAGCAGCGCATAGGCGAGGTAGTCAGCGCCGAAGCGGCGCAACCGGCCCTCTGCCGGCTGTATGCGCTTTCGCACTGGCTTCAGCGGATCGTGATGGTTCTCGAGGAACGTCAGCACGAACCCGGCGCCCAGGACCACACTGAGCTGTTCCACGCTGAGGTCGCCGGCTTCGTCGAACGCCACCAGACGAAAGACGAACAGATACTGCAGCTCCTTCTCCTGATCGTGAAGCTGCTCGTAGACCTCCGCTTTGGGGCGCTGCGGAACATTGACCACGTCTTCCAGCGCGAGTGGGTGGACGCGAAAATGCGTGCCGATGCTCTGCAACAGGTCGACGTCCGCCAAGCCGCGCACGTCCAACCAGAGCTTGTCGTCCCCGCCAGGGCTGGGGAGCTCGTCCCCGTCTTCGAGAGCGTGCTCCAAGAGCCCCTGCAGGCCGAAGCGGATGACGTGCACCTCCGTGGGCTCTGCCTCTTCGGACGCGGCCAGCGTTCCCGGGCTTGCACCCACGGGAGCACGGCGTTTTTTTCTGAAGAGCAACACTGACGGGCGGGAAGCGTACTCCAGCCGGCGGCGGGTCGGTATGGGCATCAACCCTGGCGGCGAGCCGGTAGGGGTATCGTCTCTCGCGGCGGATGCGGCTCCCTCTATGTCTGCCAGCAGGGCCGAAGCCGGCGGCCGAAGGCTGCGATCCCGCGGAGCAATTGCAGCCCGAGGATTCGTGTCGCCGTTCGCGGCGGGCGTGGAGCCACCCGTTGGCGAGCTGGTGCTGGTCGTGGCGCTGCTGGTGATCGCGAGGTCGCGCTTCACTGCTTCTGGATCGGGCATGGGCAACTGAAAGGACGCCACCACCGGCGACGAAGCAGCCGACGGAACGCTGACAGTCCGAAGCTCGCCACGAATTGCTGGCGCAAGCGGGCACTCGCCACGATTCACGTTCGATGAAGCTGGGTCACCACGCTGACCCTCGTGGTACTCCACGGCTCTCGAGAATACCGAGACATTCAGATTGCTTCCGCCATGGACGATGGCATTCGGACCTCGTGAACCGCCTCGAGGACGGCGTGCGTGGACTGTGAGCGAGCGTGGTCTCGACGTTCGTCGGCTAGCGAGGGTGGTCGCGTGCCGTCTCGTAGGGATTTGTGTCTGCGCTTGAATCAGGTACGCTTGCCGTGGGGTGTTCGACGACGACTTCGCCTTCCTAACCTCTCGCGGGGACACGATTCGCGTGCGCGTTGTCGGCGGGAGCACGGCAGCGTCCACGCGCGAGGACCGCGCCCGCGCCCGTGAAGCACTCCGAGAGCTGCGTCTCGGCATCTTGTGGAACTTCGGACCCGTACTGAGAGCGATCGAACAACTGCATCGAGCGCTTCGCGGCAGGAGCACCGACTTTTCGTCGCTTCAACTGGATGCTGGTCTAGCGCGCGAAGCAACGTACTCGCAGCTCTTGAACGACATCGAGGAAGAGTTCGAGCTGGGCCGGCTCGTGGTCAGCGAGGGCGCGTTTCCGTTGCTGGAGGTTCCACCAGAGTTCGAGCTCGGCGTCCGGGAGCGCGCTCTGGACATCGAAGTCCCGCCGCCGCTGGCGCGGCGCGCGGAAGCCAACGAAAACCTGACTCTCTTCGACGTGCGCTTCGTGGACGAGGTCGGACAGCCCATTAGCGGCGTAGCCGTCGAGATAGAGGCCGGCGATCGCCTGGAAAAGTTGACGACCAACGGTGCCGGGGTGGCGCTGCTCGAAGATGTCACGTCCATGTCGGCTTCGGTGCGTCTCGTCGACGTTGCAGCGCTCGAGGCCATCCTGGACCCGCGCTGGGAAACTGAGCGAAGCGGTTCGGCACCGAGCGGCGCCAACACCACTTCCGTGGTCTTCACCGGTGCCGGGCTTGGCGCCGTGTCCCTGAAACCAGCGGTGCCGAACACGGTGGTGATCCAGCCACCGCTAGGCAAGCTGTTCGTCGAGCTGTGGGACAAGAATGGCCGCGTCCTCCACGTTGGCCAGGACTACGAGATATCCGGTCCCGCCAGTCTTTCTGGAACCACCGACGAGCAAGGGCGATTGCTTCACGAAGAACTCTTGCCCGGCGACTACGAGCTCGCACTCTCGATCAAGCTCGACCCGGGCGACGGCAGCGAGGTCGTCGACACGGAGACGGCCAAGCTGGTGGTGTTGGCACCCGCCGCCGCGGCTCCCCAGATACGCATGCTCGGGGTCGTGCCCCACGTCGAGATGGTTCGATTGCGCGGGATGCTGTTCGACACCAACAAGTCTTTCTTGTTGCCGAGCGCCATCGAGCCGTTTCGGACGGTACGCGACTTCTACCGGCAGAGTAATCCGAGTGACCTCTTGATCGTCGGCCACACGAATGCCACTGGCGAACCTGACATCAACGATCCTTTGTCCGAAGAGCGCGCCGAGAGCGCACGCGCCTACTTGATGGACGACGTGGACGCGTGGCTCGGCAATTACGATCTCTCCGGTAGCAAACGCTGGGGTTCCCGCGAAGACGGCCTCATGCTCCGGTCGCTGCCCGACTTCGGCACGAAGGGCGAGGCTGAAGACAGCGTCACCTGGTTCCAAAGAACGCGCAGTCTCGGGGTCGACGGCGTGGCCGGGCCCGAGACTCGTCGCCAGCTCATCACCGAGTACATGGCGCTCGACGGGAGCCCGTTCAGCGAAGAGCCCGATCTGGTCGTTCTCGTGCAGATCCACGGCGCCGGCGAAAACTTCCCGCTGAAGGACACGGGCTTCGAGCTCGACACCCAGGCCGCAGGGTCACATCCAGACGCGTTCGATCGGCGAGTCGAGTTCTTCTTCTTCGAACCCGAGTTCGGCATCTTGCCGGCACCCGCTGCCCCCAACGGCAAAGAGTACCTCAATTGGCGTGAGCGCTCGGACCTGGATCTCGACCTGATCGCAGGTCAGGTGGCACCGACGGAGGCTACGGTGATCGAGGTGGAAGACGTCTTCTTCCGGACGGACAGCGCCGTGGTTCACCACAGCCTGAAGTGCGCGAGCGCTTTCGCGCTGGCGCTGATCTTCGCCGATACGAAGCGGGATCACCGGCTCTTGATCGCCGGTCACACCGATACCCGTGCGCCAGATTCGTTCAACCAACCGCTCTCCGAAGAGCGCGCGGAAAACTCGCTGGCCGTGCTGGAGGGCAACCGCGCCCGCTTCGTCGAACTCAGCGAGGCGCGCAACAAGGTCGGCGATCACAAGCAGATCTTGCGGTTCTTGACGGAGCAGCTGGCCTTCGACTGCGACCCGAGTCAAATCGACGACAACGCCTTCACGGCGGTGGCTGCGGTCAAGCAGTTCCAGGAGCAGTACAACGCGAGGAGGGCCGCGCTCGGCGTCCCCGATGCGACCGAGATCGGCGTGGACGGCAGTGTCGGTCCAGAAACCTGGGGTGCTTTCTTCGACTGTTACGAGGCATTTCTTGCCGGGCAAGTCTCGTCGGCGAGCGATGTGCCGGGGCAACTGGAAGATCTGAAGGAGCTGCGCACGAGTCTCGCTTTCGTCGATGACGAGAAAAAGACCCTGGGGTTCGGCGAGCGCTTCCCTGAAGAGCGTCCGGGCGTCGACAACGTTGCGAGTGCTACGAATCGCAGGGTCGAGCTGTTGTTCTTCCCTGTAGACGACGTCCCGAACCTGGAGGGCTCACTCGACGACTCGGAGATCTACCTGCCGGGGCGCTTCAAAAAGCAACAGATCGACCCCTGCGAGGAGCCGCCGCCACCGCCACCCCCACCGCCGCCGCCGGTCGGGGCCACGAAGGGAAAAATCTTCGTGCGCGTCGTGCAGGCCGACGGGAGCCGCGTTACCGACGTGGCAGTCTTCTTGTTCGATCGCCGGGTCGGGCGCTCGCAGATCGACTTCTCCGAGACGTCGACGGGTGAGGTCGATTTCGGAGAGCGTGATCCCGGCACCTACGAGGTCGACGTCTCGAAGGACGGCTTCCAGGGAAACTCTCAGGTCTTCGACGTCGTGGCGGGAGAAACCAGTGTCGTTACGGTGTTGGTCACGCGCATCGGACAGTCAGAAGAGGGACGCATCGTGACCGAAAACGTGACGACGGTGTTCAGGACGGTCGCGCGACAGGACGTCTCGCCGTTCGTGGGGCCGTTCTTCGTCGTGGGCCCCCCTTCGGTCGCGGGCGAATTCAGAAACCCCTCGGACTTTGGCCCCGTTCGCGACGCGCAGGCCAAACTCGAGCACGAGGCCGCGGTCGCAAACAGAATTGCCGAGCTGAAGGCCCAGAACGGCGACAACCTGATCCGGACGGAGCAGGTCCCTTTGAAGCCGGTCCTGCTCCAAGACTTCACGGTGGAGGACGAGAGAACCTCTCAAGAGCGGGTCGTGCGCGCCACCATCATCTTCACCGATAGCGTGACGAGCCGAACCGTTCTGATCAACACGTTAGCCAAATGACGGACGCTCCCTCAATTCGCAATCGCGGGGCCATTGCGGTATCGCTGCTCGCTGTCGTGCTGGCGGGGCTGTTGGACGTGACGGGACCAGGGGTTTTCATCCGCGACGCCGCGCTGCTACAGCACTACGCGTCCCTGCGCGCCACGCTGAGCACCATGGATCAGCTCGGTCTCGTGCTCGCGAGCGTCTTGACCAGCATGTTCTCGGTGCGTCCGCTCGCAGCGCTCTTCGGTGGCTGTTACGTGGCGCTGATGGCTCTTGGGGTGGTGGCCGGTTCACTGGCGTCGTGGATGCTCTCGGGGCTGGCCGCGGTCGGCGCCGCGCTCGGGCTCTGCGCGTGGGTGCAACTGATCCGGCACGCGCTCCTGCTGCCGCGCCAGCTTCGTCACGCAGTCGCCGTGCTAGCGCTGGCCGCTTCCAGTTTGATGACCGTCGGTACAGCGGGGCTCTTGACGCCGCTGCTCCTCGCGGGCCCCCCTGGGCTCGCCCTCGTCGTGAGTGGGGCCTCGGCGTTCGTCGTGGTACTCTCGCTCGCGTCTCTCCGTGCCCCAGAGCATCGATCGGTGCCCGCCGAGCATTCCTGGCTGCAGCCGGCGCTCGGTCTATTGGCGGTGAGCGTGGTGGTGTCGATCGCCGTGCTGGTGTTGACGGATAGCTTCGTCGACCCCCATGAGCTGCCGGCCGATAGGCCCTGGATCCAGGCGCTCGGCGCCGTCTTGGCGGAGCTTTTCCTGCTCGGTTCGTGCCTCTGGGTATTGCGACGGAAGCCAGAGACTCCCAGTCTGCGCTTGATGGCGCTGATCCTGGCCACCAGCGCGGTGCTCGCGCCTGCGGGTGCGCTGGTGTTGAACGCTCGTTGGGGTACAGCTCCGGGGTTGGTCGCCGCATTCGCCGGTGGCCTCGCGTCCGTCTGCGTCACGCTGCTCATGGTCGTGGCCGCGGCACGCGCGCCCGAGCGCTTCGTCGGAGCAGTAGTCGGCGCCTGGTTCGTGTCGGGAACCTTGACCTTCCGAATCTCGAGCAGCCTGGTCGACGACGCCAGAACAAGCGGCGTGTTTACTGCCGGCGTGGCGCTGGTGGTGCCCTGCTTGTTCGGGGCGTGTGCTTGGGTCCTCATGAGGTTCAGCCGTTCTGCGAACGAAAGCGGTGGGTGAAGCGTGGCCAAGACACTCCGTGTGAGACTCGATCCCGTCCCAACCGCGGCAGCTGGCTCCGCGGGCTTCATCGAAGGCGTGACGCTGGGGCTGACGAGTTTGGGCAAGGGCAAGTCCCAGCTGAAACCGGATGCGTCGCTGTCCGCCAAGATCACCTTTCGGCTGGCGCTCAGGAAGGAGATCCGCAGCGGAGAAGAACCGGGCCGCGAGCTGCTCGGGAGCCTGAGCGGAGAGATCAGCTTGGAGGGCGGCCCCGTGTTCACGACGGCCGAGGCCCTGGAGGAGGCCCTGACCCTCGAGTTCGGGGACGCCCTCGAGGGCAAGGCGGAAGCCGGCGAGAGCGACGAACCCTCGCCGCATCGGCCGAGGCCGCGGGTGTTGCCGCTCGAGCTCGACCCCGCGAGCTTCCGCTCCTCACTGAAGCAGTTGCGGCTCGCGATCCCGAGCGAAAAGCTTAGCGGTTTTCGCTTTTTCGAACTCGAAAGCGAGCTCGAACTCGGGGGCTCGGTGGAAGCGTCGTTCGAACAGAACGACGTGCTCGACGGCAGGATCACCGCCGAGAGTCCTCCACCGTTGCCCTGCTACGACGTGCTCTTGATCGACGACGTGGGCCAGCCGCTCGCCGATGTCGCGCTCAGCGTCGACGACGCCGGCAACGAGACCGAGCTCGTCACGGATGCGAGCGGCTTCGCGCGCTTGGTGACCCAAGCACCGGGAACCGCCACGGTCGGCGTGGCTGACGTGGCGGCGCTCCGGAGTCGGTTGAAACCCGAATGGAACAAGCCAGATAGAGGCAAACGAGGCCGCGCTCCGGAGTTCTCCGTCGAAACGACGGTCTTCACCCTGCGCGGCGAAGAGTCCCCGAGCGCCGTCCTCGAGAGCGGCAGGGCCCACGTGATCTGCGTTCGCCCCTACGTATTCTTGGCGCGCCTGAAAGGCGTGTTCTTCGACTTGAACAAGACCTTCTTGCTGAAAACCGCGATCGGCGGCATGAAGGACTTGCGTGCGATCTACCAGGACAATAGCCCTGGGAAACTGCTCGTCGTGGGTCACACGGACACTTCCGGGGCCCCGTCGACCAACGACCCGCTCTCGCTCGAGCGGGCGCGTTCGGTCGCAGCATACCTCAGCGATGACGTAGCGGTCTGGGAGAAGCAGTACCAGACCAGCGTTCCGGAATCTCGCCGCTGGGGGGCACCCGAAGACGAGCAGATGATCGAAGCGCTGCTCGACTTCGAGACGGGCCGTCAGCCGGGGGAAAGTACGGTCGCGTTCTTTCGACGCACCCGCGGCTTCCCTGAGGCGGCGTCGCTGGGCGAAGGCGAGCGCAAGCAGCTCATCACCGAGTACATGGCGCTCGATGGCGCCAACGTGAAGGACGAAGGCCTGGACATCGCAGTGGTCACCCACGGCTGCGGTGAGAACTTTCCCCTGGACGAGACCGGTGAAAACCTCGACCGCTCTCCTGACGATGGTCAGCGTGAGCAGCTCGATCGACGCGTCGAGCTCTTCTTCTTCGACAAGGAGCTCGGCGTCCAGCCCCCCGTCACCGACGGATCGAGCTCGAAGCCAGGCAGCCTCGAGTATCCGGAGTGGCGGCGGCGCGCTACGGAAATACAGGAAATCGACGCCAACGGTCGCCCGCGCGATCGGCACATCTCGGTCATCTTGCTGAGCAACTCGGGTAACCTTCCCTTGGCTGATCGCAAACTGACCCTCAACGTCGATGGGGACCCGCCCTTCGAGGGCAGCACGGATGCGGACGGAGCCTTCGAGAAGCTCAATTTACCCGCTGGTGACCATCTCCTCACCGTCGACGGCGTCGAGGTGTTCGTGTCGGCGACGCCTACGGACATCGTCAAACGGCCGCACGTGGTAGTAGGTCACGTGCTCATCACGGAGGACACGTAGATCATGGCAGCCCCCCAAATCGCCTTCGCATTGGCAGGCAAGAACGTGGTGGACGCGGGGACCGACGCCGATCCGCCGAAAGAGGTGGCCGAGGTCGTCTACAGCGGCAACGTGGCCGAACAAAAGGACGTGACGATCGAACTGTTCGAGGTCGACCTTGGTGAGGGCACCGGCAAGCCGAGGCAGCCACTCAAGCTCGCCACGTTCAAGGCTGACATCGTTCCGGTGCCGAGCCCCAAACAGGGCAGCCCCCCGGGCGCGCTCAAGTTGACACAGAAGCCGAGCCCCCCCATCGACAAGGCGTTACCGCGTTTCAAACTCGAGATCGGCGGTGAGACCTTCGACATCGGCCTCACGGGCCTGGACGCGGAAGGCGGTCGTCGCTTCGAGATTCAGATCAAGGCCGCGGCCAAGGGCAAACGCGGACAGCTCAAGTTCGAGAGCAAGGCCTTTCTCTTTGCGCGCTTCGGGCATTTCGCCAAAGAGCCGCGAGCCCCCGTCATCGCCTTCATCACCGGGGGGGAGGACGATGCCTTCTTCAAGACGGGAACGGTGTTTTGGCAGCAGCACGCGGACGTGGTGATCGAGCAGGACGGGATGAGTCTCGAAGAGATCGTAGCTTTCCTTGCCAAACACAGCGCCCGCATCAAGAAAGAAACCGGCGACAAGGGCTGGGGCGAAGTCAACATCGTCGCCCACGGCAATCCCATTTCCGCCAAGATCAAGATCCTCAAGAGTTCGCCGGAGCCCAACTTGCGGATCGTTCAGCTCGACGTGGCCTTGAAGCAGAAACCGTCGGCTTTCAAAGTGACGGATCTCGGCCTGCGGGACACGTCGCGCGTCGTGTTCAGGTCCTGCAACATCGGCCGTCGTGCCGATCTGTTGAAGCGCGTGAAGAAGGACGTGTTCGCCGACAAGTGCGAGGTGAAAGCCCCGAAGTTCCTGCAACAGTATGCGACGGCCGCAGGCTCGGCCTCCACACGCAAGGCTACCGAGGGCTTCGTCGAAGACGTGACCATTCACCTGCCGCAGGCCACCGAACCTTCGGATGCGCAGAAGCTGGCCGCGATCAAGGCGCGCTTCGAGGAACTGGAGAAAAAGAGACCCACCGCCCAGCGTCAAACGTTCGAGAAGGAGAAGAACACCTTCACCATCAAGAAGGCCAAGCTCGTCGAAAATTCGGTGCCATTTCCTGGTGGTGGTCTGAAGGAACACGAAGCTGCGTTGCACATGAAGGAGAACAAGCAGAGGACGACGCCGGAAGCGCGCCTCGCCGCCGCCATCGACGCCGACAACCAGACGGACAACTTCGATTTTACCGTCAAGGAGCAGTGGAAGCGGGGGAGCGTCACGATCCTTACCGAGCAGGCCGCCAAAGAACTCGAGGTGCAAGCCTCTTCCGCAGATGCGCTGCCGCCCCGCGCCATTGCGCCGGTGGGTGGTACCGTCGTGATCGGGAACAATTCGACTCTCAAATCGTCGATCGAAGGGTCGAGTAACCGCTTCGTCAACGCCATCCACTCACCGGCATCCGGCCTCAGCTCGGACCAGTTCATCGACATCAAGGTCGTCGATGCAAAGAAGGTCAAGGTGACCACGACCGGAGGAGCTACGTTCGTGTTCAACGGCTCCACGGAGACCGAGCGCAGCGCGACGTTGACGGGTAAGGGTCAGCTGAAGTTGGGCGTTGGGGGCGAGACGTTGACGGTGCGCCGTTCCCAACTGGTGACAGCCGAACTGCCGATCAAGCGATTTTCGGTGAGCTTCCGGCGCAAGCTGCGCAAGAGCGATCCCAAACTCGACTTTGCGAAAAGACCCGCGATCGTCCCGGACATCGACGACCCAGGGCACTACGGTTCCAGCAATGACCCTGACCCCAGCCCGAGCGAGCTCGCGGAACTCGGAAAGTAGCTTGGCCGTCGCGCCGCGGCTCCCAGCTCGGGGCGCGCTGGCTCGGGCCGTGCTGGCTGGGGTGGCGCTCGTATGGGTGCCCGTGAGCTGCGCGCCTCGCGCGACCCCGCTGTCGCCGAGCGAGCCCGGCGAGGCTTCGGGGCATACCGGGGTCGCGCCCACGCCTTCGGCTTCGGCCTCACAGAGTACCCCCGCCACCGTTCTCCGAGACGCTAGCGCGGTCGTGCGAGAGCAGCTCACTCGCGGAGCGGCCTTCTACGGCTGGACCGTGACCGAAGGGGGTCCTGTCTGTTCGGACGAGTCTTTCCTGGGCGCGACAGCGGACGCTGCTCTGGTCCGCTTTCGCCCAGACGAGTGGATGTTCCTCCACAGCGGATCGTTCCAGACCACGCGCACCTTGGGCCAAGTGCACGAGTTCCACGGCTACTCCTCGGCGTCCGTGCTCGATGCCGGGCACGAACTGTTCTTCTCGCTCGAAGCGTGCCGGCGCGGCGACATGCGCTACGCGCCGCGTCGGGGCTCGGCAGCAGGCCAACGCCTTCCAGATCTCGGAACGAGTTGGCTCCTGTCCGGTGACTGGCGTGCCACGCTCGAACACGATTTCGTGAGCGTGTCGCGGCGTGATGAGCGCCTTCTCTACCAGGTGCGCTTCTACTTCGATGCGGGCCTCGTCTATCTGCGGGGTCCCCTTGCCGGGGCCGCTGCCCCGCCCGGCGCCACTCCCGTCGCGCGGGGGGTGTATCGACTTGCCGAGGGCCAGGCCTACCTCCAGATGGGCGGCTGGCGTTTTTGTTCGGAGGAGCTCGAGGGCGAGTCACTCGCGCGCTGCCTCGAAGCCGGTGCCCGACTCGGGCCCCCGCTCTACCCAGTGCTCGACACCGCGCCACCTATGGCCGACTTTGCCGAAGAGTTCTGGAGCTACGAGGCGCCGCTCTACGTGCCGGTGCTGGGGGCTGCTGCGGTGAGCTGTGCGCCGCTCGAGCGCCAGGCCTCGAGCCACGGCCTACCCGTGTACCGCGTGAACAGCGAGGGGCTCGAACTCAGCATCGCCCTGGTGCGCACGGTTGCCGGGTTCGACCCGTTCCTGGCAGCCCCTGACACGCCGTCGCGCTTCTTGCATGGCAAGCTGTCGCGCAGCGAGCCTCGGTTAGTGGTGCATGGCAAGAATGCGAAGTCCTTCTGGATTAATGGTTCCCCGTGGTTCCTGCGGCAAGCGGACTGTCTGAAAGAGCTGCCTCACGCCAAGCCCGTCAACTTCGGGCTGGCCGCGCGCGCTGCCGCTCGCGCAGCGGAAACCCATCCACCCGCCAGCCCGCGCGTCCAACGCACGAGCACCCTCGAGAGCGAGTACTATGCGCTCGAGTCGACCTGTGCTCGTGTGGCTCTGACACCACTGGTCGACCCGATGGGGCGTCTCGTGGTCGAACGCCCTGGCGGCAGCGCTGCGTACGACTACGACTACTACCCCATCGCGGGTGCGCTGTGGCTCAGTCGCATCGGCAGCGCACCCGCCCAGCCAAGCGATCCGCTCGCGGGGCGCCTGCTCCGGGTCGAACCGTTCGGTGCGGGCCTTCAGGTAGGCGGAGCGGCTTGGTATGCGACGCGGGCGGCTTGCGAGATGGCGCTGAAGGAGCCTCCGGGAGGAGACGCGGCGAAGTAGGACTTCGCCCGGCAATTCGGTTGACGTCACGGGCCGGTGCCGTTGCCACTTACTTCGCGACCTTCTTGACGGTGTCCCAGGTGCGCGTGGTGATGTCCTTGCCGAACGTTTTTTCGATCAGCCTCATGAATAGCGGTCCCCGCGGCCCCGGCACGTAGGCGCTGAAGGCCTCGCTCCCCACGACGCACAGGATGCGGGCGCTCTCGAAGGTGAGCGGTGTCGGTAGTTTCGCTTTCGGCGCCCGCTTGAAGAACGTCACCACGCGTTTGACGTCGCGGGCCAGCCGAAACTGGGCGAAAGGATCCGCCTCGAGCATGGCCTGTAGCGCTGCTACGGGGCGCACGATGGTCGCGAAGCTGTGACCGAGTTCCGTCTGCATGGCAGCTTCGGCGCGTGCTGCCAGCGACGCCGCGGAGGCAGCGGGCGCACTGAAGACGACGTTGCCGCTGCCGAGCACGGTCTTGACGTCCGTGAAGCCAGCGGCTTCGAAACATCGCTTCAGCTCCGGCATCTTCGCGTTCAGCGGGCTCACCCCGCGCAGGAATGCGGCATACCGCCGGACTCGGGTGCGTTTCAGCGCGCCCGAGTTCCGCTCGCCTGGCCGAGGTGCCTTCTTGGTTGGCCGAGATGCCTTCTTGGTTGCCGGTGGCGTTTTCATACGCATCGGCGTGATTCAGTGTGACTGGTGGGCCGGCGTCTATAAAAAAAGATTCGGAAAATGTCGCGAGCGTGATCAATCGGCCGTGGCCCTGGCCATGGTGTGCCTGTTCCCGGGAGGAGTGAGAGTAATGCAAGCACCTGTGCCAGTCGGCTCGCCAGCTCGAGACCGTGCGACGCAACGCTCGACCGTCTCGGGTCCTGCGGAGAACGGGCGCTGTCGCTCCGTGGGAGCTCGTGCCAGCAAAAGCGTCGCGAAAAGGAATGGGGTTCAGGAGGAACTATGTTCAATCATCGACAAATCCAGTCAGGCAGCAGCGGTCGTCCAGGGTGGGGCTTTTCGAGAGGGGTCCCCGTAGCGTTGGGGCTGGCGGCGGCACTGGGCGCTTCCACCGCGCGCGCGCAAGACTGCCAGAGTGACGCGGACTGTGGCTTTGGCTTTCGCTGCCATCAGGAGGTCATCAGCACGACATCGACGAGCGGGGGCAGCGTGACCACCGTGACCGGTGGGACAACCACGACTGGCTTTCCAAGCGAGCCGGACTGCGGCAACAGCATGTGTGAAGAAACCGAGGACCCGGAGAGCTGCCCCGACGATTGCGGAATCTACAGCTATTGCGTAGGCGTCAGCTGTGAATCGGATTCAGATTGCGCCGAGGATTACTCCTGCCAACCGGAAGGCGGGATCTATTCGACGACGACGACGGGGAGCGATGGTCCCGTGTGTGGTGACTACGCATGCGACTCGGCAGAAAGCGAGGAGTCGTGCTGGACGGATTGCAGCACGGCAGCCACCTGCCAAGTGACTCGCTGTGAAACTGACGCGGATTGCAACGAGGGCTTCTATTGCGATCCAAAAGGTGGCTCCGCTGTTTCGAGCGCTACTTCGGGCGGTGGCACCGACGGCTCGTCCTACAGCATCGAACTCTACCTCAGTGACTGTCTACCGCTGCCGACCGATGGGGCCGGGGGGAATGGCTCGGGAGCCGGTGGCACCCACGGTAACGGTAACGGCAATGGCAACGGCAACGGCAACGGTAGCGGCACCGACGGCGGGCATGGGTGGCCCTGGCCGCACGGGCCCCACGGTGGGTGCGCGGTCGCCGCAGCGCCTTCTAGCGGAAGTTCATTCTTCGCTGCACTGGCGGGCTTGATTGCCTGCGGTTTCGTGCAGCGGCGTCGCCGCCAGCAGTAGCAAGCAGACGGGGACTCCCGCGAGCCGGCGCCGCGCCCGAAGGTGCCAGCGCCGGCTCGCTCCCCCCACCCGTCCCCCCAGGCCCAGGCCCCGTTAGCGCGCTCCCAACAGCGATCGAATCTGCTGCGAAACGTGGCGGAAAGGGGGCTGTCAGGTCCGCAGCTCAGAGCCTAAGCTAGACGACTCACTGCAAGGAGGACCCCATGGCATCAGCTCGCAAGGCAAAGATCTTTCCTTTTCTCTGGTACGCGAAGGACGCCGAAGAGGCAGCCAGGTTCTATGCCTCGATCTTCCCCGACTCCAGCGTGGACGCGGTCACGCCGATGATGAGCGAATCACCGAGCGGGCCACCCGGTTCGGTGAAGGTCGTGGACTTCACCCTGTTCGGACAGCGCTTTCAGGCAATGACCGCCGGCCCTCATCACGACTTCAACGACGCCATCTCACTGACAGTCGAGTGTGAGGACCAGGCGGAGCTCGACCGCTACTGGAATGCGTTGCTCGAGGGTGGGGGCAAAACACAGGCATGCGGCTGGCTCATCGATCGCTTCGGTGTGCGCTGGCAGATAGTACCCGCCGTGCTCAACGAGATGATGGCCGACAAAGATCCGGTGCGTTCGAAGCGCGCGAGCGATGCAATGCTCCAGATGATCAAGCTCGACATCGCCGCCCTGCAGAAAGCATACCGCGGGTAGGAGCTCGCTCCGAACGACGGAAAGATTTTCGTTTTGCGGACGCGCGGGCGGCCCGTGGTAATGTGCTTCGATGAAGTTCCTTGCCGTCGTGGTCGCCGCGCTCGTACTCATCGCTCCCGCTTTGGCATTCGCCGCTCCCAAGGCCTGCAGCTGTAAAAACCTCGAGAGCATCCAGCAAGAGCTCGCGAACGCGCTGTACTTGGCGAAGTTCCAGGCGGACTTGGCCACGAAGGTCAAGCAGGCAGAAGATGACCAACGCGATCTCAGGAAGAAGAATCCAAGCCACCCGTTGGCGAAATACCCTGTGGAAAAAATCTCGCGACAGGAGTGGGAGAAGTTGCGTGATGACGTGTCGCTGCCTTTCCCTCAGGTCAAGGGCTACACCGGCCCGAACTCGGTGGGCCTCATCGAAGGGGAATGCAAGAATCAGCCAAACGACCTCAAGGCGCTCGCGGACGGCGCCTCGTGCAAAGAGCTCGGCACTATCACGCTGAAGCACGAACAAGAGCACCGAGACCTTTGCACGCAGATGGGCAAAGCCAAGTATTGGAAGCGCCTCTTCTCGGAGATTGCTGCCGAGGAGGCGGATCGCTACACCGCGCAGGCGAAGGCGATCCGCGTACTATTGAAGAAGGTCATCGATGGTTCCACGGTCAAGGTATCCGAAGAGACCGATCTGAAGATCACTAGCGGGCCGATGGAGTACAACTACCACCTGTCGATGCCGGCGTTCAAACTCACGGGTAAGAGCTCCCCAGGGAAAGACGCTTGGGAGCTCAAGGGCACGGGGACGCGCACGGTCGCGGTCACCAGCGTCAAGATCCCAGGCATGACTTGTACACCCCCGACTCAAAAGCTCCCGAGCAAGGTCACGGGCACCCTCGAGCTCGACGGTCTGAAGATGAAGCTCGACCAATCGAGCGTGACCGAAGGCGGTAGTTTGACGATGACCTGCAAGATACCGGGGAAGGGCCAAGGCTTCGGCTACGGCGTGGCGCCCCCCGGCGAGCGAGGCTCGGGCGAGGTGTTCAAGGACGCCGACGTGAAGCTCAAGAGCTCGATGGTCGAGAACGTCGCGCAGACGGTCTGGGGCAAAGCCATCAACCAGACTGGTGTGAGCGCCAGCGGTACCAGCACCACCAAGCTGACCATCACCTGCGCCCAATGACTGCGCTAATGAGTGGGAGCGCAACTTGCGCCCGCGCGGCGCAGGCGCCACGATGCCCGTAGGTATGGGTCATGCAGCTGCAACTGCCCTCATGCCCTCGCCGTGACAAGCATGTCCGGGTAGGTGGCACGCCTTTGCTTTTGGCACGTCGAAAGCCAGCGGACCGTAGCTTCGGCGATTCGGCACGAAAGTTGCTGCCCGATACGCTATGCTGCGAAGCGCTGTCATGTTCTCCCCGTGGAAGGTGGCCGTCCTCGCCGGCTGCGTCGCGAGCCTTGCGCTCGCCTGCGGCGGCAAGTCCGACTCCGACGTCTTCGATGACGGCGGCAGCGCCGGTACGGGAGGCACCGGGGGGAACTCACCCACGAGCGGTTCGAATGGGAACGGCTCGAACGGGAATGGCAATGGTACTGGCGCGACGAACGGCTCGGGCGGCAGCGGCGGCACGCAAAGCACCGGCGGCAGCGACGGATCGAACGCCTCGACGAACGCCGCCTCCACGGCCAGCGCGTCGACCAACGGCACGAGCACGACCGGGAGTGGGGCGACCGGTAGCGGCACGACCGGTAGCGGCACGACTGGTAGCGGCGGTGGGCCTTCGGACGACCGGTGTCTGCTGCCCCTCGAGTCGGGCGAGTGTAACGCCGCGTTCCAAGCCTGGGGCTACGACATCGAGACCGGGCGCTGCGAGGAGTTTCTTTGGGGCGGTTGCGGAGGCAACGACAACCGCTTCGATAGTTTGGAAGAGTGTCTGGGGGTCTGCGATCCCAAAGGCGACACCGCTTGCGAAAACAACACCGACTGCGTGATCGACCACGGTTGCTGTGGCTTCTGTGGCATCGACAGCTCCGACGAGCTCGCGGCTGTCAACGCCGAATACGCGAGCTTCCGAGCGCCGGAGTGCGCGCTGGTCGACTGCGAGTTCTGCCCGATCCCCGAGGATCTCGGCAACTTCGGTGCCCGTTGCAACGAGGGGACCTGCGAAGTCTACGACGTACGCAAGAGCGACCTGTCTGCCTGCAAGACCAGCGACGACTGCCGCTTACGTGCTGGTTTGAACTGCTGCGAGGGTTGTGGCGAGACCAATTGGGTGGCGGTGTCCGCCGACCATGAGCGGGTGGAGAAAGAGCTGTGCGGTGACATGCCCGCCTCTTGTCCTCCCTGCCTACCGATCGAGCCAGAGCGCACCATCGCGACCTGCGACGAGGGCGGGCATTGCCGGGTCGAGAGGTTGCTCCTCTGACGAAGACCAGGGTCTGCGCGGATGATCTCCGGGTGGCGCGACGGGATCTCCCCGCGGCACCCGCGTGTGCGTTCGGCTAGCCGCGATACTCGCAGCGCGCGTCGCAGGTTTCGTGCACCGTGACGACCGTGAGCGAGGGGAGCTCGGGCTTGATGCGGTCCCAGAGCCAACGCGCCAAGATCTCGCTGGTCGGGTTCTCGAGTCCTTCGACCTCGTTCAGGTAGTGGTGGTCGAGCTTTTCGTAAAGGGGTTGCCAGATGTCGTCGATGACGGCGTAGTCGATGAACCAACCGGTCTTTTCGTCGACGGGGCCCTCCACGCTCAGCTCGATTCTGAAGCTGTGGCCGTGCAGGCGAAAGCACTTGTGACCTTCGGGAACACGAGGCAGCCGGTGTGCCGCCTCGAAGCGGAGCTCTTTGACCAAACGAACGTTCACGGAGCGGGGGAACCTTTCTGGGTGCTCTACTCTGGGGCTCTACCTAGCACACCCCTGGGGCCGGGCGAGCCCGCGTTCTGCCGGGAGTCGCGTCGCCCCATCGCTTTTGCCACCGCGGACAGAACCGCCGATCGGACGGAATAGTACCAAGCTGCGCCGCCCCGTTGCGAGTCTGCGCGCCCCGGCAGGTAGCCTCTCGAAGCGCGGACGCGGCAAGTCAAGCTCACGAAGAGCTGGGAGCGAGAAGCGGACTTCAGGTGATTCGCATCGGGCTGGGGACTTCGAAATGCGATGCGCAGCCAACAAATCGTTCAATCGAACTCTAGCCGCCAGCGGATGTCGGCGCCGACGTTGCCGAGGGACGAGCTCGAGATGTCGTTGACGTTGCCGTAGGAGCCTTCGACGCTGACCTGGGGATTCATTTGCCAGCGTAGGCTGCTCTCGACTTTGCTGGAGTCGCTGAGGCCGGTGGTGACCTGGGCGCGGAGCTGTTGGGCGAGGCGCTTTCCGATGGTGATGGTGGGTTCGGTGCGGCCGGACTTGGGGTTGTAGGCGCTGCCCATGGACGCGTTGTCGATGACGGGGACGGCGTCCTTGACGGCGCGGTCGGCACCGCTGAGCGTGCCCAGGGCTTCGAGGGCGACGCTGCTGCCGACGGCGGCGCTGCGATTCTGGTCGAGCTCGGCGCGGGTCAGGCCCACGGTGAGCAGCAAAAAGATGTCGTCTTGCGGCAGGTTGGGGGTGCTGGTGAGATCGATCTTCAGGTTCTCGGGGTCGCCGTAGGCGTGCAGGTTGATGCGCCATTGGCCGCCCATGGAGCTGGACGCGACGTCGCCGGACGAGACGGCGCCGGCGCCGGCGCTTTCGGCGCTGCTGACGTCTTCGAAGCGCCGGTAGTCGGTGACAGCCGTGACATCGACTTGCGGTTCGATGCGGCTGAGATCGTCGAAACGCACCCAGCCTTGGCGGATCTCGAAGTCGTGACTGCGCAGGCGGATCTGCCCGCCTGGTTTGAACTTGAGGCGACCGAGCATGCCGAACCGCTGGTTGGTGCCTTTGAGTCGGAGGCCGGTGTCGTCGACCATCAGATCCGTTTCGAGCAAATCGTTTTCGATATGCAGCGGACGTAGTGAACGGAGCTGGATGTCGAACTCCACCACGTCGCGGTCGGGGTCGTAGCTTTCGACTGCGGTGCGCTGGCCGCGCTGGGCAAGCGTCGTCAGGTCGGCGGTCATGCTCATCGGGCGCGTGTAGTCGAAGGAAGTGACCGTCACCTCGCCGTTGATGCGAGGCAGCGGCCCATCGCCAGCTTCGCTGGGTTCGTAGACAGCGCGCAGCTTCGAGTCGAGGGTGACGCGGATGCCCTCTTCGAGGGCCAGCGACAAGCCTTTCACCTGGAGATCGGCGCGGGCCGTGCCGATAGTGGTTCCTTGGATCGGGGCGCGGCCGGTGAGCTCGAGCTCACCGCTGCCGATACGCGCGCTGCCGCGGGTGACGCGGACTTGAGTTGGGTCGACTTGAACCTCGACGTTCAGGTCCGAAATCGGTGCTTTGAGGCCTTTGACCTCGACCTCGCCGTTGGCGATGCTGAGACCACCCGCGAAGTTCGGTCGAGCCAGGTCCCCGTTCACGCGAAAGGTAGCGTCGACGCGCCCTTTGGCGCGCTCGACCTTGGGTACCAGCGCGGTGAAGGCAGACAGATCGGTCGGTCGCAGGCGCAGCTGCGCGTCGACCTCGGGGGATTTACCTAGATTCTTGAGCTCACCGCGAACGTCGAACACGCCGCTCTGCCCCCCTGGAGCCGTGACCGCGAGCGCGAGGTTCTCGAGGCTCAGTTGGCGACGCGAGAGCTTGATGCTGCTCTTGGGGGAGACCACCTTCGCCCGCAGCCCGGCCTGATTCGCTTGGAAGGCGCTCACCGAAAGCTCGAGCTCCGCGCTGGCGGGATCGGCGAGCGAGTAGGCGCCGATTTCGACGTCACCGCTGAGAGTTCCGCTGAAGTCGGGCGCGCGGCCCGGCGCGAACAGCTCGATCGCCGCTGCCAGGTTGAAGTTTTCGAGCTGGGTCTTGCCGCGCCAGACCTTCGAGCGTTGCGCAGAGAGCTCGAGGTCCTGGAACTTCGCCTGCCCGCCGAAGAGTTGCCCGGTGAGGTAGAAGGTCCCCTGGACTTCGTCCTTTTCCCAACGGGCCTGATCGAAGGCACCGGCGATCGGTTGGCCGCAGCGGCTCTGTCCGACGCTCTCGAGCGGTCGTTGCTTGGGCTCGAGCCGCACGCTGAACTCCGAGGGGGGCAGCACGTGCTCCGCGAGCTTCATCGAAGACGTGGAGCCGCTCGCGACGATGCGTACAGCGTCGAGCGTGCCGGACATTTCGCCGACGGCAGTCGTCACCTCACCGTCCACGACGTCGACGCGGTCGCCCATGGCGTCGATCTTGGAGATCGGGACGGCGGTACCCACGAGTTTGCCCTCGAGCTTCGCGCCCGGCTGCATCCGGAACGATCCGGCGAGGATGCCGGAGCCTTTGCTCAGCTGGAAGGTGGGGACGTCGATCGACATGCCGCGATAGGTCGCGGCGAAGTCGGTCCAGTGAAAGGCGTACTCGGCGCTGCCCGAATCGTAGTGTTCTTCGAAGGCCTCGAACCTGTCGAACGTCGAGCTGCCGACGACGCGGAGATTGCCGCCGCCGCAGCGATCTTCGGGGCCGCCGAGCACGTAGCGTACCTTCGCTTTCGCGGTGCCGTGTCCCTTCAGGTGCGTCCAGCGGGGGTCGTTCTCGAAGTTCCACATCGCCAGGAAATCACGCATGTCGAGCGAAGGGCTTTCGACCAGTGCATCGACCTTCACCGTGGCGTTCGATTCGAAGTCGAGGTGCGCCGAGCTCGCGCGATACTGACTCGAGCCTTTCTTCGCGACCACGTCGCTCAGGTCGAGCTTCAGCGGCACGAAGCGGAACTTCGAACGCACGATGTCGCCGAGCGGGAACCCTCCGAATTGGAACCCGTCCACGCTGGCGTTGCCCGTCATCACGACGTGGGGCGTCTCGCCGGTCAT
>JAICQQ010000164.1 GCA_025937785.1 Polyangiaceae bacterium
ATCTGAGTCGGCGTCGCGAGGATCAGGCGCTCGAGGGCGTTCTCGAACAACAGTCGCGCGAGGCCCGGCCCGAGGTCGAGCGCGGCCGCCACAGTGATCAGGCTGCGACCGTCGTCCGAAGGCTCCACGCGGAAGAAGCCGCGCACGTCGTCGATGTCGCTGGGCCGCGAGTGGTCGAGCCAGAAGCGCACCTCGCGCCGCTCGAGATCGTGGCTGAGCGACACCGAGTAGCTCGCGCTGACCAGGTCGTTCCCCTGCTCGAGCGTGAGACCGCGCGCGGGGTAGCCGCGTCCGACCACCGCAATGTGCTGGGTGTGCGGCAACATCTGCCGCAGCTGCTCGGGATCGAGCAACGCATGCAGCACTTGGTCGGGGTCGGCAGCGACCAATTGATACGACACGCCGCCGACGTACTTCGCGCCCCCCGCCGAAAACCGCTTCGGATGCTCGATGCGTTCACCCCCCCGCAGCCGATCCCATTCAGCAGCGCTCAACCGATCGTCGGCCGCGCTGAGTGCGAGCGGTGCTGCCGCTCGCGTGCCGGAGTGGTGCGCTCCGCAGCCCGCCAGCGCCCCACAGAGGAGCCCGCAAATGACAGCGTGTGCGGCTCGCATGCGATCTAGGCTGACCGAGCGAGGCGGATGCTCCCAGATGGCCCGCTGCACTTTGACAATTGATTACAAGTTGGGGTGCCCGGGACGACGCTCGCCGCCCGAAGCGCGATGGGGGTCATTCGGCCCGTCTCCGTAACCGTTGAGAAACATTCGATACCCGACGTTTGGGCCGTGGGAATGCAGCCCTCCTGGAAAGCTGGCACCCACCCCCCAGGAGCACAGCGCGCTGACAATTAGGGAGATCCGCAGCTTGGGCGCCGGGGGGCGTCGTGGCAATTGACCCGTCGGCCAGATGGGCTTCAAGCTTCTGGAGCTGTGGTTGTATGGTCACGCGCGGCCATGCGAAGCTCAGTGGTTACGAGCACCGGTAGGGACCTTTGACCGAGCACGACGAATCACCGCCCCCGCTCGCCCCAGGCACGCTCCTGGCCGGCAGGTTTCGGGTCGTTCGGCGACTGGGGTTCGGCGGTATGGGCAGCGTCTATGCGGTCGAGCACGAGATTACCAAACACCGGCGCGCGCTCAAGCTGATGCACCCGGACTTTGCGCGGCGCGCAGAACACGTCGCGCGCTTTCTCAGGGAAGCTTCCGCCGCAGGTCGCATCGGCAACCCCCACATCGCCGAGACCTTCGACGCCGGCAAGCTCGACTCCGGCGAGCCCTACATCGTGATGGAGCTGCTCGAAGGACAGGCCCTCAGCGATCTCATCGAGGCCCGCGGGCAGCTGGGTTTCGCGGAGGCGATCTCGTTCACGCTGCAGGCCGCTGAAGGCGTCGAAGCGGCCCATGCGGCGGGGATCGTGCACCGCGACCTGAAGCCAGAGAACGTGTTCGTGTGTGCGGGCAACGTGCCGTTCGTGAAGATCCTCGATTTCGGCATCAGCAAGTTCGACCCTGAAAAGACGGGGGACAGCCGGCTCACCGTCGACGGGACGACCATGGGCACTCCGACCCACATGTCTCCCGAACAAATCCGCGGGCAGTCCGACATCGATGCTCGCACCGATGTCTATGCATTGGGACTGGTGTTGTACGAAAGCGTGACGGGCAGGAAAGCTTACTTCGCCGAGACGCTGACTCAGCTCGCGGTGATGATCCACGAGGGCCGGTACACGCCGGTTTCGCAGTTTCGCGCGGACGTGCCCGCGGGGTTCGAGGAAGTCATCGCACGCGCGCTCGACGCCAATCGCGAGACTCGCTATCCGACCGTGCGAGCCTTCATGGATGCGCTCGCCAGGTTCGTCGACGCCGGCGCACTGCCGCAGGTCGCAGCGGTCGCACCGGTCGGAAGCAGGACCGCCACCGCCCCCTCCGCCTTCACGGCGCAACCTCTGCCCGGCGGCGCAGCCACCGATGCCGGCGTCGAGAATTCCCGGCCCGGCACTGCGGCTCCGAACAACAAGGCGCGCAACACCGCCGTCGCGGTGGTTGCCACGGCGGTGGTACTGGCGGTGGCGGGTGCGATCGTCTGGGCCCGCTTCTCGGCCTCACCGGTAGAACCTTCGCTCGCCGCACGGTCCGAGCCCGAGCCCGCGCCCGAGCCGTCCGCTGAAACGACGCCAGAGCCCGCGAGCGTGGTCCCCGCCGCATCTCACGCGGCGGCGCCGCCGGCTTCTGCTATTCCAGAGCCTGGCGCCAGCCCGTCCGAGTCGAAGGCGCCCGGCGCGAGTCGACCGAAGCTGGAAGCAACCTCGCCCCCGACGGCGATCGGGACGCCCGCTGGCGGCAAACCGAAGGCACCCAAGACCCGCGCGAGCGACAAGGGTCTGGCTGAAGAAAACCCGTTCTAACCCATGGCGAACGGGGCTCTGCACGCGTTTCTGCCGGACACGCTGGTAGCGGGCAAGTTCCGAGTCATTCGCAGGATTGGCAGCGGCGGCATGGGCGCCGTGTACGAGGTGTTGCACGAGTACACCAAGCACCGCCGCGCGCTGAAGGTGCTCCACCCCAACTTCGCGCAAATGCCCGCGATCGTGACGCGCTTCTTGCGTGAGGCGTCGGCTGCGGGACGCATCGGCAACCCCCACATCGTCGAGACCTTCGACGCCGGCAACCTCGAATCCGGCGAGCCGTACATCGTGATGGAACTGATGAGCGGGCGCGCGCTGGATTCGCTGTTGGCAGAGCGGGGGAAGCTCGACTTCGCCGAGGCCATCGGGTACGTGCGGCAAGCGTGCCGCGGGCTCGAAGCCGCGCACCACGCCGGCATCATCCACCGCGATCTCAAGCCCGACAACCTGTTCATCGAACCCGGTCCTTTCGTGAAGATCCTCGACTTCGGTATCTCGAAGTTCGACGCGACGCTAACCGGCAGCGAGCAGTTGACCCGAGCTGGTGCGATGCTGGGCACCCCCTTCTACATGTCGCCCGAGCAGGTGCGCGGCAGCGACGGCATCGACGCGCGCACCGACGTCTACTCGCTGGCAGCCGTGCTCTACGAGTGCGTCACCGGCAAGAAGCCGTTCTCGGCAGCGACGATCGAGCAACTGGCGGTCGTGATTCACACCGGTCGCTACGAACCCGTGGCGAGTCACCGCGGCGACACGCCACCGGGCTTTGCCGAAGTGCTGGCGAAGGCGCTCGCGAGCAACCGCGACGAGCGCTACTCGAGCGTGCGCGCGTTCAGCGACGCGCTCGCTGTCTTCCAGCAGCACGACGCGGGCGGGCTGGCTCGGCCCGTTCCACTCGCGACGCTGCCCGAACCCCGCCACGTCTCCCACGCGCCGGGCCTCACGGCGCCCGACGCGCGGCACAGCCTGGTCGAAGCGCCGAAACACTCGAAACGGCTGCTCTTCTCCGGTTTGGCCGCGCTCGTCGCGGTGAGCGTCCTGATAGCAGCGCTCTGGGCCCAGTCCAGGAGCGGAAAAGGCGGGCCCGGGCTCGGTCCGGAATCCCTCCCTGCTCCCAGCCGCGAGGTCCCCAGCGAGGCCAGCGCGAAGGCTGCCGTGGTACGCGCCGCTGACAGCGACGGGCCCGAGGTGCTATCGGTGGTGACCCCGGCAGAGGATCCGCCAGCAGCATCCGCACCCGATCCCATCTCCCCGCCTCTGCCGTCGCCAAAGGCAAGCAATGATTCACCGAAACCCGCGCACAAGACCCGAGCAACCCAACACGGTTTGGCGGAGGATAACCCTTTCTAGGGCGCGTTGGCTGAGTCTGTTCTCGTGCGCGCTCGTGGCGCTGGTGTTGATCAGCGCGCCTGCGTCAGCCCAAGCGGGCGGCGACGAGGCCACCCGCGAGCAAGCCCGCCAGCACTTCGATCGCGGCCTGCGCCTGTTCAACGAAGGCGACAACGCAGGCGCGTTGGCCGAGTTTCAGCAGGCGTATCAGCTGATCCAGCACCCACTCGTGCTCTACAACATCGGGCTCGTGTACGAGGCCACCCAACGCCCGGTGGCGGCCGTCGAGACGCTGGACAAGCTGCTCGCGAACCCCGGGAACCTGCCGGCGGACCGCCTGAGCAACGCCAAGCGCGTGCGCGACGAACAGGCGGCACGCATCGGCGAGCTCGAGATCACCTCCAATGTTCCCGGCGCCAAGGTAGAGGTCGATGGCGTCGGCGTCGCTCAGTTGCCTTTGAAAGAGCCGCTGAAGCTCGCGAGCGGCGAGCACATCATCGGCATCTACGCGACAGGCTACCTCCCCGAGCGCCGCCCGGTCTCCGTCTTCGGCAAGAGCAAAGCAGCGCTGAACGTCGAGCTGTCGCCGCTCGAAGGCCAGCCGGCGCAGATCACGGTGCGCGCCAACGTGCCCGATGCCGAGGTCTGGGTCGACGACAAGCTCGTAGGTCTCGCGCCCCTGCCCGCGTCGATCCCGGTGGCGCCCGGCGACCACAAAGTCGAGGTGCGGCGCACGGGCTACAAGACGGCGTCTCGCCAGCTCGCCTTGGGCGGCGGCAGCACCGGTGAAGTCGATCTCGAGTTAATCGAAGACCCGGCGGCATTGACCAGCAGTGGAGGAACACTGGTGCTGGAAATCAGCGAAACCGATCCCGTCGTGTTCCTCGATGGCAAGTCGCGCGGCGTCTACGCGGCACCGTTGCGCCTGCCGCCCGGGCGACACGCGCTGCGTATCGAGCGCGGCGAGTTCTTGCCAGTCGAGCGCGACATCTCGATCCTGGCGAACCAGACGACTACGGTCAGCATCGCGCTCGAACCCACCGCAGAGAAGCGGGCCGCCTACAACTCGTCGGCTCGGTCTCAGCGCTTGTGGGGTTGGGTCGCCACCGGGGCGGGGTCGGCGTTGATCCTTGGCGGTGGTGCCTTCCTCGTCATCAACCAAGGGCGAGAGGACGACCAGCGCAAAGAGATCGACGAGATCTCGCGCCGCGAAGAGTGCGACGGCCAATCTAACCAGTACGACCCCGCATGCACCGAAGAGCACAACGCGGCGATCGAAGACCTCGACTCCATCGTGGCGCAGAACAGCTACGGTTGGATCGGCGCAGGTGTCGGGGCAGCGGCCGTGATCACCGGCGTGGTGCTGCTCGTCACCTCCGATGATCCCGATCGGTACGAACCGAAGCCAGAGAGCGACGTGTTCGCCCGCGTGATTCCGAACGCTTGGCTGGGCAACCAGAGTGTGGGTATCGGCGCTGTCGGCAGCTTCTGACCGATGGTCTCGAAGCGCCGCCCACGGCCCGTGGGTGCCAGCCCACGCCCTGCTTGCATTGAAGTACGCTTGTACGTCTAACGCGCTTGCAGTGAAACTGCGCACAGAGCTCAGCGGGGCGAAGGCTCTAGACGAGCGATCGTTGACCGGGGTATACAGAGTATTCTTTACTGGCGAGAAAATTCTCTGGGCACGACCAAGCGCGTTGCACTGGAGGGAGGCGTAGTATGGAATCGTCCAAGCATCGTAGGGCATTCAAGCGTGGAGTATCCAAGGCTGGCGGAGCGCTCAGGCTTCGCGGCGTATTGAGGCTGATGTTCGTGAGCGCCGCAGCGCTGAGCCTCGCAGGGGCGTGCGGCGATTCGACGAAAGAAAAGGCGAAGGCAGCGCAACTCGCCCAAGGCTGCGTGCTCAACTCCGACTGCTCATCCCCGTTGGTGTGCGCCTTCGAACGCTGCCACGAAGAGTGCCAAGATTCGCGGGACTGCACGTTGCAAAAGGGCGCCCGCTGCGTCCTGAACGAGGAGGACGTGCACGTCTGCCAGCTCGAGGACGACACCGAGTGCGAAGAGGATGCCGACTGTGTCGGTGACCAGAGCTGCGGCGTCGACGCCGAGTGCCGCGACGAATGCGAAGATTCCGACGAGTGCGTCGAGGGGCAAGCTTGCTCCCTCGGATCCTGCGCTGACGAGGACGAGTTGACCGACGACGGCGAGCTCCCCATCGCGACCGGTCACGAGCCAGACGGCGGCAGCGGCGGCAGCGCCGGCATGAGCGGCGGCGGCAGCGGCGGCAGCGGCGGCAGTGGCGGTAGCGGCGGCACCGGCGGCACCGGCGGCGTAGGGGGCACCACCACCACGACCGGCTCGGGCGGCACCGCTTCGAACCCCGAGTGCGGCAACGGCGTCCTCGACGACGGCGAAGAATGCGACGATGACGGGACCCAAAACGGTGATGGCTGCGACTCGAACTGCGACGAGGAAAACGGCTTCGTCTGCCTCAGCGGCGAGCCCACCGAGTGCGTCGACATCAACGAGTGCACCGACGGCACCGCGACGTGCCACTCCGACGCAACCTGTACCAACATCGATGGCAGCTTCGAGTGTGAGTGCGACGAAGGCTTCGTCGGCGACGGTTACGAGTGCGAGGATGCGTGTGAAGCCGACCCGACCACGTGCAGCTTGCCCGTGCTGCAGGTGGTTGCCGGGGACAATCACACCTGCGCCCTGTTGGACGGTGGCGCGGTTCGCTGCTGGGGCTATGCCAACGGCGCGCTAGGCTATGGCAACACCAACAGCATCGGGGACAACGAGCTGCCGACTGCAAACGTGAACGTGGGCGGCGAAGTGGTTCAGCTTGCGGCCGGTGGCGCCCACACCTGCGCGCTACTCGATGGGGGGGCCGTGCGTTGCTGGGGAACCAACAGCTACGGCGAACTCGGCATCAACGACGGCAGCGAAACCATCGGCGACAACGAAGTTCCCGGTTCCGTTGACCCAGTGAACGTCGGCGGCGAGGTGACGCAGATCGCCACGGGCACTTATCACACGTGCGCCCTTCTCACTTCTGGGGCCGTACGCTGCTGGGGCTACGGAGGTTACGGCCAGCTCGGCTACGGCAACAGCGCTAACATCGGCGACGACGAGGACCCCGCCGACGCGGGCAACGTGCCCCTAGGAGGCAACGCCAAGTACATCGCCGTAGGCGGCTCTCACTCGTGTGCCATCATGGAAGACGGCGCGGTTCGCTGTTGGGGCCACAATAGTTACGGCCAGCTCGGCTACGGCAACACGACCCAGGTGGGCACCACCAACACACCCGCGGACGTGGGAGACATCGTCCTGGGAGGGGAGGCGACCGCCCTTTCGCTCGGGACTTATCACACGTGTGCACTGCTGACGACCGGGAACGTCGTTTGCTGGGGGTATGGCAACTACGGCTCACTAGGGTATGGCGACACCAACAACCAAGGGGACGGCGAGAACCCCTCGTTCGAAGGTGCAGTGGCGGTCGGCGCACCTGTTACGGCGCTGAGCTGCAACGAGTACAACACCTGCGTCGTGCTCGAGGACGGCGACGTGCTGTGCTGGGGCCAGAACAGCTATGGCGAGCTCGGCCAAGCCAACAGCGAACAGATTGGCGATGACGAGGAGCCGGATTCGATCGATCCGATCGTGCTGGGTGACACCGCTGAGTCCCTCGCAGTCGGCGCCAACCACGTGTGCGCGTTGACGTCGTCCGATAACCTGCGCTGCTGGGGCTGGGGTGCCTACGGCATGCTTGGGTATGGCAATACCAACACCATCGGCGATGACGAAAACCCGTCCGTCGCCGGTCCCGTCGAGCTGCTGTAACCTGACCGGTTCAGTCGCGCGCGAGCCTGAGCTCGTGCGCGACTGAGGTCGGGGGCGCTGGCAGCGCAGCTACGCCAGGACGTTGCTCAGTCGATGGGGAACGCGAGGGGACGCGAGGCGGAACGACGCGCGGCCGGCGCCGAGCTCGCGATCAGCGCGCCGCTCTCGAGCGGCGTCTCGCGGGCACGCCCGAGCGCCAACAAGACGTCAGCGTTCGCCTGAGTGCTCTCGAGACCGGGCGCGTAGTCCCAGCCGCCATCTGCTGTTTGCTGACCGACGAGGTAGCCGATGGCTGCGCGCCGTTCGCGGCGGTCCGCCCCGGTGCCTGCCAGCTCGAGCGCCAGGAGCGCGCCAGCGGTCGCCTGAAGGTCCGGCTCCGGAAAGTCCTGATTGAAGCCGAAAGCACCGTTCGGCAACTGAACGCCCAGGAGCAGCCGCTTCAACGCGCGCTGCAGGCCAGGTCGCAGATCTACCGCGTGCAGGGCGAGGAGCGACCAGGAGAGGCCGTCGGTGTAGAACGCTTCGGTCCCGTCGTTTCGATCGAAGAGCGGTGTGGCAGAGCGCAAGTCGCTGGCGATCAGGCCTGCGTAGGTTTCGGCGTCGGCGCGGTAGCCGTCGCTCGGCAGCGCCGTATCGAGCCCGAGCGCCGCGAAGGTGAGCCAAGCGAGATCATAGGGGATGAGCCCGTCGTCACCCGCGTTGTGGCGCAGCTCTTGAATGGACTCGCCGAGCGCTTGCGCGCCGCCTGCCGCCGCGACCTTCGCGTCGTAGCGTGCCGCCGCGAGCTCCGCGAACCCGGGATTTTCGAGGAGCTGTCCGAGCAGCACCCAAAACACGAAATCTGGAGGTGAGTCCACTTCTGGCCGGGCCTGCATGCCAAGCGCCGCGTCGAGCGCGCAGCCCAGGGCTCGCGGATTGGCCGCCCCCCGCGCGAGCAACGCCAGCGCCGTCGACCCGTAAGTGTTCTGAGGACTGGGGCTCGTCGAGTGCTCGGTGGCGTCGGTGTCGAGCGAGAAGTCCCAACCGCCATCGTCCGGGTCGTCGTCATCGAGCCCGTTGGCGGCACCGTCACCGATGATGTCCGCCTGCAACTGGCACAGTCGATCTTGCCCCAACGTCACCTCGGCGGCGAGTGTGAGGCTTTCGCGCGACAGCGGGCGGAAGATGCGCACGAAGGCCGAGTTGTCTCCGTGCACCGCTTGCTTCGTGCTCGTGATCGGCGCCGGATCACTCCCGTCGACCGAGCACCCGGCGACGGACATCGCTAGAGAACACGCCAGTACACTGCTGATGACTCCGCTGTGATTCACAGGCATCGCACACCCCCTCGAGTAGGTCGACCCATGGTGACCTTTTGTGATGACGCGCGCAAGACCTCGGACTGCCGCTGGACGGCGCAGTCACCGGAGTCGCAGCGCAGGCCGAGAAGCAGGGGGGTGGCGCATTTCGAACGTAGTTCTGGCAAGATGCGACCGTGCCGGACCCGTTGTGGATAAGGATCGCCCTGGGCGTGGTGCTGCTCTTGCTTGCGCTGCGCTGGTCGTGGGCCTTGCATCTCGAGCGCGCCTGGCGCCGTCCGCTCAGCGGGGTGCCCCCACAGCTCGCACTGCTCTGGGCATACCAAGATCCCCGGTTCCGCTCCGCCTCACACGCGGCCGCCGAGGAGGTCCCCCCTGCGCCCTCCGGTGTCGACGCCTTGTTCCACCTGTCCCGGCTCGATCGCCGGCGGATGGCGCGCTTCCATCCCCGGACACCGGCCACCCGCTTCGAGCAGCTGATCGGTCAATTCGATACCAAGGTCGCGGCCGAGCCAGGCGAGGCCAACGTCGGCGAGCACCTGTTGGCCCAGCAGCTCAGCTACGACGGTCACGACGTCGTGCTGGAGGCAGCGAGCAGCGCCGGTAGTCGAGATTCGGGCACGGACGCCGAGCAGGCCCCGGGCTGCGACGCATGGGTGGACGGTCTGCGCGTGCGGCTCATCGCCAGCGCCGACAGCGCCGTGGTTCAGCAGTGCCTCGACCGCGTGCCGCAGGTGGTGGTGACGGTCGCAGACCACGCCGCTACGTTCGCAGTGCAAAAGCGCGTGGTTGCCCTTGCTGAGGTCACCCACGCCGAAATCACCCAGGCTGCAACGGCGGGCACACCACCCAGCAGCGAATTGCCGGCGGAAGGGAACGCCCGGCTCGCCAACGTCGAGCGACCCGAAGCGCCAGCAAGCGTGGCGAAACCTGCGGAAGAGCCGGCGACGAACAACCTCACCGAGATAGGCTCGCTGATCGCGAGTCAGGCGATCCCCCCGGCGCTGTACACGGCGTATCGCACCGCGCAGCTCGCGGCAAAGGGCGATGGCTCCTGGCTCGCTGCGGCGAAAGGTGAGCTCGTCGACAGCGCCGCGTCCAGCGTGGGCGGTTGGGCAGGCGGCGCGATGTTGGGAGCCATCTTGGGGCCGGTCGGCATGGTTGCCGGTGGACTCATCGGGGGTCTCCTGGGCAGCAAGCTCGTGGCGGGCATCACCGAGAGCTCACGAGAGAAGCGGCTGCGTGAACTGCTGGCCGAGCAACAGGCGTTGCTCGCCAAAGTGCCCCGCCTCGCCGCCAGCGCCCTGGCGGCGCAAGCACGGCACCTCAAAGGTGTCGCCGACGAGCTGCGCCAAGCGAAGGCCGGCTTCGAGGTGTGGCCCAGCGCGGAGAAAATCGCCCGCGACCAAGTCGCCGCCGAGTATCGACGCTGGCAGCGGCGCGTGGCGAGGCGCGAGCGGCAGCTCCAGGCCTGGCTCAAGGAAAAGACGTCGGCAGAAAAGCGCAGCGCCCGCGGCGCTCAACTGCTCGGCGATGGTCTGCCCTGGTCGAACGATTTGCTCGATCTCCGGGGGGAGCTCGTGCGGCTCGGACTCGAGATCGAAGCCGAACGTGCGCATCTGGCAAAGTAAGTCGCGAGCTTCTAAGGTTCTCGCGCTGCGTCCAGCGTGGCTCGCACGGCGCGCAAGAGCGCGTCCGGATCGAAAGGCTTGGCCAAGATCTCGATTCTCTGACCTTTGAGGAACGCTTCAGGCAAAGCGTCACCGCCGTAGCCGCTGATGAAGAGGAAGCGTGCCTCGGGCTTTAAGGCACGGATCTGCTCGCACGCATCCCGACCGCTGAGCTGCGGCATGATCGCATCGAACAGGTGCAGGTCGAAAGTCTCGCGCGTCGCCGCTGCCACGGCCTCGGCGCCGTTGGTGACTTCAGTGACCAGATAACCGGAGCTTCTGAGCAGGCGCGCCAGAATCGAGAGCACCGCAGGTTCGTCGTCGGCGACTAGGATGCGCTCGTCCCCGCGGGGGACCGCACCCTGCACCTTGCTGCCGACCTCGGACGCGGACGTCTCTGCAGCCGGCAAATAGATCTTGAAGGACGTGCCTACGCCCACCTCGGAGTAACAGTGCACCATACCGCCGTGCTGATGCACGATGCCCCAGGTGACCGCCAACCCGAGCCCCGTACCCTCCCCTTGAGCCTTCGTGGTGAAGAACGGCTCGAACACACGCTCGATGATTTCTGGAGGAATACCGCTGCCCGTATCGCCCACGCTGAGCAGCACGTAGCGGCCCGGCTTGGCCCATGGGTGCGCGCGCCGGTACTCGCCGTTGACCACGACTTGTTGTGTCTCGAGGGTGATGCGCCCGCCGCTCGGCATCGCGTCGCGCGCGTTGAGCGCCAGGTTCATCAGCACCTGTTCGAGCTGGCGCGAGTCGATCAAGAGCCGTGGCAAGGCAGCGCCCGCGACGAAGTCGATCTGTACGTTGGCCGGCAACAAGCGCGCGCTCAGCCGCAAGAAGTCGCGCACGACCGCGTTCAGATCGGCGCTCTCGAAGCTCGGAGGCTCCTGCCGCCCGAACACCAGCAGCTTGCGTGTGAGGGAAGCGGCCCGCGCGGCCGCGTCACCGATGGTCACCAGGTCGGCTTTTTGTGCCGGCGTCAGCGGCCCGGCACCGATGAAGCCGACGCTCGCGCGAATGACGCTGAGCAGGTTGTTGAAGTCGTGGGCAACGCCACCGGCGAGCAGGCCCAGGCTCTCGAGTCGCTGACGTTGAGCCAGGCGCATCTGCAGTTGCAGCCGCGCCGCGTCCCGAGAACGAAGCACGAGCCGCGCGATGGCCACGGACGCGATGTTGGCGAGCTGGACCAGGTCCCCTGCCGCAGCGTCGTCGATCGGCACGGGCCCCTCGTCACCGAAGGTCCCTCCGCCCAACAGGCCCAACGCGTGCTCCACCACGCCAATCGGCATGTTGACCACCGTGCGGTTGCCGAGGCGCCGTGCGACGTCGGGGTTGCCTTCCACGGCCGTGGCGTCAGCGATGATGATCGGCCCTTGATCCCGCCGCAACGCCTGCATCAACCAGTCGCCCGCCAGGGGCGCGACCGGCAAGTGCGACTCGATGTCACGGGCCTTCGGGCCTGCCGCCGCTACCAGAACGGCTTGCTCATCCTCTTCGCGTTCGAAAACGTAGAGCCAGGCGTTCGTCAACCCGAAGCGGGCCTGCATCTCCTGTCGCACCAGGTCCACGAGGCTCTCGTAGTCGTCGATGTGACGCAGCTTGCGCGAGAAGGACGAGATCCAGTCTTGGCCCTGGTCGGGTATGGTCATGTGGCGCCATGCTACGCGAAAGTCGGCGCGATGGCAGGCCATCGTGACACGATGACTCACTCCGGGACGACGCCTCAGGAGAACTGGCGGATCCCGCGCGCGCCGCAGGGTTCCCCGCTCGAGCTACCCAGAATCTCGAGACGACGGCGGGTCAGGCCATCTTCGGGCGAGCAGATGCTTGTCGGGGGCGGCCCGAACGCTTGCGGCCCACCTTGGCGAACAACAGGCGATCGAGCCAGTGAGTGATCGGGAGCGCGACGTACACCGTCGAGTACACGCCGGAAACCATGCCCACCACCAGCGTCAAAGCGAATTCCTTGAGCGAACCCGTGCCCCAAAAGAAGAATGCGAGCACGCTCAGCATCGCGGTACCGCTAGTAAGAAAGGTTCGCCCGAGCATCTCGGAGACGCTGAGGTCGATGATGTCGGGGAAGGACATGCCGCGGTGCAAATGCAGGTTTTCTCGGACCCGATCGTAGATGACGACGGTGTCGTTCACCGAGAACCCGATGATGGTCAACAGCCCTGCGATGGTCCCCAGGTTGAACTCCTTCCCCAGCAGCATCAGCACGCCGGCAGCGAAGAGAGCATCGTGGGCCAGGCACACCACCGCACCAGGCGCGAATCGAAGGTCGAACCTGAGCGCGACGTATGCCATGATCAGCACCATCGCGATGGTCAGGCTCATGAGCGCCGCGTTGCGCAGTTGGGCCCCAGCTTTCGGCCCGATCCACTCGTTGCGCAGCACCTCGCCTACTTTCTCCTGACCCAGGCCCTTGACCAAGGCTTGGTGGAGCTTCTCGCCCGTGCCCAGCAGCAAGACTTCGACCTTGGTTTCGCGCGCGTCCGCGAAGGCTGGATTATCCTCCCCTGGCGCCAGCGACAGCCCCGGAATTCCCGTCAAACGTTCGCGCACCTGCGCCAAATTGGCGGTACCGTCGTAGCGTAACCTAATGCGGTCGCCACCCGGGCTCCACGCAACCTCGGTCGGGCGCTCCACATTCGCGCAATCCGGCGTCGCCGGCCCGTCGCTGAAGCACAGCCGAGCCGCGGTGCGGCGTTTGGTTTCATCGCTGATGACGGAGACGTCATGCACGCGCACGAGGTACCGATTGGCTTTGGCCGCCTCGACTCGGATCACGTCGGGCGACTCGAAATGCTCGCTCTCGAGCGCTTTCCGGATCTGTTCAGAGCTGACCCCGGGCTTGAAATCCAGCTCGATCTCCGTACCACCGACGAAGTCCGGGCCCAGCTTCGGACCAGGCGTCACCAACGCCACCAGCGTGGCGACCATCATCAGCGCACTGATAGCCGCGCAGTACGGGGCGACGCGCATGAACTTGAAAACTCGTGTGAATGAAAGGAATCTCATGGGAAAGACTCAGCAAAGAATGAAGGCTTGAAAACGCAAGCCGCCTGGCCGCGTGCGCTCATGCACGAGTCGCCGGTCGCGGGTGCCGGACCCGGCAGATGCTGGGGATGCGAACTGAGAGCATCGGGTCAGCGGCGTGTAGCACGCCAGAAATCTGCGCCCCACCGCGAATATCGCGCTCGTGCAGCGCAGACGTAAGAAAGATCCGCGCTCGGTGGTGCAATCGCCACCTGGCCAACGGTCCAGCACCGAGCAGGCCACCACTCGTGCTCTTGGCCGAACCCGCACGTGCCGACAATAAACCATTGATCACGAATACTTAGAAAATAGCGCCGGCCCGGCTCGCCTTCCGAAACCCGTGACGCTGACGAGATAGTCCCAGGTTCGATGCGCGCTCGAATTTCTTTGGTCCCCGGGATGGCCACACGCGCCGGGGCGGACGAGGCGCTGCTCGAGGGGGCTAAGGCACCGGTGAGCACGCGCGTGCTCACGCATGGCAGGGCCGCGTGACTCGCGCCCGAACACGCGCGTCGACGCTTCGGCGTTTTGCGCCAGGCGCCAGCCCATCGGGCGGGCCAGGCGACGAACACGTCGGCGAGTCCGCGTGCGCATCCAAGCAGTGTCAATTGCGCTTGGCGCGGCGGACGGCCTCGACGGGCGGGCGCGACGGTTGAGTCAACACTAGAGCGGGTCGTACCGCCGTTGCAGCGGCTGCTACGAAGGTGAGGACGCGCTCGGCTGCGACAGCTACCCAAGACCTGTGCGACCACACAGCGTGCTGCGCAATACACCGCGCTGCGCTTTCTAAAGCACACTGCTGCCCCAATACACTGTGCTGACAAATCCCACGTTAGCTCCGTTCCAACCGAGTCAGCATCGCGTCAGGTAAGCGCCGAGATGCGAGCACGCGTGACCAGGGTAGAAGGGACTCATTCCAAATGAATGGTGATCGCGTATAGTTATTTGTTTGAGGGGAATTCAAAAAAGGGGAGCACACCATGTTGGATTGGGTTTGGTTACTGGCTCTGGGTATACAGCCTGGGTATGACGTCGTATCCGTCGATGTGACACATCCGCACCGCCGCCTGACACGCGTCGAATATGTCGTGCAAGCGGGAAACAGTCCGCTCAATCGCTTTTCGGTCACGCACGTGAGGCGGCGCGAAGGGAATTCGCGCGGCGCGCCGCTGGTGCTATTGAGCCCGTTCGCGCTACCAGGCGCGTTCTACGAGGTGAGCGAGAACTCTCGCTACGAAGACTCGCTGGCTGGGCGCTTGGCTGAGTCGCGGCACGACGTTTGGTTGGTCGATCAGCGACGAAGCGGTCTCGCCCCGGGCGACTGCGAATCCGGCGCCGTCGATTGCTCGGAAATGCTCGAGTGGAACACTGACGCCTACGTGTCGGACGCGCTCTTGGTTTCGACCTTTGCCCACTTACTGAGTGGAAAGAAACCGGTGCTCGGAGGGTTTTCCGCGGGCGCCAACAATGCGATCGCGACCATCAATCGCGCACCTCACCGGTTCTCGGGCGTGTTCGTCTACGAAGGGTCATTCTATTCGGAAGACCCGGTCGTGATCGAACACAACGAAGGGGCATGTGCCCAGCTCGAAGACATCTTGGCGGGTGGCGTTGGCTACGATCCTACGACTGGACTGATCCGCTTGGTGGTGACATTGGCGGCAGCCGACCCGAACGGGCTCTCACCGATCCCGTTGTTCCCGCCCGGCACCACGAACCAACAGGCTCTGCTGTTCGTCTTCAGCGCGCCGCCACCTCCCGGAGCGCTCTCGCCGACACCGAACTTCGTGCGAAACCTCGGCGACTTCAGCACGTTCCAATTCATCCACGCGAATCAGGACCGCCTGGAGCTCGTGGGACCCATGTTCGACAACTATGCGTCCGTCCCAGCGCTCAGAGATCTCGCCTGCGGCCTCGCAGGAGAGGACGACCAGTACTACGACAACCTCGACGAGTTCCGCGGTGACGTCCTGATGTTTCTGGGTGGAACGGGCTTCGGGCAGTCGATGCACGACACCGCCAGCCTGATGACACGAGCTCGCTCGATCACCGTGGACGAGCGCCCCGAGTTCGGCGAAGCCGACGCCTACTTCCACCATGATTGGGTGCACGAGTTCTACGAGCCGCTCGTGGATTGGCTCGACGACTAACGCGCTCGTGCGCCGCACGGGCTAGCCAGGACCTCCCAGTTTTGGCTAGCCGGCGCGGGCGTCTAACCAGCCTCGTCACAGCGTTCCACCACGAAGGGCGTTCGACGCGAGCAGCCTGTCGTGGGCAGATCTTCCAGGTCGGGCCTATCGGGTCCCCACCCGCTGCCCCACCCGCTGCCGATTCGGTCTGCGGGTTGAAAATTCGACCCCACAAAACCTGCGGCCCCGTCTCGGGCATGAGCACTCGTGCGCGTGCCCTCGGGTCCGCTGCTGCCGTTGGCCTGCGAGCCAAGGTTCACGGGAGGGTTTCGATGAGTGTCGAGTTGACGAACCGCCAGAAGAGTTGGACGCCGTGGCTGTATGACAGCCGCATGACATTGGCGGAGCTGTATCGCAAGCTGCCGGGAGACACCGCCAGCACCGTGCCCTGGTACGTGAAGCTGCTCGAGCATCCCAAGAGCCCGCTGGCGCTCGCGGGCGCAGTGGATCTGTTCACGCACGACTGCATCCATTTCGTTCTGGGGCGCGGGCTGCTACCGCAGGACGAGGCCTTCGTCTCGGGGTTCACCATGGGGACGAGCAGGGGCTGCCCCTGGTGGCATCCGCGCGTGCTCGGCTTCTGTGCGCAACATGTTTACCGCGGTGCCTACCGGTTCTCGCAGATCGAGCGGGAAGTGTTTCACTTCGCGTTCGTCGTCGGACGATTGTCGCCGGTTCCCACTCTCGGCGACATCGACTTTCGCGCGCTGTTCTACGACCCGCTCGACCACATCCGCACGAAGCTCGGGCTCGATCCCAGGCTCTTGAACGAAATCTACAGAAGCGAACGCTTGCGCTGGCCCGACACTTCGGCCAGCCGGCGACTTGATACGAGCAGCCTGGCCGCGCGCGAGTCACCGCATGCCACTGAGCGGGCACACGGCTACACGCCACAGGTCCACGACACCAGGTAGCAGCAGTGGTTGGGGTTCGGCTCGAACCCCAGATCTTCGGCGCTGTTAGGGCCACAGATCGGGACCTGTACGCAGCTGGTTTCGCCACGAAAGCGCTCCACTTCCCACGTGAGCGTTTCGATCGCAGGGCACGTGAAGTCTTGCGGGTCGCCTTCGAGGGACGCAACGTGAGGGTTGTTGTGCGGGAACGTCAGCTCCGAGTAGGAGAAACACGTGACGTTGGTATCGGGTCCGTCGAGCTCTTCGTGAAGAGGCCGGCCGCTGGCGCCAGGTTCGCGACAGCTCGGGTACTCGCAGGCGCCGTCGCTGCACACTCCAAGAAACGCTTGGCCCACGAAGTCGCGTGTGCAGTCGGCTGGCTCGCTGCACACCGGTGGGGCACACGCGTGCATTTCTGGCAGGTAATAACCGCCACCGTCGCACGCACCGTAGGAGGCAGCGCAGTCGCGAACCTCGAGGCCCTCGATCACGGCGACGACGTCGGAACCGCTGCCGGCCGCCGGTGCGACGCTGATGCTCACGAGCTCGACCGCCCCCGGACTCTCGTACTCGATGCTGTAGGAGGCGTGACTTGCTGCTGCCAGCAGCAATGGCCCGACCGTCTCGTCGCCGATGGTCAAGGTCACCGCCGGGCGCAGCGCGCCCTCCGTGCGGCGCGCCGTGAGCAGCAGCAGCGCGGGACCAGGCTGAAAGCGATGCTCGACGACGAGCGTCTCACCCACCGGCAGAGCCCAGCCGTCGTCGCGCTCCTCGCCGCCACTGGCTTGCATGTCCGCTGAAGCATAGTGGGTGTCCGCGGCGTCGCACCTGAGCTGAGGCACGCAGCGCGCCTGCACACACTCTTCATCGTCGGAGCAGGCCGTGTTGCAAAAGCCGCAGTGGGCCGAGTTGGTGCGCGGGTCGACGCACTCGCCGCTGCATTCCCGGTCTTCCGGAGACGTGCAGGACGAGGTCACACCGGTAGTGGTCACGCGGGCGGTAGCGGTGGTGCCGGTCGTGCCGGTCGCCACCGCGCCTTCGGTGGCCTGACCCGACGCCGCATCGTTGGACGAGGTCTTGCCACATCCGAACAAAAGGCAGCACGCGAGCGCCCAGCACCACCACAGCATGTTCTTAGCATAGCCCACCCAACGCGCTCGCACGAGCCAGGGCCTGTCCCCTAGCTTGGATCGCTAGGGCCTGTCCCTGAATTGGACGATGGCCCCGTGAACGTGAACGTGAACGTAAACGTGCCCGAAGAAGCGCAACCGATGCCGAGGTGGGGCCGATGGCTGGAGCATGAGGCTCGATCATGAGGGATTGGAAGTGTATCAAGTCGCGCTGGATTTTCTCGTTATCGCGAACGCGATCATAGAAGGACTACCGCGA
>JAICQQ010000435.1 GCA_025937785.1 Polyangiaceae bacterium
CCGAGCCGGCGGGGGCCCACCGCGAGTGGGGGGGGAGCAGATCGCGCAGTAGTGCGATGACTTCATCGGCCTCAGAGCGCCGAATCACGATTCGCGTGGCATCTCGGCTCGGAGGGCAAAACTCGCCTGTATGACTCTTCCAGAAGTGTTTTAGCGAGACGAAGCGTGTGCCATCCACTTCGACGAGTTGAATGTAAAGACGCTCGGGTTTGCCTGATCTCGAAGTGCGCGGAAAAAACAGCTCACGAAGCGTTTCGAATTTCGCCATGGTTGTTCGGAGGGAAGCAGAGGGGTGTCGGGGACTTGCGTGTTTTGAGACATGAGCGTGCTTCTCTCCCGAGGGGTTAGGTTTGGCGATAACCGGGGCATCGGGTGACGCGAGCCTAGATCGGATTGCTCTGCTCGGGATCGGGATTTTCTCCGGGCAACGCCGCACGGCCAAGCTCGAGACGGTGTCCGAGCCTCAGACGCACGCGGGCCCAGGGCGAGGGAACAAGTCATCAGAATCGAACGAGAAGGAAGCGGACCGCCGCGATGGCGCTTCGTTTTCTGGCGGCTCGAACGTAACACCTCGCCCGAGCCCGGCACGACGCCTGGGCGCGATTCCGCCAGCCTGCGCCCAGGAGGACCATCATGGGCAAAGCAGAGGAGTTGGCGGCAGCGGTTGAAGGGCTGGAGGGCGGCAAGGGCAAGCGGCGGAAGTATCCGATGGATCTTCGCCAGCGCTTGGTCGAGTTTGTTCGTGAGCAGCGTGCCGCTGGCAAACAGCTGAAGAGCATCGCGGCGCGCGTGGGAGTCAGCCCCACGCTGCTGCACCGGTGGGAGACGAAGCGAGGCGGTGCGTTTCGCCGAGTCGAGCTGCAGCGGCAGCCGTCGACATCGAGCCGGTACGTACTGCGAGCACCGCATGGGGTTCGCGTCGAGGACCTCGGGGTCGACGAGTTGGTGACCATCTTGCGGAGGCTCGGGTGATCGTCAGCGCGCGACAAGTCGAGGTGTTCGCACACGCGGAGCCCGTGGACATGCGCAAGAGCTTTGACACGCTCGCTGCGCTGGTCAAGGAAGCGATCGGGCAAAACCTGCTGAGCGGCTCGCTCTTCCTGTTCGTGTCGAAGAATCGCAAGCGAGCCAAGGTGCTGTACTTCGACGGCACCGGCCTCTGCTTGTTCGCGAAGCGGCTCGACAAGGGCCGCTTCGCGGCCGTCGCCGATCGAGGCCGCAACCGCTCGGTCAAGCTGACGCTCAGCGAGCTGACGCAATTCATCGAGGGCAGCGACTGGATCGGACGGAGCCCTGCTCTACTGACGTGGGCGGACCTGACGCCGCGCTGGCCCGAGCCCGAGAAAAAGTGAGATTTCGGCGACCAGTTTTCTCCGCTTTGCGGCACTGGTATGCATGCGGCTCGCCATGGAGAAGGACCTCGAAACGGTTCGCCAAGCCGCGCTCCTGCTCGAAGCGGAAAACCGGAAGCTGGTCGCCAAGAATCTCGAGCTGCAGACCGAGTTGCTGAAGCTCAAAGGCCTCGGCGTCGAGCAGCTCGCGCTGCGCCTGGCGGAGCTCGAGCAGCAGCTCGCCACTCGTAACAAGATGCTCTTTGGCGCTTCGAGCGAAAAGCGCAACAAGCGCTCGAAGGACGGTCAGGCCGAGAAGCCCCAGAAGGGACACGGCCCGACGGAGCAACCGAAGCTCCGCTTCGTCGAAGACCCGGTCGAGCTGGGTGACGTGGCCACGACCTGCTGCCCGCATTGCAAGGGCACCGTCGCCGAGTGGGTCGGGCAGTTCGAAGAGAGCGAGGAAATCGACGTCATCAGCCGCGAGTTCGTGCGCAAGACCATCAAGCGCAAGAAGGCGCGGTGCGAATGCAGCCGCACCATCGTCACGGCACCGGTCCCCGCCAAGCTGTTCCCCGGCGCCCGATACTCGATCGCGTTCGGCGCGCACGTGGTCGTCTCGAAATATGTCGATCACCTGCCGCTCGAGCGGCAGGTCAAGATGATGAAGCGCGACGGCCTCGACGTCGAATCGCAGACGCTCTGGGATTACACCTGGGCCATGGCGCAGCTCCTGAAGCCTGCGCACGAGCGCTTGCTCCAGTACGTGCTCGGCAAGCCCGTCGTCGGCGCGGACGAGACCTGGTGGCGGCTCATGGGCGCCAAGGCCAAGCGCGACGGTGGCGACGGAGCCAAGTGGTGGGTCTGGTGCGTCGGCGCCGACGATGCGGTCTGCTACCGCCTCGAAGACTCGCGCTCGGCTGCTGCCGCTTCGAAGCTCCTCGGGCAATACGCCGGCACCGTCATGTGCGACGGCTTCAGCTCGTACATCTCGCTAGCCAAGAGCACCCGAAAGTTCCGCCTCGCGCATTGCTGGAGCCACGTACGCAGGAAGTTCTTCGAGCTGGAGTCCTCGTTCGCGACCGAGGCCAAGCAGGTGCTCGACCTGATCGACGAGCTCTTCGCAATCGAAGCCCTCTGTGTCACTGGCCCGCCCGGCGATGGGATGCGCGCCCAGCTCCGTGCCGACCGGTCGCGTCCGCTCGTCAAGCAGATCGAGCAGTGGGCGTTGGGCATTCGTGCATTCCCCGAGAGCGGCCTGCGCAAGGCCATCGAGTACATGGGCAACATGTGGCCCGGTCTGGTGCTGTTCCTCGACGACCCCGCGGTCCCGCTTCACAACAACGCCAGTGAGCGCGCTCTACGTGGTCCCGTCATCGGGCGCGTCAACCACTTCGGGTCGCGCTCGAAGCGCGGCACCGAGGCTGCTGCGATTCTTTACTCGCTGGTCGAGAGCTCCAAGCGCGCCAACGTCGAACCCGCCGCCTACCTCGACCATGCCGCCCGCGCTGCGCTCGGCGGCGGCCTCATCCCTCTGCCGCACGAGCTCGCGGCTTCATCGTAGGCCTCGCTGGCCGGGCCGATATCGTGCTGCCCCGTGGAGCGGGGTTCGGCGAGGTCTCTCGTGCAAGGGGGCCTGATGGTGGTGCCACACTTGACCAAGATGCTGCCGAACTCGGACGTTGCAGCTGACGAGGCCCTCAGTCGCTGCGCTCCTTCGGGGCCTTGCAGCTGAACGCCAGTCGTTATGCGCACGACGACGCCTGGCAGTTCGCTGCAGGCTCAGTTGCATCCCAGAGCCGGTCCGTGACGCCGGTTACACGCCGGCGCGGCTCAGCCATCTCGGATCTGCAGAACAACCCGAACTCCCCACGCCCTCGCGCGAATGGCGGCCGTCCGAACGCCGATTTGAGGGAACTTGGAGGCGCCTCAAGAGCCTGGCGCAGACTCCTGCGTTCCGAGGCGATGTGCAGGACGGCGAAGTCGAATTCGGCGTCGCGCTAGACGACACGCCAAGCTGCCATGGTTGGTCGGCGAAGTTGGCCGCGACTCATCGCCGGTTGCTGCAAGTGTAGAGCAACGTAGCCGTACGCGCGGTCGGAACTATCAGGCACAGGGCAATCGTGGTCCAAACCAGAAGCAGGACGGCTTGTTTCGGGTGCGGGCGTGGATCGGCATTGCGCCAGGTGCGTTCGTCGACTGATGGACGGACTTGCCCATCGTAACCAATGTGGTACATTTTAGGTGTGGCACGATCCGCAGC
>JAICQQ010000051.1 GCA_025937785.1 Polyangiaceae bacterium
ACTCGAGGTGGTTGCGGTCGCGCCCCCGAAGCCTGCGCCGCTCGTCGCGCCCGTGTTCGGGCCGCCGCCAGCACCGGTGGCCGCGGTGTTCGAGCTGGTGCTGACGGCGCTGGTGCTGACGGCGCTGCTAGTGCCCGAGCCCGCCGTCGTGATGCCGCCGCTGGTGGCGGCGTTCCCGTGCGTAGCCGTGGTCACCCCGTTTAGCGTCGCGCCGTTGGTTGCAGGCGACCCCACACTGGAGGTCGTGCCGTTGGCGCTCGATGTGTCTGGCGCATCGCTGCTCGCCGGCGAACCGCAATGCGTGAGGCTCGCCGCGAGGCTCAATAAGGTCAGAGGTACCCGCGCGCGTTCCCAAGGTCTCTCGAAGCCGCTCAGCATCGCGCCTGAGCCTAGCTCGTGTACGGGCCAGGGCAACGTTGGCACCGTTCTCCGACAACTAAAAAGGGCGATGGGCGGCGGCGCTGCGTGGCGTTAGAAGCTCGCTGGATGATTGCACCGTTAGACTCCTCGTAATCCTGGTTTTGCTCGCGCGCCTATCGGGAAAATCCCGATATCCGGATATCCCAGTATCCCGGTATCCCGGTATCGGGAACAGTGCGGTTGCGTAGGATCTGGGCGGCGCTCGGCGAGATCGGGTGTGTGCGGTTCGCCTCGGCTCGAAAGGTCGCTGACGGCCGGCAGGCAGTCGTGGTAGGCCTCCGCCCGTGGGACGGCTCGGGGGATGGCGTGCGTGGTGCCGCGGGTTCTTTTGCGCAGCGTTGACTCTCGCTGGCTGTCAGCAGGCACCGGCACCGCCGCAGGCGAGCCGGACCCCTCCACCGGTGATCGGGCTGCCGGGAGGCAAGCTCAAACTCGAGTTTTGTGCGCCGAACGTGGTCCGGGTCGCCTTCTCGCCGAACACAGCGTTCTTCTCGCGCTCGAGCCTGGCAACGGCTCCGCGTCGTTGCGAGTCGACGGCGTGGCGCAGTGTTCGCGACAAGCTGCAGGTCACGTACACGACGTCTCGCTTGAGTGTGCGCGTAGAAGCTACGGGGCGGGTGTCGTTTCTGGATCTAGACGGACAACCGATCTTGGCGGAGCTGTCGCACGGGGGGCGCACCCTGACGCCTGCGAGAGTCCAAGGCGACTCCACGTTCCACGTAAGGCAGCAGTGGGAATCGAGCTCCGACGAGTCGCTGTACGGGCTAGGCCAGCATCAGCAGGGCCTGTTCGACATCAAGGGCTACGACCTCGAGCTGCGCCAATACAATACGGAGATCTTCATCCCGTTTCTCGTATCGAGCCGGGGCTACGGGATCCTGTGGGACAATACTTCCTTCACGCGCTTCGGTGACCTTGACGCGCCGGTGCCGCTGCCGGGCGCGAGCGGCCTCTATCTCGAAAACGGCGAGCCCGGTGAGATCGATCCCCGGCAGGGAAGGGTGTCTTGGAGCGGGAAGCTGACACCCGAGGTGAGCGGCGACTACCTGTTCCGTGCTTACTATTCGGGCAGCCTCCGGCTCGAAATCGATGGCAGGCCAGTGATCGATCACTTTCGCCAGGCCTGGCTGCCGAACGAAGACTTCGCGCGCGTGCCGCTCGAGGCCGGGCAGCCAGTTCACGTGCGCTTGGATTGGGCGCGGCATACACCTGACGTCAACATCGTGCGGCTATTGTTCAAGCCGCCCGTGCCTGATCGAACTACGTCGCTGTGGTCCAAGGTGGGCGACGGCATCGACTACACCTTCGTCTACGGGCCCGAGCTCGACGACGTGATTGCCGGCTATCGACGGCTCACGGGCGAGGCGCCGATGATGCCGCGCTGGGCCTTCGGTTTTTGGATGTCGCGTGAGCGCTACAAGACCGCGAAGGAAGTGCTCACGGTGCTGCACGGATACAGGTCACGGCACGTGCCCATCGACAACATCGTACAAGACTGGCAGTTCTGGAAGAAATCCGAGTGGGGCTCGCACGTCTTCGATCCCGAGCGGTTTCCGGACGTCGAGGCATGGGTCAAGACGATCCACGAGACCTTCAACGCCCAGGTCATGATCTCGGTCTGGCCCAAGTTTCACCCGGGAACAGCCAACTTCGAAGCTCTCGACAGTGCCGGCTACCTTTACCGACGCAACCTCGAGGAGCAGCGAAAGGACCATCTCGGACACACGTATACCTTCTACGATGCGTTCAATCCGGCGGCGCGCGCGCTTTACTGGTCTCAGATCGAGGCGGCGTTGCTCTCCAAAGGTTTCGACGCCTGGTGGGTGGACGCTTCAGAGCCTGAGATCGTGCAGGACCGTCACCGGAGCGTCGCGGCGCACGTCGCAGCCTCCGAGACGCACATGCACCCGACAGCGCTCGGGACAGGGTCGCGCATGCTCAATGCCTACTCGCTGGTCAACAGCCAGGCGATATTCGAGGGCCTTGCCACGAGCTCGCCGTACCAACGGCCCTTCATTCTTACCCGCAACGGCTTCGCGGGGCAGCAGCGGTATGCCGCGGCTTCATGGTCGAGCGACGTGTCGTCGACCTGGACGTCCCTGCAACGACAGTTGCCGGCGGGGCTTTCCTTTTGCCTCTCGGGGATCCCGTACTGGACGCTGGACATCGGGGGCTTCGCCGTTCCGGCAAAGTTCTCGCGTAACCCCAGCGCGGAGAGCCTGGCCGAGTGGTACGAGCTCAATACGCGTTGGTTCCAGCTTGGCACCTTCTTGCCGTTGATGCGTGTGCATGGGCAGCCGCCCGCGCGTGAGATCTGGGAGTTCGGTGGCGACGGAAGTCCGGCGTACGTGGCCATGTCGAAGTTCCACCGGCTGCGCTATCGCCTCTTGCCCTACATTTATTCGGTCGCAGACGCCGTCACGCGTCGCGGGAGCACCTTGCTGCGCGCCCTGGTGATGGATTTTCGCAGCGATGCGCTGGCACGCACCATCGGTGACGAGTTCATGTTCGGGCCGGCCTTGCTCGTAGCCCCGGTCATGACCTACGGTGCGCGCGAGCGCATGGTCTACCTGCCTTCGAGCGAAGGAGGCTGGTACGACTTCTGGACGGGGGACCACGTCGAGGGCGGCCAAGTTCTGATGGCCGAGGCTGCCCTCGACACGATTCCCCTCTATGTTCGCGCGGGCGCGATTGTCCCAACCGGCCCGGAGCTGCAATACGTCGACGAGAAACCGGCAAACCCGATCACCCTGTACGTATTTGCCGGAGCGGACGGCAAGTTCACGCTTTACGAGGACCAGGGGCGCGACAACCAGTACCGGCAGGGGCGGTTCTCGACCATCGCCCTCAGCTGGCGCGACGCGAGTCGCACACTGTCGATAGGTGCGCGGCAAGGCTGGTTCGCGGGGATGCTGCGACGCAGGATGTTCGAGGTCATCGTGGTGTCCCAAGAGAACGCCACGGGCTTCTCGTTCACGCCCGGCGCAGTGCGCCGCTTCGACTACTCTGGAGCGGCTCTCGAACTGCGCTTCGACTGAACCGGACGCCCGCGCGCTGGCGTGCCAGTGCGCTGTTCAGAGCTCTGAAATAGCAGCGTGCTGTTGCTCGGCACGCCGCTCGATCGCGTCGGCCTGTTCGGCGAGCGGCTTCCCGCGCAGGAAGGGATCGTGCTCGTAAGCTTCGCGGATCGCGGACTCGAAGGCTTGCACCAGGCGGGCGACGACCTCCGGTGTCACGAGTTGGTTCAAGCGCTGCAGCTGTCCGAGGTAGGCCGGCTGACGTGCCGCGTACAAAAGCCGGAACAAGGCGTTCCGTTCGAAGAGCTCACCGCCCGTGGGATCCAAGACGCTGCCGAACGTCTGATCGAGGTCCCACGCGACTATCCTGAACCTGGGTTCACGCGCGCTTCGGGCCAAGAAGTAGTTGTTGTCGATGCCGTCCCAATTGTGGATGAAGTGCGCGCCCGCCATATAGCGAAGTACCTGCGCGACATCGACGAGCTCCTCGAGCCGATGCGGTGCCCCCCGGGTAGCCTGGTCGATATTCTCGACCAGCGCTCGGAGGTCGCTCCGATTCGCCTCGCCGGCGCGCTCCGCGAAGGCGCTCTGCAGGTCGTGCGTAGCCTCCAATGAGGCGCGCAGATTTCTAGCCTTGTACAGGGCGATCGCACGGTCATCGCGCGCGCGAAAGAACTCCTCGTCGATGGGCTCGAGCAGCAGATACAGCCCCAAGTACTCGTCGTTCAGCCAGAGGGCCACGGGTTCGACTTCGGGACCCTCGAGTCCGGCGAGCGCGAAGCTGGAGCTTGCGAGGAGCGTCCTGAGACCGCTCGGGTCACCACTCATCGCGCTCAGCCGATGTCGGCGCCGCCCGGCGTACTCGTGAGGGAACTCCAGATCGAAGTTCTTCTTGAGATCGTCGCGCGTGGTCGAACCCGCAGTGCGGATCTGGCAACGCCCTCGCGCTCCGTCGATCTCGGCGCGGCACGCGACGGGTGTTTCGGTGTAGGCCCCTTGCCTCAAGCCGGCGATGGCTTCAGTCGTCAGGCTGAGCTCCACCAACGTCAGCCCGTAGCCGTCAGCGCGCGGTGCGTCGCCGCAAGCCGTCAGTCCGAGCGCGAGCCCGAGCGCGAGCCCGAGCTGGCTGAGAGAGGTGAGCGCAGCGAGCGGCTCAGAACGAAAGCGCTGCCGACGCATGATACCGCGCCCTCCGTTGCAGGCTCTCCGTAGGCTCTCCCGCGACACTGCTCTGCTCCGCGACGAGCTCGGCGCTGGTGCGGAACACCAAGCGCTTCGAGCGAAGGTTCAGACCCAACAGCGCCTGGGCTTGGTGTCCCGCGCTGGGCTCCTGGGCATCGCGCGCCAGGAGCGAGCCTTGGAGGAAGGGTTCGAGTTGCCAGCGCTCGCTGAGCCCGAGGCGCGCCGCGAGCTCGCCGCGAGGCCCGTAGAAAGCGACGGTGTGCCCATCGCCATGCGTCCGCTCGAATTCGGTGGACAGGGGATCGACGCCGGCGAAAAGCTCGGTCGCGACGCGAAACGCGCCGATGTCGATCCACAATGAGCCCACCCCTGCCAACACGGGCAAATAGGTGTGCTCGATGCGGCGGCGCTCTGCGAGACCCCAGCCGCCCCACCCGAACGGCCCCACGCGATGGCGCAGCGAGACCAGCGCGTTCTGATTACGGCTGCCGTCCATCCCCAGCGTGAAGTCGGCGTAGACGCCGGACGTGCCGCGTTCGGGACGCGTCAGGACCCGGAGCTCGAGCTGGCGTCCCGCCAGACCGAGGGTCTCGAGAAACTGGTAAGCGTGCGAACGATGCAAGGTCAGCCGCTCGTCGCTGGACTCTTGATACTCCAGGCCGAGGGTTTTCTTGTCGATGCCGAGCCGCAAGCGTAACCCGTCGTCGACCTTGTGATCGATGTAGGCATCCTTCAGGCGCAGGTCCCGCTCGTAGTAACGGCCCTCGACCTTGACGAAAGCCCGGGTACCAGCCCGGCGCTTCGTCTTCAACTTCACTTGCACTTCGGCTTCCGGTTCAGCCTCGCTCGTCCCCGGTTTCTCGACGAACAACCGCACGACTCCGCCGACCTGGTCGGCTCCGGCGTTGGCCGGGGCGAGGAGCGTCGCCAGTGCGATCAGCACGGGCAACCGGGAGCGGGCGCGCTTCACGCCGAGCACGGGGTCACGGTGTCGATGGCCAAGAGCCGCCACGTGCAGCCGACACGGCCGAAGTAGAAGCCGATCGCTGCCTCGGTGACGTAGACGCCGTTCGAAATCGCGGCGTCGGTTCGGCGCGCACGCTCGAGGCCGGCGTTGGCCTCCGCCGCCGGGAGCACCTCGTACTTGAGCGCGAGGTCGTACCAGCGCGCCACACTGAAACCAGGATCGGGCGTGAGCACGCAGCCGCTCGTCGACCACTCCTCGGTTTCACACGAAAAGCGCGGGGTGGCGTCGGTGCGGGGTTCGGGGCACCTGATCGCGTAGTGCTCGGGCGTGAGCTTGGGCACCCTCTCGCCGGCCTCGGCCATGGAGCGAAAGTGCATGGGCACGACGAAGGCTCCGGGGTTGTCGATCACGAATACGCCGTGGTCGGGGTCGATCAGCGGCACGAGTCCGTCGACACCGGCTTCGAGGTGGGCGCGCAGCCGAGGCCAGACCGAGGCGAAGGCCTCGTCCTCGCAGGCCGGAGCAGCCGCCGGCGGGGCGGGAGGAGCGCTCTGGGAGGTCGGGACCGGAACGGCCACGGCTGGTGGGGCGGCGGCTGGTGGCCGGCCCTCGGGCGCTCCTGCGGCACAACTCGCCAGCAGTAGCGCTGCTGCGCCGCCGCGGACGGATGCTGGGAGACGGAAGACCGGTCGCCGATTCACGGCGGGCAGCATACACCGAGGAGCGCAAGATGGCAGCCGCCTCGCGTGTACGGGCCGTCAGAAGTCGAGGATCGCTGCGGCGGCCGCCTTGGGGCGACGCTGGTCGTCGAACAACAGCGGATGGTTGTTGCGACCACCGACCGGTTCGTGATCCAGCCAGGTGTGGTCGTCGGAGACGCCCCACAGCGTGACGCTGGTGATGTGCTCGGCGTGTTTGCGGAACAGGGCGAACAGCTCCGCGTAGCGTTTGGCCTGGGTCTGGGCGAGCTCGGGCGTGAAGTCGACGGCGGGCGCCGCCTTGAACTTGCCGTCGGGATAGTCATTGTACAAGTTCACGTCGAGCTCACTGACCTTGATCTTGTAACCGGCAGCGATGATCTTCTGCATGGTCTCGTCGAGCAGCTCGACGCCCGGCCAATCCAGGCGCACGTGGAACTGCATGCCGATGCCGTCGACGCGCGCTCCCTTTTCGCGCACGGCGTTCAACATTGAAATGATGCGGTCGATCTTGAGTACGACGTTGTAATCGTTGTAGTACAACTTGCCTTCGGAGCTGCCGGCGGCGCGGGCTTCGTAGGCCTGTTGTGCCCACAAGAACGCCAGGTACACGTATTCTTCGCTGCCGAAGATGCCGTAGAACTTCGAGCCCTCGGTAGCGTCGCGGTACGTCTTTTCGCTGTTGTCGCTGATGGCCTCGTTGACCACGTCCCAGTTGTCCACGACGTCCGCGTAGCGCGGGATGATCGTATCGATGTGCGCTTTCAGGCGGGTTTTCACGGCTTCGATGGCCTGCGGATCGCCGTTCGCGAGCCGCGCAAATACCCAACCGGGGGCCTGGCGGTGCCACACCAACGCGTGTCCGGTCATCGGCATCTTGTGCTCACGCGCGAACTCTGCAATCGCGTCCGCTTCGCCCCAATCGTAGCGGTCTTTGGCGGGCGATAGCTCGCCCCACTTCCAGGCGTTTTCGGCAGTGAGACGGTTGAAGTGCCGCGTGATGATGTCGCGCACCTCGGGCGTGGTCAGGTTTTTCTGGGTGACCGCCACGCCAACGCTGAAGAACTCCTGGTACTTCTTGGCGATGCTGGCGCCTTCGGGGAGCGTCGCAGGGGGAGCCGTCGAGGCACCCTTCGTGGACGTACCGGCAACGGTCGCTGGGTCGCCGCCTGCGGCAGCGGGTGCGGCGGCGCCCTCTGACCGCTGGATGCAGCTCGGGAGCAGCAGCGCCAACAAGAGTGCGTGAAACCGGCGGGGTGCGCGGCGGTGAAGTCCTGGGCGAGGAACGAGTGACATCGTGAGCCGATGCATAGCTCGAGATGCTTCGCCGAGTCACGCAAAGTCGACGCCGCTTTTTGGCGATTCTGGCTCGGGCGACGTCGCACCAGAGTCGGCCACGTCTGGCGCGGCGCACGAACCGACGGCGCGGAGCTTTGGAAACGTTTCTGCCGCCCGCGACCGTTGCGCTGCGCGCGACCACGGCTTTGCTGCGGGATCGTGCGGCGATTCGCGCTTCGGTTCCGCGGACGCTATGGTCGGCCATGTCCTCGCTTCGTCTCACGCCGGCCATTGTCGTGGCTCTTTCCCTGTGCATCGCGTGCGATGAGCGCACCGAGCCGCTCGCCACTGCTGCCGCGTCGTCCGCTCGCCCGCGCGCTAGCGCCGACCCCGTCGCGCCGACTCGGCCCCTGGCGTCCACGGGCCGCGCGGCGCCGGCGAGCCGTCCCGAGGGGCGTACTTACAACGTCGTGCTGATCATGATCGACAGCCTGCGGGCGGACATGCCATGGGCCGGCTACCCGCGCCCCATCGCACCTTGGCTCAGCCGCTTCGCGGAGCGAAGCACGCTCTACCCGCGCGGGTATTCGCTGTCGAGCTACACCGCCAAATCCGTCGTGCCGGCGCTCGTTGGCAAGTATCCCGGTGAGCTGGGTCGAGACGGCTTCTTCTTCACGGTGTGGACGCCCGACAACCTGCTCATCGGTGAGCGCGCGCAGGCCGAGGGTCACCGGACCTTGGCGGGGCACGGACACGGCTATTTTCTGCCGGCGCTCGGCACCCACCAGGGGTTCGACGACTACCAGCTGTTGCCTGGCACGCACCTGGAGCTGACCGGGGTCTCCAACGTGACCAGCGAGGCTTTGAATCAGCTCGGCAAGCGCATGTTGAGCGATCCGAAGAATACGGCGCTCGCTCAGGGTAAGCGGTTCTTCGCCTACTTCCATTTCTTGGATCCCCACTACACCTACATCAAGCACGAGGGCCACCCTGACTTCGGCAACGAGCGCCGCGACCTCTACGACAACGAGGTGCACTACAGCGACAAATGGGTGGGAGACCTGGTGGACTTCATCGACGCGCAGCCCTTCGGCAAAGACACTGCGGTCATCATCACTGCCGATCACGGGGAAGGCTTCGGAGAACACGATCACTTCCGTCACGCCTACCAGGTGTGGGAAGCGCTGGTGCGGGTGCCGCTGTTCGTGCGCGTGCCCGGCGCAGAGCCCCGGCGCATCGAGCTGCCGCGTAGCCACATCGATCTCGCGCCTACCATCGCGGACTTGATGGGGCTGAAGGAACGCGCCGGCTTCCGCGGCGAAAGCCTGGTGCCCGAGGTGTTCGGGGCGCCGGCGAGCGCGCGTCCGGTGCTGGTCGACCTGCCCCGCTGCGATCTGATGGACCGTCGCCGCGCGTTCATCGATGGCGACTACAAGTTGATCAGCTTCGGCGACGACTGGTCCCTCGAGCTCTACCGTGTCAGCGACGACTTCAAAGAAGAGCGTGAGCTCTCGAAGGCGGAGCCTCAAAAGCTCGCCGAGATGAAGCAAGCGTACCAGGCGTTCGCCGGCAAAATCCCCAACGTGCCGGTCGTGGGGTCGGCGCCGCTGAAAGGTGCGCCGCGCGGCCAGCGCTGGTAGCGCCAGATTGCTCCAACGCTCGGCCCCGAGCGGCTAGAGTGAAAGTTCGTAGACCGTGAGCACGCCGGTGCCGGACCCCACGGGTGTCATCCTGACGTTCACCCGACTCACCGGGCTCGAGAGCGTGAAGTCACCCCAGCACGCGACTTGAGAGTACAAGGCCACGATCGTCGACGAGAGCGAGTAGACGTCGTATTCGCAACCCGCCGTGCTGTCCCCATTCTCGAGGGTGACCGACAGCCCCGAGGTGCTCACGGCCGTGCCGCTCAGCGAAAGCTCGACCAGCAGGGTGCTCGGGTCGACCGCGAGGGGCCCCGCCAGGTTGAATCCAACCGCGGCTATCTGATCGTAACCCTGGAAGCTGGCTTCGACGCTGACGGCGGACGCAGTGGCTTCGAAGCCCGTCACCAAGTCTTCACGCGTCATCCACTCCGGGTAGGTGTCGGCGCCGAAGTAGCTGATGCTTCCGCAGCACGACACTCCGCACGACAGCACGCCGCAGCCCGAACAATCGCGCTCGATGAGTTCACCGTCCGCGTCGCAGTCCAGCCCGTCGCCGTCGGCGCAGGTACCGGTGGCCTCGCAGTCTGGCGGGTCCGGATCGTCGTCGTCGAGGTAGGGGTTGTCGGCGAGCAGGCGCTCGATCACGTACGGCGCGTGGCCGTTGAGGTGCGCGTCGGTCCAGCCGCCGTTCACGGGCGCCGTCCGGTCCTTGAAGAAGCAGCTGCTGTCCTCGCAGCCATCCAGCTTCCAGGCGGCCCAGCTGATGCCCCGCGGGTCCATCCAGTCGTGCCAGGCCTGCGCATCGGCCTCACACACGACGCCGTCTAGCCCGCCGTCGGCGTGGGTCGCGCCCCACTCGCTGACGAAGAGCGGTAGGCCCGCATCGTAGGCGGCCTGCGCCTTGGCGCGGTACTCAGCGCCGTGCGAGCAGGCGTAGAAATGGAGCGTGTACAGCAGGTTCGTGCCGGCGACCGGGCTCTGAGCGGCGACGTCCACGTCTTGGTCCCAGTTGGGTGTGCCGAGGATGATGAGGTTGTCCGGATCGTTGGCGCGGATCACGCTCGAGACTGCCTCGTGGTACGGCTTCAGCACGCTGGTCCAGCTGACGTCGAGCGGCTCGTTGTAGAGCTCGTAGAGCACGTTGGGGACGTCCCCGTACGTCGCCGAGATTTCGTCGAAGAACTCCTCCGCTTGGTCCTGATGCTCGTCGGCTGCGTGGTCGTGCCAGTCGACGAGCACGTAGACACCGGCTGCGATGGCATTCTCGATGATGGTGGTGACCTGGGCTTTCGCCTTGTCCGGATCTTCCAGGTACGCCCCTTCTTCGTCCACGCCCATCGCTGCGCGGATCAGCGAGATGTTCCAGTGGTCGCGCATCCAGCGCAGGCCTTCCAGATTCTCGGCGTAACCGGTGGGCTCCCAATTGAGCCACATGCTGCTCGGGCCCTTGAGTTGAACGGCGTTACCCGCCTCGTCCACGATCTGTTGCCCGTCGAGTGAGAGCTGCCCGTGCTCACTCACCGGACTGTCGTCAGGAGGGCCGCCAGTCGTCGAAGAGTTCGTGTTCGTGTTGCCGGAACCGCCGCTGGCGTTCGAGCCGCCGGAAGCGTTCGAGCCGCCGCTGGCGTCCGAGCCACCGGAAGCGTTCGAACCACCGGAAGCGTTCGAACCACCGGAAGCGTCCGAACCGCCGCTGCTGCTGCCGCCGGAGTCGTCGCCGCTGCTGCCGCCCGAGCTGTCGCTGCCGCCGGAGCCGCCGCTGCCGTCGAGCGAAACACATTTATTGGAGCGGCACACCAGGTCGCCGTTGCAAGTTTCATTCGGGTAACAGGCGCAGCGCTCGTCGCCCTCGGGGCAATCGCCCGACCCGTCACTCGAGTTACACGCCAATACCCACAACCCCGTGGCGGCAAGCAGGACGCCGCCCGATCCCAACAATCGTAAGCCCATCGCGCCCGAGATTAGCAGCGCGAGCCGCCAGGGCAACAGCTCGAAAGTGGTCCGCCATCCAAGCTTTGGGCCCGCGAGCTGGGGTTCACGCAGGCCGTTCACGCTCGTTGGGGGGTGAGTTCACCGGGGCGCTGCCCGCTGTTTGTCCACGCGCAGCCTGCGTCCTCTTGCGTCGGCTTCGAGAGCGGCCTAATCCCGCAGGCATGGAACGACGCGCCCAATTCTCCATATGGTACTACATTGCGGTCGTCGGTCTCCTGCTCACGATCCAGAGCGCCTTCTTCTCGGGGTCGGGGGCTCGCGAAGTATCTTACAGCGAGTTCCTCGAGCACGTGACGGCCAAGCGCGTCGAGGCCGTGGTGATCGCTCCCGACAAGATCCACGGGCTGCTCAAGCCTCCCGGGGCGCAGGGGCACGAAGCGGGGGACCAGAGCGAGTCGCTCGACCCACCGTCGAAGAGCACGCCGTGGCGCCTGCCGTGGGGAACGGAGGCGAAGGCGGAGCGCGAACGCCACTTCACCGTGGTGCAAATGGACTATCCGGGACTGATCGCCGATCTGCGCGCTGGCGAGGTCGAGTTTCGAGGGCGTATCGAGAACAACTTCCTGAGGAATCTGTTGCTCAACTGGGTCATCCCGTTCGCGCTGCTGTTCGCGGTGTGGGGCTTCATCATGAAGCGCATGGGACGCGGCCCCTCGGCGCTGAACCTCGGGCGCAGCAAAGCCGTGCTGCACGAGGTGGATCCCGAGAACAAGACTTGCTTCAAGGACGTCGCCGGTGTCGACGAAGCCATCGAAGAGGTGCGCGAGGTCGTCGACTTCCTCACGGCTCCCGCGCGCTTTGCTGCGCTGGGTGCCAAGCTGCCCCGGGGGGTGCTGCTCGTCGGACCGCCCGGCACCGGCAAGACGCTGTTGGCCAAGGCCGTGGCCGGCGAAGCGCGCGTGCCGTTCTTCCGCATGAGCGGCTCCGACTTCGTGGAGATGTTCGTCGGCGTGGGCGCCTCGCGCGTCCGCGACCTGTTCGCACAGGCCAAGAAGGTTGCCCCCTGCATCGTGTTCATCGACGAGTTGGACGCGATCGGGCGCAGCCGCGCGGCGGGCGCCGGCGTGATGTCGAACACCGAGCAAGAGAGCACACTGAACCAGCTCTTGGTGGAAATGGATGGTTTCGATCCGTCCGCGGGTGTGATCTTGCTGGCCGCGACGAACCGACCCGAGGTGCTCGACAAAGCCTTGCTCAGGCCCGGGCGCTTCGATCGTCAGGTGCTCGTGGACCGTCCGTCGCGCGAAGGGCGCCACGCGATCCTGAAGATTCACGCCGCCAAGCTGAAGTTGGCCGAGGACGTCGACCTGGCCGAGATGGCCGCGCAAACGCCCGGTTTCGTGGGCGCCGATCTGGCGAACCTGTGCAACGAGGCAGCGCTGTTTGCGTCGCGCCGGCACGCCGAGGCGGTGACCAAGAAAGACTTTCAGGATGCCATCGAGCGCGTGATCGGGGGCGCCGAGAAGAAGGGCAAGATGCTGAACCCCGAGGATCGCCGGCGCGTCGCATACCACGAGGCGGGGCATGCGGTGGTCGGGTACTTCACGCCGGGCGCCGATCCGGTGCAAAAGATCTCGATCGTGCCTCGCGGACAGGCAGCGCTCGGCTACACGTTGCAAGCGCCGGCCGAAGATCAGTACCTGCTCAGCGAGCAGGCGCTGCTCGGAAGGGCGCGTGTGCTCTTGGGCGGGCGCGCCGCTGAACAGCTTTGCTTGGGCGACATCTCGACGGGGGCGGCGGACGATCTCGAGAAGGTCAATCGCTTGCTGCGGCAGGTGATCACGGTCTACGGCATGAGTGACGCGCTGAAGAACCTCTCCTTGGTGGAGCAGCAGGGGCCCAACTTTTTGGGTCAGGCGAGCCCGCTGGCGCCCCATTCTCCGCGCCTGGCCGAGGCCGTCGAGGCAGAGCACCGGCGCATGCTCGATGAAGCTTACGCTTACTCGACCGAGCTACTCACGAAGCACCGCTCCGAACTCGAAGCGCTCGCCGAAGAGCTGCTCCGAGAGGAGAAGGTCGACCGCGAGGATCTGGGGCGCCTGCTCGGTCCACGCGTGGCATCGTCAGCCGCGTGAGCGCCTGACTTTGTCCGCCCGGCAGCTGTTCGCTTGGGGTAAACTCGGTTTCAGGAAGCCACCACCGTGCACTCCTTCGACAGCCTGGTGCCGCCGCCCCCGTCCAGGAAGACGGGCCTCCCCTGGTGGGGGATCTTGCTGATCGTCGTGGCCATCCTGGTGCCCGCCTGCGGTGTCCTCAGCGCGCTCGGCATCTACGGGGTGCGGAAGTACATGCTCAGGGCCAAGCAGCAAGAAGCCCAGCAAGCGCTGCCCGTGTTTGCAGAAGCCGTGATCCAATGCGCGGACTCCCACGCTGGCTTGCCCAGAACGTCGACACCGGTGCCGGCTTCGCTGGCGGACGTATCCGGCCGCCAATATCGGAGCACGCCGAGCGAATGGACCAGCGACCCAACCCTCGCCTGCAGTGGCTTTTCGATGAGCGGCGCCCAGTATTTCCAGTATCAGTGGGTGCTCCACACCCCTTCGAGCGGCACTGTGCAGGCCTCTGCGGACCTTGACGGAGACGGTGCCATCGAGAGCCACTTTCGCTTGCGGGTGGACTGCGTCGACAACCGCTGCACGGCGGCGGGCGAGCAAGCACGGCGTTGACGCGCGGCGAGTCTCGATCGCATCAATTCGAGACGTCGCGATTTCGAGACGCGCGAGACTCGGCGGCCTGGGTGCTCGCGAGAAACTGGGAGTTTGCAGCGGGGGCTCGTGTTGGCAGGTATGGACCGCTGCTTGCATCAGTACCGGGGGCATGAACCTTCAGCACCCGGCTCAGGCCGAGCTCGAGCGTATCGTCGACCAGTGCAGCGCCGTTCGGCGCTACCTCGAAACCGATCAAGTGGACGTGTCACTGGTGACGCGTGTCGAGCGGACTCTGTACGACGAAGCGCTGGCGGTCCTCGCGACCCTGGCCCGCAGCGCCGAACAGACGCTGGCGTTCGAAGAGCTGACGCGGCGTGCCGATCAGCTGAAGCTGGGCGGCGATCGTGAGCAGCGGCTCAAACGCCGCTGCTTGGAGCTGCTCGGCGCGCTGTGCGATGGAGACTCGGACCTGGAACTGTTCTCGTGGCTCACGTTGATGGCGCTCACGGATCTCGGGCGCGTCGTTTGGGCGCTGCGCCTGACCGACTGCATGCTCCAGCGTCGAGGGCCGGCGTGGGCCAGTGAGATGGTGGAGCGTGTCAGACGGCAAGCGCTGGGCAAGCACCAGGTCGCCTCCGGTTCGGCAGCGATCGACGATCGGACGGTGCAGCTCGGTGCCAAACTGGCGCTCGAACGCGTGCTGTGCAGCGCGTCGTGTCAGGAGGAATTGAAGGACGCCGTGGCGGTGCTGCTCGGCTTCGTCAAGGCGAACCTCCAGCGCATCGATGCTCCTACGCAGGCGCGGCCCGCGCCGCGTTCGCGCCGCCAGCTGAGCGTGGTGCCGCTGCGCGAACAGCTCCTGCGAGCGGCCCACGCGTGGGAGGACCTGCACGCATCCGTCCCGTCCCGCGAGTGCAGCTGAAGAAGCTGTTGTAACGCTGCGAGCCTCGGGTATTCTGCGGCCCTGATGCAAGCCTTGGCGACGATGAAGGTGCTGTGGGCGTCGATCTCCTTCTCGACGCTGGTCTTTTTGATGGTCGGGCTCAGCGTCGCCCAGGCGCCCCAGCAACCGCCGGAAACGCTGATGCTCTTCGCATTTGCCGCGCTGTCGCTGGGCCTCATCGGGGCAAGTCAGTTAGTGCCGAAGCAACTGCTGGCCGCCGCGCTGAAAGCGCAACGGTTCGAGGTGGTCGAGCCGCCGGCCACCGAGCGCATGTTCGACGACTCGCCCCGACGCGGCCGCAAGTTCGCCCAGCCCGACCAGGTGCGTCAAAAGCTCATCCAGTGCGCGCAGACCCCGTTCATCCTGGGCCTCGCCTTGAGCGAAGCCGTCGCGATCATGGGCTTGGTGCTGATGATGCTCGGCTTCCAGCTCACGCACACCTTGGGCTTCTTCGTGGTTAGCTGGGTGTTGCTGCTCAGCAAATTTCCCAAGCTCGCGAGCTTCGAGCACGCCCTCGAAGCCAGCTATGACGCCGAACTCGGTCGCAGTTGAGCTTCTGGTGCCGCTCTGAGAGCCAATGCCCGTACCGGGCGAGGTTCTAACGCTCGGGCCAGCGGAAGTAGAACTTGCCAACCACCTGGTCGCCGTCGGTGTAGGTATGGAGCGAACGCAGCGGCCTCTTCCCAGAGACCTCGTCCTTCAAAGCGTCCGTCGACGTCGCTTGCTTGAGTGCGGCGTTGAAGCTCGGAAAGTCGACGTCTGGATGGAAGGAGACGGACATGGAGCACGCTGCCCCTCGGCACACGACATCGCCGCGGCGCACACCCTCGGCCGCGGGTAGCTCTGCGAGCCCGCGGTCGATCGCGCTCTGCAACGCGGCAGCACGGGGCCGTTCCGCCCCGGAGGGGGGCTGCGCCTCGAATTCCTGGAGAACCTGATCGAAGCGCGCCCGCCGCCGGTCCTCCCGTACGGCGGGATCCCCGTCGTCGTGGTTCTCGCGAGCTTGCTCTTCCGGCGCTGCGGCTGCCAGCGGAGCTTCGACCGTCGCGCTGTCGGCAAGAACCGCCTCCCGTGCTTCAGCGCCTGCTGACTCGACGCGAATCACAGGACGCTCGTGGATGTGCTTCACCACCTGGGGTGGAGGCGGTTCGGCACGAACGAACCGGTCGTAGAGCGCCACCACCGCCAGCGTCGATGCAGCCCAGAGCCCCAGACCCACTGCACCCCAGAGCCAGGGACGCCGCGCGGTTTCAGCGTTGCCAGCACGCATGGGGCGCTCAGTCGTGGACGGTGACGAGCTTCACGGTGAGGAAGCCGCTGCTGAGCCCAGTGGTTTCGATCGCTGACACGACGCCCCAAGAGCTCGTGTAGCTCGCCAAGTTGCAGCTCTTTTCGAGCTCGAGCTGGCCGAATCCCGCGGTAGAAACAACGTCTACGTCCTCGCCGCATTCCACGTAGTCGTGGCTAGCGTAGTCGTGGAGGATGAGGCGCCCGGCGACGGTAGAGGCGCCGGTCACGTGGTAGCGAATGTTCACCTGCTCTAGGGTCGAGGGCGTTACCGTTGCCTCGCCGGTCGGAATCCAACAACCGATGACCGGTGCATCGACATACTGAACGAGGCCCAAGTCAGGCATGAACGACGACGGCCCAAGGGTGTGTGTCTCTGGCCTGCAGGCCACCCCACTCGTCCGGTAAACGACCGCCGCGTCACCGACTGCGGGCGCTAGCAAGACCGTCAACGTGCTCATCAATGTCGGTATCTTCCAGATGCTCTGCATTTCAATCTCCCTCCGCGCCGCTGATGGCCTACACCACTCGTAGCGCAATCAAAGGTCCATGGTGTCCGTTAGGATCGACGCTCCAGGCCTCACGGCGTAGTCAGGCTCAGTCGTAAGCGGTGATGAGCTTTACGCGGAGAAACTCGACGCTGCTCAGCCCGTCGGTGTGGAGTGCGGGCACCACCGCCCAAGAGCTTTCGTAGCTCGACGAGCTGCAGTTCTTGTAGAGTTCGAGCAAGCCGTGTCCTTTGGCAGAGCCAGCGGACGTCTCGTCACATTCCACATAGTCGTTGCTATCGAAGTCATGGAAGATGAGGCGGGCCGTGACGTTGGCTTCACCGCCGATGAAATAGCGAACATTCACCTTGGTCAGAGTCGAGGGAGTGAAGGTCGTGTCGCTGGTCGGAAGCGAGCAAACAATCGGTGATAGTGGTCCATACAAGGCGAGACCTGACTCGGGCGAGAAAGTGGATAACGCTGTCCCGTTGATGCTGGGCTGGCAGGCCGCCCCACTCGCCCGGTAGACCACAGCGGCATCACCGACCGCGGGTGCCAGCACGATCCCCAAGCCGCCCAACACTATGGGTATTCTCCACGTACGCATCCTAACCTCCCGTGATTTCTCCGCGCCCGTTGGGTAATCTACACGAGGCCGCGGCGCTGTCAAGAATCCATGGTTGTCCGTTTTGATCCACTTCTCACCGAACGCTCACTCGAGAAAATAACGGTCACGAGGACTTGAGGCGTGGTGGCAACAGGCGGGCGAAGAGCGCTGCGACGCCTGCAGGTTCGGACGCACGGCGTCGTGTTTCGCCTTGGGGAGCGTTCGCGCGTCCTGCCAGGACGGCGCGACCTCTTTCGAGCACTAGCTGGTCCAAAAACTCCGGCGCCTCGATCGACGTCAATCGAGCCAGCGGGTCAACCGAGTTGGCGCGTTTGCGATCGCTCATGAGCGTGCCTTTCGGGCGATAGCGCGAGGCTGTGGGCAGGTGTGTGCACGCTCGATCTCGGCGGCGAGGCGCTGGCGGGCGCGCGCCAGGCGTTGACGGAAGGTCGCGTCGCTGATGCCGAGGGCCTCGGCGGCTTGGGCGCTCGAAAGCTCGGCGACCCCCACGAGTAGCAGCACCTCGCGGTCCCGCTCGCTCACGGCTTCGAGCGCTGCTTCGAGCGCGTCGGTTTCGCTCGTCGCCGCGAAGCTGCGCGCGGTGGTCTCGACGTGCCGCCCCCAGGCCAAGAATCGGCTGAGATCGACCACCTGCGCCCGGCGGTAGCTCAGGTATTCACGGCGGGCGACGGTGTGGAGCCAGGCGCGGAGGTTGGTATCGTCGTGCAACCGGGCGGCGTGGCGGGCGAGCTTCAGCCAGACGTTCTGGAATAGGTCGGCGGCCACGTGCGCGTCCCCGCTGAGTCGCAGTAGCATGCCAAAAAGACGATTCTTTTCAGCAAAGTACACCTGTTGAAAGGCCTCGGCGCTGCCCCGGCGGAGGGCTTCGAGCAAGAGCTGGGAGTCGTGCATGCAGTCCTTGGACAACAAACGCGGCGCGTAGTGCCCCTGTGACAGGGATTCAGAAACGTCGGCAGCTGGGTCCGTTGATCATGAATGCCTGTCACAGGCGCCCGCCATCGCACGTTTTTCCAGCACACGTTTTGTAGCTGAACCAACCAATCAGGAGTTCTAGTGATGGAGACCGCAATCTTGCATTTCAGGGACGGGGGCTGGCCGATGTTCCTGATCCTCGCTGCTGGTATGGTGGGCCTGGGTGCCGCCGGGCGGTTCGCGTGGCGGGGGGAGCATCAGTTGCTCGGATTCATTCGCTGGAACCTCGCGACGCTGCTGTTCTCGGGCCTGTTCGGGTTCTGCATCGGGATGATGAAAGTGTTGGCGTACATCCAGGTCGGACCCGCGCCTGACCAGCGCTTATTGGTCTTGATGGAGGGGACGCGCGAGGTGCTGAACAATCCCAGCGCTGCGCTGATGTTCGCGCTGCTCGTGACGCTGCTCACGGCGGTGGGGCTGCGTCGCTTTCCGCAACCGAACCCCAGCGCGGTACCCCGCTGATGGCACGGTGCTGTCGCGCTGACGCGCTGCCGAACGGGTGTATCACAGCACCTGCCAGTCGAGTCCCAACGTCAGGATCCAGCCGAGCAGAGACGCGCCGCTGCGGTCGGAGAGCAGGCCTTCGCTATCGAAGCCGGACTCCGAGCGTACGCGCACCAAGTTGAAGCTCAGTTGGGTCCCCACGCGCACGGCCAAGCTGCGCGAGACGCGGATGCCGACGTCTGCGCCCGGCGCGAGCGCGAACCACATGCCCTCGGTTTGGCTGTCGGCGTCCGGCAGCAGCATGCCGAACCAGGCGTCGAGACACATCTTGCCGATGGCGTCTCGTCCAAGGCTGCCGTAACAGGCTCCCAGTAGGCCGGTGAGCATGCCAGGTGCGCCGAAGCCCTCGGAGGACAGCTCCGAGCCTTCGACCAGATAACCCGCGCCCAGGCGCGCGGCGAATTGGTCGATGCTGTGTTCGCCGCGCAGCCCCAGACCGACGGCGCCCGTGGGAAACACGCCGACCGCTCCGATCGCTTGTGCGCCGAGCATGCCGCGGGGCAGGGGGATCGGGGCTGCGCGCTTGGGGCGGGCGGGAGCAGGCCTCGGCTTTGGTTTCGGCTCCGCCGCGGGCGGAGGCACGCGTTCGATCACCATTGCGAGCGACAGTCCGAGGATCTCCTCCAGGCGGGCGCAGTCGTCGACGCCCGTGAACTCGCGAGCGTTGTCCGAGGTCCAGTCGGGGTCGCCCTCGACCTGGACGGAATACCGCACCCACAGCTTCGGGTGCTGTTCGCCGGCGATGAACACCGAGACTCGGCGATCGACGCGATCGCTGGCGGTCCAGTTGCGCGCGACCGCCCGCACGACTCCGGCAGGCGTCAAGCAGTCGCCATCGAAGTGGAGCTCCACGGCATCCTTCAGCGCCCGCGTCGAGGGACCGGGCAGCTGCGTTTCGACCGCGCTGCCAGCGCTCTCGGGGCCGGAGACCGTGGACTGGGCGCGCCCCCAGTTGGCCGTGCCAAGCAGCAAGCACAGGATCGAGCCCTGAATCCAGGCACGCAGCGGGGAAGTCAGGGGCGCTGTTCCCTACGCCGCAACCGAATCCGCAAGTTCTGCGGGCCCATGATGAAAGCCATGTGTTCTTTCACGTCGCTGGCTCGCCCCACGCGTTCGACCACGAAGTTCTTGTACAACAGGCCCAGGACCATGCGTATCTCGAGCAGCGCCAGGCTGCGGCCCGGACAGATCCGCGGCCCGGACCCGAAAGGGACGTGGATCGATCGGCGTTGCAAGCTAGCCACCGCTTCCGGATCGAGCCAGCGCTCCGGATAAAACCGCGTCGGTTCCGGGACGAAGTCGGGGTTCTTCCCGGTGGCCCGCAACAGCAAGGCGACGTGCGTCCCGCGCGGGATGACGACGTCTTGGAGCACGGTGTCCGCGGCCGCGGTCAGCGACGCGAAAGGAACGACGGGGCGGAGCCGCAGCGCCTCGTTGGCGACCGCTTCTGCGTACTCGAGCTCTGCCGCGGCGCTTGGGTCTGGCGGTATTGCGTCGCTGCCGAGCACGCGGTCGACCTCGTCCTGGAGCCGCTGTGTCACCTTGCGTGTTTCCAGGAGCTCGTGGATGACCCAGGCGATCGTGTTGGCGGTGGTGTCTTCGCCTGCCAGCAGCATGGTCATCATGTTGCCGCGGATCATGGTTTCGTCGAATGGCTCACCCCGTTCGTCGCGCGTGACCAGCATCGCCTCGAGCAAGTTCTGGGGTCGTAGCTTGCGCTCGGGTTCGCGCTGCAGGCGCTGGCGTGCTTCGAGGATCACCTGACCCAACCATTCTGAAAGCTCAGCCTGCGCGCGATCCATGGCCCGATCGCTGGGAAGACGGAGCACGCGCCAATAGGGCACCAATGCGCTGAGCCGCTGCGTCAAGACTCCGAAGATCTGTTGCAGGTGACGTTGGATGCTGTCGTCGTGTCGTTCCAGGGTGTTGCTGTCGCGCGCGAACGCAAGCGACGAGGTCACGTCGACGGTGAACGACATCAGCTCTTTCTGCACGTCCAGCACCATGTCGTCATCGGCGGCGCGTTGCCAGCGGCGGAGCAGTCGCTCGGACACGGTGTGCAGCGTGCCGAAGAAAGCTGCCAGGTTTCGGTGCGACAAGGCGGCCATCGCGAGGCGGCGCTGCGCGCGCCACTCGTCGCCCTCGGCGGCGAACACGCCCGCGATCCGCATCTCGCGCATGATGGGTTCGATCAGCTCGTAGCGTTGGAAGCCATCGGGACGGTTCCGCAGCACGGTCGCGGTGACTTCCGGATCGTCGAAGACCACGAAGCGGCGTGGACCCAGGTGCACCTGGTACGGGCAACCGTACTCGTGCGCCCAGTCTTCGAGGTTCTGGTGGAGTCGATGCAAACTGATCTGGTGCACGTTGCCGAGTCCGGGCAGACGCGGCGGATGGGGGAGCTCGGCCGGATGCCGCAGCCGGCGGCGCGTACCGCTCACACGCCGGCGGGGTGTGGTGCCGGTCGTCTCCTCGCTCGGTAACGGCGCACCAGCGCGCTCGACGCTTGCGCCATTGCCGGCTGGGGCGCTGGGTTCCCTCGAGCTTTTCATGCGACCTCGTCCGTTGGAGAGTACCTAGCAGAATCGACGCCGCGCAAGCCGAGCGATGCCGAAAGCCGGCGGGTGACGGCCTCCCGACGCTGGACCGGGGCGGTTCGACTGAAGGATTGAAGGCGGGCTGGCTGAGGCCACGGCCACGCACCCGACCTCGCATTCGAGGCCGGAGCCGGAGACTCGGGCGCGTGGTAGAACCGTGCGCTGCCATGCGCGCTACGGTACTGGCTCTGGCGTGCGCCGGGGGGAATCTGCTCTTCGGAACCAGCGCGCGCGCCGAACCTTTCACGCAGCGACAGGCTCAGCTCGCCGCGGCTTTCGCCTACGGCGTGTACGTTGGCGAGGCTTCGGACGTGATTCCCTCGCCGTACGGCGTTGGGGTCGGGGGCCGCGCCGGATACACGCTGGGCCCCGGCCTCTACGCCGGTGCCGAGGGGAACTACTTCTTTGGTGCCAGTCGCAGCTTTCCCGAATACGGCGACGTCGAAGGCTCCTTGAACATCCTGCACTACGGCGTCGTCGCCGGCTACGACCTCGGCGTGAACCCGTGGTTCGTCGTGCGGCCGGTGCTGGGTGTGGGCGCCGCCCGCGTGACCGCGGTGGTCAGGGTCGAGGGACTCAGCGGTGATGTCAGCCAGACCGGCTTCGTCCTGGCCGCCGGCGCCGAAGCGCTCGCAGGTTGGGAACCGGCGTTCTTCGGGCTGGAGGCGCGCTACACTTCGTTTTATGTCGACACGGCGCCGCTCGACGATATCCCAGGGCTCGAGCTGGACGACAGCGCGCGACTCGACGGGTTATTGTTCGGCTTCAAGGCGGGCATGGCCTTCTGAGGTCAGGGTGGGGGAATGGCGTGGCAGTCGGCTCCCGACAAGCCCGCTCCGTCCGACACCGCGGGATGACCCGGATCGAGGTTGATGACCCATTGGCGCGCCGCGGGCGGCGGGCCCACGACCTCGCTGACCACCTGCGTCGGATTTTCACCCGCCGCGACTCGGCTCTCGACCTGCTTGGCCTGATCCAAGTCCATGAACGGCACGGCCACCTGCATGTTTCCCTGCACGTAGTTGTTGCCGTCGAGGCAGCACGGCGGGTCCAGGTTCGAAAACGTGAACGACTCGAGCCGGCATTCACCTGCCGGCGGGTTCGGCAGCTCGCGACCATCGCAGTTCTTTTCCGCCTGCACGCGGGTGGCTTGTGCGCTCGCCATCATCATCATGCTGCACTGCCCCGCAGCGCACAGAAAGCTCGTCTGAATGCTGGCCGTGCTGCGATCGAGGGTGATGCAGCGGTGCGTGCACACGTCGAAGCGGATCGGATAGCCGGGTGCTGTATCCGGACCCGTCGAGCCGGTTGCGACGTTCGTCGGCATACACACGTCGCCTGTCACGAAATAGGCGCGGAACGTGTCCGGTACCGGAATCGGCACATCGTCACCGCCCGAGTCCGAGCCACAGCCCGACACTCCCAAGAGCAAACCCAAGGCGCGGATGCGTGCGAGTCTGGCCACGGCCCAGAACCTACAGCAAGCCAGCGCGCGGTTCGAGCAGAACCCGTGAGTGCAGGCTCCCCGTGCGGTGTCGGCCGCGAGTCGGGCAGCTTTTTGCTCACCGTTGCGCTGCGTTTGCTCGCTTTCGACTCGGCGACCACGCTCGCTACGTGCCGGCCGCAGTTGCGCGTCGCGGCGCTGGCCAGAGCTTGCGGAGCAGGCCTTGCGCGAGCAGGGTGCCGAGACCGCCGAGGGCGATCGCGACGATGATCACGCCGAAGAGGGAGCTCGTGCGGTCGCTCTTGCCGAGATGCAGCGGCAGATACCAGCCGTAGGCGGCCACCACGCCGAGCACGGGGGCAAAGCCGGCGAAGCTCACCAGACGCGAACCCGCCAGCCAGAGGCTGACGCCGAGGCCCGCGAGCATCACGCCGACGAGCGCGCGTGCCCAGAGCGGATCGTCGAACAGGGCGAGCTGGATCTGCCGGCCCATGCTGCCGCTCGCGCTGTCGAGGTGGGCACGGATCGGACCCGCGCCGGGCAGGCTCAGGTGGTAGCGTTCGCTGTCGTGCACGGACTGGTTGGAGCCGCGGCCCGTGGTCACGACGTGATTGTGGAACTCGGCCGCGAGCGTCCGCTTGGCGTGGTCGCGCTCGAGCACGACGGAGACCTTGCCTTCGGCGTCGTCGCCAGCGCTGGGGGAGGCGAGCTCGACGAAGAAGTTCGTGGCGCCGCTGGGCAGCGTGAGCTCGGCGTCGGGGCGAGTCGTCGAGAGCGCGGCTGCATGGATGGGGGTGGGGGGTAGCACCGCGCGCCAGGTAGAAATCTCGGACGCGAGCGCGACCGCGAACAGCGAGAGGAGGGCCCAGCGCCGCGCGCGATCACCCAGTTCGTTGGCTCGGACGAATGCCCAGCCAGCGAGCGCCAGCGGTACCGCCAACGCAGCCCCCGTGATGATCTGGTCGCGGGCAAAGCCCATGCGATACGCCAGCAGCACCCCCACCACGGGGACCACCATGAGTACGGGGTGCAGAGAAGGTCGAGATGTCATCGGGTGGCTGTCCTGTACGGTTGGGTCGGTGCGACGTGAAGCGCTGCGGCGATAGTCGTAGCCGCTGGGAATCTCAAGAAGATTTGCTCGGTGCGGCGGCGTGGACTCGTGGTCGCTCGAGACGATCGACGTCGTCAACAGTCGAACCCTGCCTTCATTCCCGCGCGACAGAACCTTGCCGTGGGTCGGCTTTGCTGTGCCGAGCGTCGCCCGCGTCCGCGGACGCTTGAAAGGCTGGCTGCCCTCGTGGTTGAGTGTGCGGGCCCGCGAGCCTGTGTGCCGCGCGGTTGCACCCCGGAGCGTCGTGAAACAGACTCCGGCGCTCCACGGTAGCCCGCATGGCGGATCAGCTTTCTTCAGACTTGGCGTCGTTACGCATCGATCGCGGTGAGCCACGCCGTGCGCGCTGGCCAAAGGTGTTGCTGACACTGCTGCTCTTGGGAGGAGCCGCATTCGCTGGCTACGCCTACGGGCTGCCCTACCTGGAAGGGCAGGTCTTCAAGACCGAGATCGAAGTGACCGAGATCGTGATGGTCTCGCCGGCCCAAGCCCAGGTGAGCTTGACCGCGACGGGCTACATCGTGCCCCAGACGACGAGCGAGGTTGCCTCGAAGGTCCCCGGCAGGATCGCCAAGGTCTTCGTCGCGCAGGGCGACCACGTGAAGGCGGGCGACGTTCTGTGCGAGCTCGACCCGCGCGACGAGGACGCGGCGTTGCGCGCGGCCCACAGCCGGGTGGCCGCGGCCAGCGCGCGCGCCCAGAGCGCCGAGGCCACGGTCAAGACGCGCCACGCCGAGTTGAACGAGAACAAGATCCAGGCGACTCGCGAGCGACGCCTCGCGCAGCAGGGGGTGAGCGCCGCGGGGGTCGCCGACGATCTGGAGGCTCGGACCAAGTCCTTGGAGCAGGCGATTGCCGCAGCAGAAGTGGCTGCCAAGGCGGCGCGCGCCGAAGCTGGCGCGCTCGCGGCGGAGGCGGCGGCGCTGAAGGTCGGCAAGGGTAACCTGACCATCGTGGCGCCGATCAGCGGCACCGTGATGAACAAGCCCCCCCAGCTCGGCGAGTACATCGGGCCACAGCCCCCCGGCATCAGCGTCGACATGGGTGGCTTCGAGCTGGCGGACTTTTCGACCAACGTCGTGGAAGCCGACGTGCCCGAAGCTCGCCTGCACTTGGTGAAGGTGGGCGGTCCTGCCGAGATCGTGCTCGACGCTTACCCGGATCGCCGTTTCCGCGGCAAGGTCCAGCAGATCACCCCGAAGGTCGACCGTGCCAAGGCCACGGTGATGGTGCGCGTGGGCTTCGTGGACGACATGGAGGGCGTGCTGCCGGAGATGTCCGCGCGCGTGAGCTTTCTGTCGAACGAGCTGGACGCGAAGGCGGTCAAGGAACCCCCGAAGAAGGTGCTGCCGGGGAACGCCGTCACCGAACGCTCCGGCACCAAGGTCGTGTTCGTGCTCGAGGGCGACAAGGTCCGGATGGTTCCGGTCAAGATCGGCAAGCCGTTCGGCGGCGGCTTCGAGCTCATCCAAGGGCCCGCGCAGGGCACGCGCGTGGTGGCCGCGCCAGGCGAACTTCTCAAAGACGGGCAACGCGTGAAGGAGAAAGAACAAAAATGAGCGGCGAGCAGGAGAACGGTGGGAAGAAGGCGGGCCACATCATCGAGCTCAGGAAGGTGAGCAAGTCGTACTACCGCGCGAAAGAGAAGCTCGAGGTGCTGTCCGACCTCGACCTCGATATCGAAGAGGGGTCCTTCGAAGCCTTGATGGGGCCGAGCGGTTCGGGAAAGAGCACCCTGCTCAATATCATCGCCGGCTTGGACACGGCGAGCGCCGGTCAGGTGAACGTCGCCGGCTCCGAACTGACTCAGATGAACGACAACCGTCGTGCGCGTTGGCGAGCGGGCAACATCGGTTTCATCTTCCAGACCTACAACATGATGCCGGTGCTCACCGCGCTCGAGAACGTGGAGCTACCGCTGTTGCTCACGGACCTGCCCGCCAGCGAGCGCAAGAAGCGGGCGGAGACGGCGCTCAGGGTCGTGGGCCTCGAGGGGCGCAGCTCGCACTACCCTCGTCAACTCTCCGGTGGTCAAGAGCAGCGGGTCACCATCGCCCGAGCCATCGTCGGAGACCCCAAGCTGATCGTCGCCGACGAGCCCACTGGCGACCTCGACCGGCACAGCGCCGACGAAATCCTGGCGCTACTGGAGAAGTTGAACAAGGAGTTCAATAAGAGCATCCTGATGGTCACGCACGACCCCGCGGCGGCCGAACGCGCCAAGAAGGTGCACCACCTCGACAAGGGACGCTTGCTCGAGTCGCACGCCCCGGCCGCCCACCGATGAGGGACTGACCATGCGGCTTTCTTCGATCGGAGTGCGCAACGTCGCGCGCAACAAGTTTCGCAATACCCTGACCATCGTCGGGGTCGGCATCGCCATTTTGACCTTCGTGCTGCTGCAGACTGTGCTGGTCTCGTGGACGTCTGCCGCGAAGTACGCCGCGCAAGACCGCGTGGCGACGCGCCACAAGGTCAGCTTCATCATGACGATGCCGCTCAGGTACGGGCAAGAGATCTTGCAGGTGCCGGGCGTCACCAAGTCGATGTACGCGAGTTGGTTCGGAGCCAAAGACGCAAAGCACCCGAACGAGTTCTTCGCGACGATTGCGGTGCAGACGGAGACGTTCTTCGATGTCTATGACGAGATCGTCGTCAATTCGAGTGAGACGCAGAGCTGGCGCGAGACCAAGAAGGGGGCGATCGTGGGCGATGTGCTGGCCAAGAAACTCGGCTGGAAGGTGGGCGATCGTATCAGGCTGCAGGGCACCATCTATCCCGGCGACTGGGAGTTCGTCATCTCCGGCATCTACACGGCCAAGCGGCGAAGTATCGATCGATCGACGCTGTTCTTCCACTACGACTACATGAACGACGCCATCCCGCAGCGGATGAAAGACAAGATCGGTTGGATCGTGAGCCGGATTCAAGACCCGAGCCAGGCTGCCAACATCTCCACTGCCATCGACCGCCATTTCGAAGAGCGCGACATTCAAACCCTGAGCCAGAGCGAGCGCGCGTTGAACACCTCGTTCTTGGGCATGGTCTCGACCGTGCTGAAGGCGCTAGACCTGGTGAGCGGGGTGATCATGGTGATCATGCTGTTGATCCTGGGTAATACGATCGCCATGGGCGTACGAGAACGCACCCACGAATACGGCGTGATGCGCGCGATTGGCTTTCTGCCCAAACACATCGCTGGCTTCGTGTTCGGCGAAGCAATGTTCATCGGTACCCTGGGTGGGTTGTTCGGTGTAGGGCTCGCTTACCCGCTGGTAGAACAGGGCGTGGGCCGCTTCATCGAAGAGAACATGGGCGGGTTTTTCCCCTACTTCCGCATCGAGCTCGGCACCATCGTCACTGCTTTGGTGCTCAGCCTGCTCTTGGGGTTTCTCGCGGCGGGGTTGCCTGCCTATCGCGCAGCGAAGCTCAACGTGGTCGATTCACTCAGAAGGGTAGGGTAGGCGCATGTTGGTCCCCCTGGCGTACAACGTTCGCAGTTTGTTCGTGCGAAAGGCGACCACCTTCGCCACCGCGGGCGGCATCGCGCTCGTGGTTTTCGTGCTCTCGTCGAGCTTGATGCTGGCGCAGGGCATCCGCCGAACCATGGTCAGCGCGGGCGCGGCCGACAAGAGCCTGGTGCTGCGCAAAGGCAGCGAAAACGAGCTCTCCAGCAGCATCGAGACCAAGTACAAGGGCTTGATCTTGGCCGCGCCGGGGGTGAAGCGCGACGGCGCTGGAGCGCCGCTCGGGGCCGGTGAGGTCGTCGTGGTGATCGCGATGAACAAGATCGACGGCGAGGGACAGTTCTCGAACGTTCAGGTGCGCGGGATCGAACCGGCGTCGCTGGCGCTGCGTCCCGACGTGCGCTTGGTCGAAGGGCGTCCGCCCCAGCCGGGCACCGACGAGGCCATGGTGGGGTTGGGCATGCTCGGACGTTTCGAGGGCCTGTCGGTGGGCTCCGACTTCGAGATCAAGAAGAACCGGCGCGTCAAGATCGTGGGAGCGTTCGAGTCCGGCGGCTCCTCCTTCGAATCGGAGGTGTGGACCGACATCGACACCGTGCGCAGCTCCTTCGGGCGCGAAGGGCTGTATTCGTCGGTGACCGTGCAGCTGGAGTCCGCGAGCAAGTTCGACGGCTTTCGTGCCACGGTCGAGAACGACAAGCAGCTCGGTCTGGAGTCCTTCCGCGAGAACGCCTACTACGAGAAGCAGTCTGAAGGCACGTCCATCTTCATTTCGGCGCTCGGTATCACGGTCGCGGTGTTCTTCTCCATCGGAGCGATGATCGGGGCCATGATCACCATGTATGGTGCGGTGTCTCAGCGCGTGAAAGAGATTGGCACGCTGCAGGCGCTGGGTTTCTCGCGCTTGAGCGTGCTGGTGTCGTTCATGTTCGAGTCCACCTTGCTGGCGCTGATCGGTGGGGTGCTGGGCGCGAGCGCGTCGCTGCTGATGAGCTTCGTCAGTTTCTCGATGATGAACTTCGCGACGTGGCAAGAGATCACGTTCTCGTTCACGCCCAGCGTGGGGATCCTGGTCGGCTCGGCGGTGGCGGGTGGCGTGATGGGCATCCTCGGCGGCTTCTTCCCTGCCGTGCGCGCGGCGCGGACCTCGCCCATCGAAGCCATGCGCGGCTGAGCTCGAGGTAGATACGACTCGACCCCCGCTGCCTGGCGTCCGACTGACTCGGCTGCCGGCAAGGTTGGGCCGCAAAGCAAGCCGCAAGGTCCCACATTAGGGCATTGGGCTCAGGCTACCCTGGGGGGGCCAACTCACCCTCACCAAGTGAGTTATGCGCATTGGGGCTCGCCCTTCGGGAAGAATTGTCCCAAGCTCGAAGCAAGGGGGCGATGCTCGCGCTCTGCTGACCGGCGGCAGGTACACCATGCTTCGCGAAGAAGGTTCCGTTTCTCTTTTGCTGATCGGGCGCACGCCCTTGATGATTGAAGCCTTGGGGGTTGCGCTCGCGTTCAGCGAACACACGCTCGTGCTCGACGCCGCCGAGCTCGCCGTCCGCGAGACGGTGCCACGAGCGGAGGTGCTGCTGTGCGAGATCGGATCATTCGAAGATCTCCACAACTTGGAGGGGCTGCCCACCCCCGGCGCCGGCGTGGCGTTGATGACCAAGCCGACCCAGGATCTGGTAGACGCCGTGATCAAGCGTGGCCTCGTGGGCCTGGTGACGCCGCTGTCGTCGCTCGCAGATTTGCACAAGTGCATCCGGCACGCGAAGACGGGCGACGTGTTCTTCGACGAAGAGATCCAGCGTTGTCTTTCGGGTGTTCTGCGCCGCCGCGGGGAAGGACAGCTGTCGGCGCGAGAGCGCGAGGTCGCAATCCTCGTGGCCAAGGGCCAGACTTCGCGGGCGATCGCCACGAAGCTGCGCTTGAGCGAGAAGACCGTCAGCAACCACCGCCGTAACATCTTCAGGAAGCTTCACATCCGCGAGGCCGTGTCGCTGACGCGCTACGTGATCGACGCCGGCTGGATCGCCCCCACCGATCGACCGCGCGTGGTGAACCGCACAGCGGTGGAACAAGACTGGCCGCACGCGCAAGCCCTCCGGCGCGGGACCTAGGAAGCGTAAGGGTTGCTCAAAAGCAGGACTCCCAAACGCCGGCCGCCTCCGCGGCTTCGACCAAGGCCCGATAGTAGGGGTGCTGTCCGAGGGTGCTGCCGTCGCACACCACGACGAGGCAGCGCTTGGCGCGGGTGAGCGCCACGTTCGTGCGACGGATGTCGTTGAGGAAGCCGAGGGCGCCCTCCGCGTTCGAGCGCACCAGATCGACGACGACGGCTTCCTTTTCGCGCCCCTGGAAGCCGTCGACAGTGCCAATCTCGAGGCCCTGGGCGAGGGCGTCGCGGAGCAGCCCCCGCAGCAGCCGCACCTGAGCGCCGTAGGGCGTGATGGCAGCGATGTCCGCGGCGCTCACGCCTCGATCGAGCAAGCGACGCACTTCGCCCGCGGTGCGTTCGGCGAGCTCGCGGTTGAACGTGCTGCGCGATTCGGGTTCGAGGCCCTCCTCCCAGCCGGTTCCGGAGGTGTCGACGAGCGTCCAGGGCGCCCGGCGCGCGGGGTCCGGCGCCACGCCAGGTAGATCGTCGAGCTGACGGGCTGCAACGTTGGGGTCGGCCTCGAGCCGGCCATGATACATGCTCGCCGAGGGAAAGCTCATCAACAGCGCGTGCATGCGGTACTGGACCGTGAGCATGTGGGTCGCCCCTGCGCTCCAGCGGCGGCTGGCTCGTTCGAACAGGGTCGAGGCGAGCCCTGCGCGCGCGGCCTCGCCGTCGACCACCGTCGGCGGCAGCTGGCACGGGTCGCCCGCCAGCACGGCACGTTTTCCTCGGCAGAGCGCGGCGAGCGCGATGGGATCGGGGGCCTGCGTCGCTTCGTCCAGGATCACGACATCGTAGAGGGTATCGCCGATGAGCTTCGAGTCCGTCCCCGCCGCGGTGGTGCACACGACGCGCGTGCGCCGGAGCACCTTCGCCCGCGCCTCTTTCAGACTGCGCCGAGCGTCTGCGTTCAGCTGATTCGCTCGAATCCGCCAGTCGCTGCGCGGCAGCGTCCGCGCCGACCGCGCCTTCTGCTTGTGGTGTCGTTCGTGCAGGGCCCGCGCCTCGTGCTGCCACTGCCGAGCCAAACGGTACTCTTCGGTGGCTTGCATCAGGGTCTCCAGGGTGCGCTCGCGCAGATCTTCGGCCACGCGCGTGGGGTGCCCGAGCCTGAGCGGCTTCACGCCCAGGGCGATCAGCTGGCGTGTGAGATGATCCACGGCGGTGTTGCTGGCGGCCGTGACGAGCACGCTCTTGCCGAGGGCGAGGTGCTGGCGCACCACCTCTACCAGCGTGCGCGTCTTCCCGGTGCCGGGGGGGCCGTGGATCAGCGCGACTTGCTCCGCCGCGAGCGCCAAGCTCACCGCTTCGCGCTGGCTCTGGTTCAAGCGCTCGTCCTTGACCTGCAGTTCGGGGCGGGGACCGAAGCTGGGCTCGGCGTCACCGAACAGCAGTTCACGGAGCGTCGCCAGCTTGGAGTCGGTCGAGAAGCGGCGAAGCGCTGCCTCACCTCGATCGAACGTCGCCTCGTCGGGTTCGAGGTCGAGCTGGATGGCATCGTCCTCGACGAAGGCGGCATAGCCGTGGTCGACCACGACGCTGATGCGAGTCGTCCCGGTGCGCCCGACCACGCCGGTCTGGCGCGCCGTGCGAGCCGCTGACCACAGCACCACGGGGTCACCCACGCCGATCTGGGCGCCGTCGAGCGCACCCGGCCGCTCGAGGTGAAACCACAGCTGGCAATGCTGGCCCCCCGCGGCTTCGGTGTTTTCGTAGCGCAGGTTCGCGAGCGCGAGCCCGCGCCGGACGCGCTCGGGGAAGGCGAGGGTGTCGCGCAGCTCCTGCGTCTGGCGCCGCACCGCCAGGCGCTCCTGCTGCCACAGGTCAGCCACACGTGTAAGCGCCTGCTCGGAGCTCGAACCCACGACGTCCGGCATGTTCGCGGCAGCATACCATCCACGATGCCGGCGTCCCGGGTAACCCCGACTCGCACGCGCTCACCAGCGCCGGTCGGGAAATAGGGGCGGAGTTGGCCGCAGGGGAGGATGGGGGAGCAGGCCAACTCCGCCCGCACACCCAACCATGCCCGCTCGCGCCGGCGCGGATTTGCGGCGGGCAGGCTGAATAAGGGCGACGGTCTCGTTTTTGACCGAGGCGTCGCGCCTCGCTCAGAAACCTGGCCGGGTATCCGATTGGCGCGCGTCCTTGCGAGGATCTGTAAGCGTCGGCGCGGGTCCGCGTTGAGCTTGACGTCGCTGACGTCTGTACCAAAAGTCGTCGGCACGCTCTTGAAAGGATGCCGAACCGCATGTCCCGTTCCCTTGGATCTCTTGCTCTCGTGAGTGCTCTCGTGTTCCCCGCTTGCATGCGAGCCGAGTTGGTTCCTGGCTCACCCATGGTGCCGCACGACGCGATCGTCGTGGTCGGGCAAGGTGAAGCATATGGTAAGCCTGACATTGCCAATCTGCAGCTCGGGGTCGAAGCACGGGCGCCCGATCCGAAAACCGCGATCGCCGCTGCCAACGAGCGGATGGCCCAGCTGATCGAGGCGCTGAAGGCGGTGGGTGTAAAGCCCGAAGACATGCAGACCCGCGACTTCAACATTCACTCCGAGCAGATCGATCCGCGGCATGGCTACACGGAGCCGATGGGCTTTCGCCGCGAGGCTCCCGATGCGCCGGTCGCCCAGGAGATGATGCAGCCCATGGTCGCCGAGGCCGCCCCCGCGCGCGCACCCAAGGTGGCGGGCGCAGCGCCGGCCCCGGCGCCCACGCCCCCGGTCGCGCCCCCCGTGCCGCAACGCCCGGGGCCAGTCCTGGTCTATCGAGTCTCCAACATGCTGCACATCACCGTGCGCCAGATCGACACCGTCGGGGACGTGTTGAGCCGGGCGGTGGAGGCGGGAGCGAACCAAGCATGGGGTGTGTCTTTCGATATCGACGACCCGGAGCCCCTCGCCAGCAAGTCGCGAGCCGAGGCGATCGAAGACGCGCGTAAGCAAGCCGGTGAACTCGCGAAGCTCGCGGGCGTGAAGCTAGGGCGCGTGGTTTCTGTCATGGATGAAGAGGGCGGAGGGGTCGTGGCGCCCGCCGCGGCGTCGCGGCGTTTCGACAAGGCAGAGCTCAGCCGGGTACCTGTCGAAGGCGGCCAGCTGGCGGTGCAGCGTCGGGTGCGCATCGTGTTCGCGATCGAGCCTCCCGCAGCGGACTGAGCCTCGGCTCGGGCTGCGCGCGCCGGGCCCGACTTGGCAGCGTGCCTGCGCGGCCCTATTCTTTTGGCGTGCGCAACAGGCTGCTCGTGATCGCGATCGCGGGGATTTGCTCCCTGATACACGCTCGCGGCGAGGCAGCCCCGGAGCGCCCGCGGAAGTCACCGAACCAGCAGGCGCCCAGCCGCAAGGCTCCGACCGAGCAGCGTAGCGCCGCCGAAGACGAGCGCCGCCTGCTGGAGTATCGGGCCGAGGTCGCGCGCGCGACGCTGCTGGTGCTCGGCGAGTCGTGCGCGGGCTTCGTCGCCGAGGCGCCGAACCTGGTGGTGACGGCGGCGCATTGCATTCCCTACCCGAAGCGAAGCGTCAGCGTGCGGCTGCCCGCGGGGCAGACCCTAGTGGCGCGTCTCGATCGCATCGATCGCGACACGGACCTGGCGCTGCTGCGCCTGGCCGAGCCGCTGCCCGTGGTCCCGCTCGTACTCTCCGAACGAGTACCCGCCGTCGGCGATCGGCTCATGTTCGTCGGCCGGGCTGATCGGGGGAACAAGCCGCAACTCGCGCGTGTGAAGAAGTTGGACCGCTGCCCCTCGTTGCCGCAAGTACCGAATGCGCTGTTCACCAGCATCTCCGCCCGGCCGGGGGATTCGGGGGCACCGCTAGTCGGCGCCAACCTGCGGGTGGTCGGCTTGGTCCACGGCGGCGCGCAGTGTCACATCGCGGCACCGGTGGCACCACTCGCCCGGCAGCTCGTGAACGAACGCAGCAGCGTGTTCGCCGAGCACTGGCTGCGCGCGCCCGAACGGCGCTTGCTGTTTGGGCTGCAGCACGTGACGAGTGTCTGGTTCTCCTCGCCAGCGCCGGCGGATCGCCCCGCGCGTCAGCTCGCTCGCCTCTGGTTTCCCACGGCTTCGAGCTTCGAGCTCGGTTCCCCACGCATGGTGGCAGATTCATAGTGGTGTGTGCGGCACACACAACGGCGATCCCCCCAAAAAAGGCCCGTGACACTTGCCGTCCGGGAGGGTCTGCGCGACTATCGTCTGCTATGCGTAGCCCTGCGACCGCGCCCCTGAAGCTCGCCAGCGGGTGCTCGCCGGTGTCCTCCCGGGTCGGGCACCGCCGCCCTGGGTGGTTCGCGCCGAGAGCGAGGCCCCATGCGTGAGCGTCGTCGAGCACGCCTACTGCCGCCGCGCCGAGTCTTCGAGTTCAGCGCCATCTTCGTCGCCGGCGGGTTGTTCGTCACCACGGCTTATCTAGCCTTTCGTGCGTGTCCGCCGGGCACGGTGTGGACCCCGCTCGCGTTTCTGCTGCTGGGGCTCATCGCTTCGGATGCCATTTCTGGCGGGGTTCACTGGGCGGCGGACACCTATGGCAGCCCGACCATGCCGCTGTTCGGCGCGTTCGTGCGGACGTTCCGCGAACACCATTCCGACCCCAAGGCGATCACGCGGCACGACTGGATCGAGACCAACGGCGACGTTTGCTTGTTCAGTGCGCCGGTGCACGCTACGGCGCTCTTGTGGGTAGACAACCCCTGGGCGCTGTCGTGGATGACGGGTCTGTTCATGGGCAGCTACTCCAACTCGCAAATCCACAAGTGGTCCCACATGGACCACCCGCCCCGAGTCGTGCGCTGGCTGCAGCGGCTCGGCATCGTGCTCTCGTCACCCCACCATCAGCACCACCACCGTGGTCCGCACCTGACGCACTATTGCATCACCACCGGTTGGACCAACGGGGCCTTGGACTACTTGCGCTTCTTCCGGATCTTGGAGCGGGTGCTCGCCGCGATCGGTGTGCAAGCGACCACTCGCGGCAGCGTGCCGCCCACCGTACCCGTGCACCCAGTGTTCGAAGGTCGCCCGGACCGAGGCTGAGCGCGGTCGCGAGCGAGCGCGGTGGCGCGCCGCGTCGCAGGCGGGGCGCGGTGGTGCTTCAGGACGGCGCGGACCCGTGGTACCTTGGAACGATGAGCGGACCAGAGGATCGCCGTCGCCATGTGCGCGTACACCCAACCTCGGACTATGGCGTCGACGTGTCCGTGGTCGAAGGTATCGTCTACGAGCGCGCTCGTGTCGTCGACATCAGCGTGGCAGGCCTCGGACTCTTGCTCGAGTCGCCGTTCGACGGCTTCGGCGTTGGCCAGAAGCTCACGGTGCGCATCGCCCTACCCGAGGCGCCCGTGATGGAGGTGGCGGCGGTCGTGCGCCATATGACGCACGTAACGGGGATCTGGGGCATCGAGATCGATCGCGCCGACGAGGCCGCGATGCGCGCGCTGAGCCAGGCGGTCAGCGCGCTGCTCGAACGGGCGACGAGCGGGTAGCACGGCCGCTCGGCAGGCTGGCCTCAAGGCGCCTCGGATGCGTCGTGGCCGTCGCCCGGCGCCGGCGTGCCGGGTGCGCGGGGAGCCGCGCTGGCAATTCCTGACGCAGGCGTCGAGGTCGTGGCGGCGGGCTGAGCCTGCGAGGCGTCGTTCCCTGGCTCGTCGACACGCAGGTCTTCCACCTTGATCAGCGGGATATGGCCGTTGTCGGGTGTTCGCGCAGGCGATGTCGGGTGTTCCAGAGCGTCGGGTCGAGGTTCGGCGGGCGCCGCGTCTGCCGACACGGCGGGCAAGGACATGTCGTGGCTGCCGGCGCGGCTCCGATACACGAAGTACGCGGTGCAGAGCATCGCCGCCAGCCCCAGCAGCAAGACGGGGAGCCGCTGACTCCCGGTCGAACTCGGGCGCCATGTCTGCACGGCGGGTCCGACCTGCGACAACGACGAGATGCCGCTGGTCCCCGTTTCGTCGGCGAACGGAGGCGATTCGGAACCTTTGAGGCTGCGCTCGGATGCAGGGGCAGCCGCCACGGGAGCCGCCAGCGTCTCTTCCGCGCGCGCCAGCTCTTGCAGGGCTTTCTGCACCGCCTTCTGGCGTTGCTCCAACGTCGGTCCCATCACGCGCGTCAGCAGGCGGGCGACACCCGACGGCGGCACCAAGACGCGCTCCGTGCTCAGGAACTCGCGGAGTTCTGCTTCGAAGGCGGCAGCGGTCGGGTGACGGAGCTCCGCGCTGCGTTGCAGGGCCTTCATCACGATGTCTTCGAGTAACGGAGGATACCCGGCGTGCACCGCCGAAGGGCGCGGGATATCTCCGTTCAGGACCAACTCGAGTGTGTGCACTTCGTGCTTGCCCTTGAACAAGCGGCGTCCCGTCGTCAGTTCGTAGAGCACGATGCCGAGCGAGAATACGTCGCTGCGCCGGTCCACGGCGGTCCCCAGCGCTTGCTCTGGGGACATGTAGCCGAACTTCCCTTTGAGGTGGCCGGTACGGGTCTTCTCCGAAACCCTGTCGATGGCCTTCGCGATGCCGAAGTCAGCGAGCTTGATGCGCCCATCGATCGCGATCAGGATGTTGTGCGGCGACACGTCGCGGTGCACCAGGTTCACCAGCGAACCGTCGTCTGCGCGCAGCCCGTGGGCGGCGTGCAGGCCCGCTGCAGCGTCGGCGACGATGCGAACCGCGATCTCTAGCGGGATAGGCTGGCGCTTGTTGGCTTCGTTGTACACGGCGTGGAGCGAATCGCCGTCCACCCACTCCATCGCCATCCACATCACACCCTGCTCGTGCCCGACGTCGTAGACATCGATCACGTTGGGGTGACGCACCGCCCGGCACAAGCGCACCTCGTCCATGAACATGCTGACGAACTCAGGCTCCGTCGTCAGATCGGGGCGCATGATCTTGAGCGCGATCAGGCGATCGGCGTCCGACTGGGCGTGGCGTTCGCGCGCCAGCCAGACGCTGGCCATGCCACCCCGCCCGACGCGGAGCACGAGCTCGTTCCCTCCGAGGCGAGTACCACTTGCGAGCTTCATGAGGTCGTTGGGAGCGAGTGTGCGATACGTGCGTATGCCCGACCCACTCACGGTGCGAGGCACGAAGCCCCTCGCTGCAGCTCGCATGCCAGCCGCCCCGCGTCGAATTCACCCGGGCGGAGCGTGCGAATCCGGGGCGGTCGCGGCGGCGCGCCGAGCAGGTCGATTACAGAGCCGCTTCAAGCATGGCGGCGCTGCGGGGGTCATTCGGCGAGGTAGCGAACCTGCGCACCTTGCGCCAGCCCGCACGCAATATTTCTGCTGTCCGAGAGTGTTTCCGGAGCGTGCACTGCACGAGTTGTGCACCTGCCGTTGCGCAACTCGCCCTCCGTTTGCACAAACCGTTCGTGGCGTACTTCGCCACCGCGCGGTTACAAATTTGTGAGCACTCCATGAGTCAACACAACCGCGCGCAGCAGCCGCACTGGTATCACTGCGCCTGACTGAAATTGTGCTGTGTTCACGGAACTGCGGGGAGGTCCAAAGCCGTTGCTGTTGGTCGGTCGGCGGACGTGGCCTTGCTCAGCCGCTGACAGAGCGAAGAAAAAGTCGGAGTCCGCCTCAATAGGGCCAGCGCCAATCGCGCACTTCGGGCTTGTCGGTCCCGTGCTGGTAGGCGTAGTGGCGGCATTCGATCTGCAGATCGAGCAGCTTCTGCTTCACGTGGGCCGCGCTCGCTTGCAGGCGGTCGATGCGGTCGATGACGTCGATGGCCAGGCTGAAACGATCGATCTGGTTATTGATGGCGAGTTCGAGGGGGGTGTTGATGTTGCCCTTCTCTTTGTAGCCGCGTACGTGCAAATTCTCGTGGTTGGTGCGGCGGTACGTCAGGCGGTGAATCAGCCACGGGTAGCCGTGAAATGCGAAGATGATGGGTTTGTTCTTGGTGAACAGGCCGTCGAAGTCACGGTCAGAGAGCCCGTGCGGGTGCTCGCCTGCATTCTGCAATTTGAACAGATCGACGACGTTGATGAAGCGCAGCTTGAGGTCTGGGAAGTGCTCTCGTAACAGCGCCGTGGCCGCCAGCGCTTCCTGCGTCGGAATATCGCCGCAGCCCACCATGACCGCGTCCGGCTCACCGCCTTGGTCGCTGCTCGCCCAATCCCAGATGCCCAAACCCTTGGTGCAGTGCTTGATGGCAGCGTCCATGTCGAGGTACTGCAAGTGCGCTTGCTTGTCGGCTACGATCACGTTGATGTTGTTGTGGCTGCGCAGGCAGTGGTCGGCAACGGAGAGCAGCGTGTTGACGTCCGGCGGCAGATAGATGCGCGTGACGTGGGGGTTTTTGTTCACCACCACGTCGAGAAACCCCGGGTCTTGATGGGTGAAGCCGTTGTGGTCCTGGCGCCACACGGTGGAAGTGATCAGCAAGTTGAGCGAAGAAACCTGAGCGCGCCAGGGGATCGTCTCGCAAATGGCGAGCCATTTCGCGTGCTGATTCACCATCGAATCGATGACGTGCACGAACGCTTCGTAGGTCGAGAAGAAGCCGTGGCGTCCGCTGAGCACGTACCCTTCGTACCAGCCTTCGAGAGTGTGCTCCGAGAGCATCTCGAGGACGCGCCCGTCGGGTGATAGCTCGCCGCCGTCGAGATCTTCGGGGTAGTAGTCGCACAGCCAGAGCTTCTTGCTGACGGCATAGATGGCGTCGAGCTTGTTCGAGGTGTTCTCGTCGGGGCCGAAGACGCGGAAGTTGGTAGGGTTCTTCTGCAGCACGTCGCGCAAGAGCTGCCCCAGGGGTTGCGTGTTGGGAGCCTCGATCTGGCACGGAGCGCTCACGGCCTGCGCGTAGTCGCGGAAGTCGGGCATGCGCAGCGGTCGCCGGAGCAGACCGCCGTTGGCGTGTGGGTTGGCGCTCATGCGCCGCTGGCCGCGCGGTGCCAACTGTTTCAGCTCGGCGCGCAGCCGGCCGTGATCGTCGAACAGCTGTTCGGGGTGGTAGCTCTTGAGCCAGCGCTCGACCTGCTCCAGGTGCGCGGGGCTCTCGCGCAGGTTGGCCACCGGCACTTGGTGCGCGCGCCAGAAGCCTTCGATCTTGTGTCCGTCCACCGCCTCCGGACCGGTCCAGCCTTTGGGGCTCCTCAGCACGATCATGGGCCAGTGGCCGCGCACGGCCTTGCCGCTGTCGCGGGCGCCCCGTTGGATTGCGCGGATTTCCTGCCAGCAGGTCTCGAGCGTCGTCGCCATCTGGCGATGCATCGCCATCGGCTCGTGCCCTTCGACGAAGTGCGGCGTCCAACCGTACCCTCGCATCAGCTGTTCCAGCTCTTCCTTCGGGATGCGGGCGAGCAGGGTGGGGTTATTGATCTTGTAACCGTTCAGATGCAGGATCGGTAAGACGGCGCCGTCGCGGATCGGATTCAGAAACTTGCTCGAGTGCCACGACGTCGCGAGCGGTCCGGTCTCGGACTCGCCGTCGCCCACGGCCACGGCCACGAGCAGGTCGGGGTTGTCGAAGGCGGCGCCGAACGCATGCGAGATGCTGTACCCGAGCTCGCCACCTTCGTGGATCGATCCCGGCGTTTCGGGTGTGCAGTGGCTGCCGATGCCACCTGGAAACGAGAATTGCTTGAAGAACTGCTGCAGGCCCTCTTCGTCTTCACCCATGTCGGGATACACCTCCGAGTAGGTGCCCTCGAGGTAGACGGGGCCAAGCACGCCTGGCGCTCCGTGTCCCGGCCCAGCCAGGAAGATGGCGTTCACGTCATGGCGCACGATCAGTCGGTTCAAGTGCGTGTACATGAATGCCAGGCCGGGGCTGGAGCCCCAATGGCCGAGCAGCCGTTTCTTGATGTGTTCCGGACGCAGCGGCTCGTGCAGCAGCGGATTGTCCTGCAGGTAGATCATGCCGGCGGCGAGGTAGTTCGCCGCGCTCCACCAGGCATGGAGCAATTCGAGTTCGCTCTCGCTCACGGCGCTCGGCCGTGTTCGATGGTCCGCGTAGTCTTGCATGATATTTCTTCCTCCAGCGTTTCCGGGTCGCCAGCATCCTGAGAGTATCCGCGGGGCGGAGCAAGTGCGGGAAAGCCTGAAACGCGCTGATCGCGAGGAAGCACGAAGCGTGCCGGGCCCCAGCCGCGTGTGGGCCTGCCGTGAGGCCTATGTCAGGCGCCAGCTAAGGAGGCGACACCACGCTGCCGTTGGAGTCGAACCACTCGAACTCGGACAAGCAGAAGTCGTAAGCTGCGGCGCTTCCGGGCTGCGTCACGACCTGGAACTGTAGGGAATGCAGCTGCGTCGGATCGAAGGGGAACAACTCCGAGTCGACGGTCTCGGGATCGTCATCCAGGTCCGTCCAGCTCGGCAGCCTCATGTCTTCGAACAGGAGGGTCACCTCGGTGTCGCTGGAAACGTCGCCCTCGTTGCCGATGCCTTCGCCGATGTGAGCATAGGCACCGTCCTCGAAGGTGATCTCGCTCGTGTTCACGTGCGTCATGCCCACGCGCACGTTGAGGTTCGCTTCGGAAAACTCGATGCGGTAACGCACGCCGACGATGCCGAGTGCGCTGGCGTCGAACGGCTCGATCAGCGCGCCCTCCTCATCCTCGGGAGCGAGGCGGAAGCCGACCCCGGCGCCCCAGTTGCCGAATTCTTCCTCGCCGTTGTCCGAATCGGCACCGACGCCGTACGCGCACAGTTTACCGGGTGCCGCCGACTCGATGCAGATCGTGCTGACGTGGTCGCTGTACGTGTACACCGCCTGGGCGAACGGCACGCCTGACTCGAGGATGAACTGCCCCCCGAGCGCGGTGCAGCTGGTGGCGCCACCGCCCGACGTCGCGGTGGCCAGGTTACCGGCGCTCGCCGTGTTGGTGCCCATCGAGCCAGCGCCGCCCATCGAGCCAGCGCCGCCCGTCGCACCAGCGCCGCCCATCGAGCCAGCGCCGGTCGAGCCTGTGCTTGCGGTCGCGCCCGTCGTCGTCCCGCCGCTGCCGTTGCTGGTGGCGTTGCCGTTGGTGTTACCGTTGCCGTTGCCGTTAGCGCTGCCGCCGCCGTTAGCGCTGCCGCCGCCGTTAGCGCTGCCGCCGCCGTTAGCGCTGCCGCCGCTCGCCCCACTTCCGGCGCTCCCGCCGCTCCCACTGGGGCCGCCGTCGATACTCGAAGCGGTGCCGCCGTTCGAGGGGCTGGTGCTCGCGCTGGCCGCGGTGTCCGGGGGACTCAGCGCTCGATCGTCCACCTGACAGGAGGCCAGCACGGCAGTACTCACGAAAACTCGGACCAGGCGGGTCGCCCTGGCGCCGGTCACACTCCCTGGGCACATGGCGCGATGCTACGCGGTACAGCCGCGAGCTTCAAGCAGGATGCCGCGACCCCGAGTATCCGCTGCTGCGCCGACGACCAAGCCCCGAGGACGCACCGGTACTACATCGACGCATCGGTTCTCGATCGACCGTGGGTGATCGTCAGGCCCGCGATCGATCAAATTTTTCGAGCTGTCCAGTGGCAGCCAGCACTTCTGGCCGCACGCGAATCCGGAGCTAACGCTCCACACAGCGTGCGTTCGGGGCCAGGCAAAAAAGTAGACGCGGCAGCCAACACCCATTACGAACCTTTCGTTGATCCCACTCGTCGATCGTCCCCTGCGCATTGCCATTGACGGCGTCCACCGCGGCCGGCTACGAGGTGACTTGCCTTGACCGAGGGGAATGGATTCGGTGGCGCTCAGGCCGCCGACAATCAGCCGCGCACGTCCGCGTCGGAGCGCGTGCCGCAGCAAGCGTGGCTGCGCTTCGTGTACCGCCGCGTGCCGGCGATCGAGTCACTCCGCCATTACTCGTTCGTCGCCTTGCGCGCGGACTTCCTCGCCGGGCTCACGGTCGCGAGCGTGGCAGTTCCACAGGCCATGGCCTATGCCATCGCCGCCGGGGTTCCCGCGGCGCACGGCCTATACACGGCCATCGTGATGACCGCTGTGGGCGCGCTGTTCGCTTCCTCGAAGCAGCTCATCAATGGTCCCACCAACGTGGTGTCCATTGCGGTGCTGAGCGCGCTCGCGCCCGTGCCGCCGGAGCACAAGCTGGCCTGTGCGATCACGTTGAGCCTGCTCGTCGGTGGGTTTCAAATGCTCATCACCTTGTTCAAGCTGGGCGACCTCACACGCTACGTTTCGCACTCGGTCATCATCGGCTTCACCACCGGGGCCAGTCTGCTCCTGGTCCTCGATCAAACCCGAAACCTGTTCGGATGGAGGGGACTGGGTAGCCCACACGACCATTTCCTGCAGAGAACATGGCACACCTGGGTGAACGGCGACACCCACGTCGAAAGCGCGGCCATGGGCTTCAGCGCCATGGCGGCGGTCATCGTTCTGCGCGTGATCAAGAAGCGGCTGAAATGGCCGCTGTTGCCCGATCTGTTGTTGGTAGTGATCGCCTCGGGCTACGCCGCCTATGCGTTCGGCCTCGAGGCGCGGGGCGTCAAGGTGATCGGTGACATTCCTGCGTCGTTGCCCAACTTCCAACCGCCGGTACTGATGCACGAATACCTCGGCACGCTCAGCGAAAGCGCGATCGCCATTGCAACGCTAGGGTTGCTCGAAGCGCTGGCGATGGCAAAGCACATCGCCGCCAGAACAGGCCAGAAGCTCGACCTGAACCAGCTCTGCCTGAGCGAAGGTTTGGCCAACCTTTCCAGCGCATTCTTCCGGGGAATTCCCGGTTCCGGCTCGCTGACGCGGTCGGCCATCAACCAGCAAGCCGGAGCGCACAGCCAGTGGTCGGGGGTGTGGTCGGCAGCGGCGGTGGCATTGATCACCCTGCTGTTCGCGCCCTTCGCGCAGTACATTCCTCGCCCCGCGCTGGCGGGAATTCTGATCGTGACCGCGTTCGGCATGATCGATTGGAAGGGGCTGCCTTTCCACTTGAAGGCCACGCGCTTCGACGCCTTCATCGTCGCGGCGACGGCGCTCGCCGCGATCGGGATCTCCGTCGAGTTCTGCATCCTGATCGGTGTGCTGCTTTCGTTCGTGCTGGCGGTGCCCCGCGCGGGGCGCATGACCCGCACCGAGTTCGTGATCACCAGCGAGGGCATCGTGCGCGAGCGCCGCGAGAAGGATCCCGTCAACGATCGGCTGCTGATCGTCGGGCTCGAGGGGGAGCTTTTTTTCGGGTCCAGCCTGGCTCTCGACGAACACCTCGACTGGTGCGAATCGCGAGTGGACGCGGGCGCCGAAGTGATCGTGCTGCGGGTGAAGCGCTTGCGAAACCCGGACGCCGTCGGCATGCACGAGCTGCAGCGCTTTCTGCAGCAGATGCGAGCGCGCGGGGTGCGAGTCGTGCTGGCCGGCGTGCGCAGCGATTTGCTCCAGGGGCTCGAAACGACGGGTGTGATGAGCGACCTCGACGCGAACCAGGTGTTCTCGGAGCGCAGCGAGGAAGGCTCCAGCACGCTCGCTGCCATCGCCGAAGCGCGCGCGCTCTTGGCCCGCAAGGCAGCGCCGGAGACGAGGCCGCTCGAGAGCCTGCCGGCGCCGGTGATGTTCGAAGTCTGAGGCCGCCCCCCCCAGCTGGCCCCCGCTGGCCCCCCGCTGGCCCCCGCTGCCCCCACCCGTCAAAACCGGCAGGCGCCGGTTGGTGAGCAATAGGAAGATACATCAACGACGAGAGCAAGACCTACCCCGGGAGGAGTCCACCCCCGGGAAGTCCATTCCTTACGCAGCGTGGGGCGACTCACGAGGCGGAGAGTAGGAGGACGTGTGAGCGGGCCGGGCGATAGAACTCCGAAACGATCGATTTCGCGGGAGCCA
>JAICQQ010000094.1 GCA_025937785.1 Polyangiaceae bacterium
CGAACTCGCCCCGCAGCTGCTCGAGGGCCTTTTCGACCCGTTGCACCAGCTCGGGAGCATCCTCGCGACTGGCCGCTTCGGTGGACGTGACCTGCGCCAGCGAGGCCAATCGCATCTTTGCTACCAGCCCCCCCAGACGATCTGCCTCTTCGAAAAAACCGAGTACACGCTGACCCATAGACCGGCCATTTTAGCAGCAGTCACCGCCGGTCTCGTGGATAACGGATACCGCCACCTTCGCTCGGTGGGCGGATGCCCACCACCACCCACAAAGGGAGCTCTCACGCACCTGCGCCGCACGCGGATTCTGACTCGAAGGCGCTCGCCAGCGGCGAGATCGAAAATTCCGCTGCCGACGAGGCACAGCTCATCCGGGCGTTCGAGCTGGCCGTGGGTCGCAAGGTCGCCGAACCCGCGCCCTAGCCGGCGGGCGCTGGCGGCCCTGCTGCTCCGAAGCGCTGCACCAGCACATCGCGCTCGCGCTCGAGCTCGGCCGGGATCGATGCGGCGTCGAAGCTCGCATCGACCTCGCGCAAGGTCGCTTCCGCCCGCGCGGGCCAATCCACCGCTGCAGAATCTGCGAGCAGCCCCCGGATCGTCCCCAACAAGCGGCGCGCGCGCGCGCGCCGCTGGTGCCGCCGATGCCTCCTCCGCGGCAGCATTCAGTGAGCTCGAGACGCTTTCCAGCAGCAGATCGCGCAGCACCTCGCGCGCCACGATCTGTTGCTCGCGGCTGGGGACGGCAAATACGACCGGCCACAGGTGCGCGCCCGAGGGCGCGTTCGCGCTGCGCAGGACCGCCGCCGCAGCCACGAGCCGCTGAATCTTGACGATGCGCCGATCGCTGAGCTGAATACCTGCTCGTCGCAGCCGGCGGATAGCTTCGGCCAGTTGGGGGCGCACCTGCCCGAGATCGAGCCCGTCGGCTCGCTCGGCCAGGGTATCCAAGTCCGAGACGCTGCTCGCTGGCGCAGGCCGCGCCTGGGCGTTCCAACCCGCCTCCAGCAGGGTCTCGAGCATTTCGTCGGGCAGGGGCTCGACGAACACGCGGAGCAAGAAGCGATCAGTGACTCCGACGCCCGCGCCACCGCACCGCGGACCCTGTCGGTCACGCCTTCGACCGCCCGCTCGCCGTCCCTCTCACTCGGCAGCATGGTTACGGCTCGACCTTCGTGAGCCGGCCGAACACGGCGTTCGAACCGACCCAGCCGTTGATACCGCCGCGGTTGTTCCCGATTTGGAACCGCCGCCCCTGTATCGCCTTGATCAAATGCAGGTACTCGTTCCCGTTCACTTTACACAAGACGATGTCCCCCACGGCGAGCTCGTCTGGTTGCACTGGCTCGACGGTGCAGAGTTGGCCCGATTCGATCTTGGGCGCCATCGAGTTGCCGCGCGGGCGGAATGACACGGCCTGTCCCAGACGAAGCTTCGCGATGTGCCCTGTTGCCCAGCCCATGCTCGTTGTCTCGTCAGTCGCAGCTCGAGCCCAAGGCCTTCGCGGCGCGGGCGTAGCCCTCGTAGGCCTGCCCGCACGACGCGGCTGGCGCCATGGCCAGCGCGTCGCAGTTCGAACCGGGCTGTCCACTCTTGCTCATCAGGACCTTGCAGCACTGAATCGCCTTGTCGCAGCTGGCGCCGCCAGCGCCTGGGGCGAGGCCCGGCGCGGAGATCGGTGTCGTGGGCAGCCCGCTGGCTGAGGCTGCGAGCGCAGTGCTTGCCCCGGACATGAAGGCCGAAGCTCCCAGGCCGCCGACCAAGCCGAGGGCGTGTGCGAAGTTGGTGCTGTCGAGCGCGAACTCCCAGGTCTGCGATTGCGCGCGCAGGGTAAGGGCGGCGCTGGTGGTGAGGCGGTTGGGTCCGGTCAGCTGAATCTGATCGAGCGACACGCCCGCCTGTTTCGACATGGCCGAGAGCGCGGGATTGCCGGCGAGCATTCGGTCGATCAGGCGCCCGGTGTCGATCCACAACAGCTGGCTCGCTTCTTTTGGAAGGGTCGCGCGTACACCGGAATGACCCTCATCGGCTCCGAGCCGCGTGCCGCTTCCTGCCAGTGCCGCGAGCGCCTTGTCTACCATCGGCTTCGCCCCACCGGCGATCACGAGCTGTCCGTCGACGAACGCCGTTTCTACCACCACGTCTGGTCCGAGCGGCGTTTGCACCACCATGCCCTTGCCCTTCACCGTGAGCTGGTTGCCCATTTCCTTCGCCAGCACCTGGTCCCGCAGCTGCGTCACGATCTTCTCGGCGACGACGGGGTTCTTCAGGCGAAGCGCCATCACGGCGCCGGCGCCCTTGAGTTGTTCGGGGTCGAACCCTTGAACCTTCATGTCGCTCGGCGCTAGACCCGCGATCACGATCTCGTCCCCGATCGATCCGAGCGCGTCGGCGAACGAAACACCGGTCATCTGCTGAAACTGCTGGGTCGCGGCGCGCAGGTCGGCCTCGGCTCCCGCGTCCTTGCGCTTGACCAGGGCCATGAATTCGCGCTCGAGCCCTGCGCCGTCCAGCGAAGTTTTCGTCGACATCGCGAGGTAGGCGACGGTCTCGGCGGGCAGGCTGTCGGGGTAGTCCAACTTTCCCGGCTCGAAGAACAGTGGTGTGGCGGCGATGTCCGCACCGACGAGCGTGCCCGCTACACGCGTCAACACGCCCGCTTCGTCGCCGCTGACGCTCAGCACGGCGCCCTCGTCGGCCAGCGCCAACTGTACCTCGGATTGCTTCGCCAGCTCGTTCTTGACGGTCACGCCGTCGAGCCAGCCCAACAGCACGGCATCGCCGGGGTTCTTGGCCATCGCGCGTGTGAAGCGATCGACTTTGGCGAGCGGCGGCTGCTGACCGTCCTGCACCGCTGCAATCGCCATCAAGAATTCGGGGCTGCCGAGCGCCAACACCCCGCCGGACTCCCACCAGCCCAGGTTCAGCTGCGTGTCGGTCTGCGCCCGATCCAGCATCTCTTCTAGCGCTCGCGTCCAGCCTTCGCCCGCGGGGGCAGAAGCTGCCTTCGGACCCAAGCTATAGCGCTTGCCTTTGCTGCCCAGGGCGCCTTCTTGTTTGAAGCGCGGGCTCGCGAGGAGTTTCTCCACCGGACTCGTCGCGTCGAACTGGAGCACGAAGGCGCCTTTGGGTTGGCTCTGGAAGCCGCTGACCCCCGCACCGAAGCTGCGTTGCGCGAGCGCCAGAGCGATGGCGGTGGTTTCGTCGATGCCGAACGATCGCGCGACGACCGCCGCCTGATCTTTCGCCCAAGCGTCGTCCTTCGACGGATCTTCTTTCAGGTGGCGAGCCTTGCCAATGGCGAGCGCAGCCGCTCTCACGTTCGGCACCTCGACATAGGCCTCTGTCGATTGCGGTAAGATCGCCGCCACGCGCGGACCATCCGCCTTGAACAAGAAGGCATACGCCGCCCACGCGCCACCCACGACGAGAACCAGCAATGCGACGCCGCCGCCGACGATGAGCGGCAGCTTGGAGCCTGCCTTCTTCTGTGAACCTGGCGCGGGCGCTTGCCCCGGAGGGGCACCATAGCCGCCGTACTGAGGCGCCCCTGGGTAGCCCGGCCCACCAGGCGCTCCGTAGCCTTGCGGAGCAGCGTGCGCGGGATGTCCCTGCTGCGGCGCCATCGGCGAGGTACCGTACGCGTGCATGGGAGCCGAGGCCTCAGTCGTCCCCGGGGCGGTCGGCGGTGAATAACCACCGGCGGTAGGCGCCGCGTAGCCGCCGGAAGCGGCGGGGCCAGCCAGCGCCTGGGCCAGCGCAGGCACGGAGGCCAAAGGTGACCATTCGTTCTGACCCTGCGCGGCGATCCAGCCTTCGCGCAGCTGGCCGTTGCGAATCATCTCCACCAGTTGCTGCTCGCTGAAGGGACCCTCGGGTTGCCCCGTGCGATTCAGATAAAACATCGGTTGTCCTCCTCGACGGGAAAGTTCGCACGCGAACCCGCCCGGCCACAACTCACGGCACCGAGCGCGCGCCGAATAAGTGTGGGCCAGGAGTGTACGACGAGCCGCGCCTCCCAGGAGCACACCTCCACCGACAGCGCTCGCCGCGGGCCGGCGGCCGGCCGGGCGTCTCCCGAGCCCTCGGACAGAGGCGGTGACACCCACGCCCGCGCGCACTCAACTGTCGCTGCTCCGGTCGCCATTCACCTCGCCGCGCGCGCTGCTCGTGGTCGCCGCGCGCGCTCTGTAACGGACGCGAGTTGCGTCAGAAGCCTCGCAAATGCTGCGACATTCGCGACGATCCGGGGATGACCCGCGGGTCATCTACCAAGCGCTCTGCACAACGGGCACAGTGAGAACCATCAGAGAGCTCCCGCCATGAATGTACAAGTGCTCATCGATTCGATCGTTCGGCAGGTGACGGTGCTGATCGCCCAGCTGGCCACGTCAGGGGGTGTTCGCGCTCCCCTCGCCCACGTCGCGAACCAGGTGTTTCTGGATCTCGCCAACGAGCTCGAGACCCAGGGCGTGAGCCGTAAGGTGAGCGCGGACATGTTCGGCATGGCGCTGCGCGCGTACATCCGCAAGGTGCGACGGCTGAGCGAATCCGAGAGCCACCAGGGGCGGACTCTGTGGCAAGCAGTGCTCGAATTCATCAAGGGCGAACAGCTGGCGAGCCGCGAGCGCATCCTAGAGCGATTTCGTCTGGACGGCGCGCTCGAGGTCTCGGCGGTGCTGCACGACCTGAGCGAGTCCGGGCTAGTTTTCTGCTCGGGGGTGGGACGCCGAGCGGTGTACCGCGCTGCCACCGACGACGAGCTCGGACAGCTCGCCCAGCTCTACAAAGACGACGCCGGCGGCGAAGAGCTAGCGTGGGTCCTCGTCTATCGTCATGGCCCGATCACCGCCGCCGAGCTGGCGCAGCACCTGCGCCGCGACGAGACGCAGACCGCATCGTTGATCGACAAGCTCAGCGCCAGCGGTCGCGTACAGGTTTCGGCGAGTGGGCTGCTCACGGCGCGGGACTTCGTGATCCCGCTGGGCGCCGAGATCGGCTGGGAAGCCTCGGTGTTCGACCACGTGCAGGCGGTCGTGCAGACCATCTGCCAGCGCTTGCAACAAAACTCACTCGCAGCCAGCGACGCCGACGTCGTGGGCGGCAGCACGTACAGCTTCGACATCTGGCCCGGGCACCCGCTCGAGGCGGAAGTCAAAAGTCAGCTGAATGACTTCCGCAAGCGCGCCAGCGAACTGCGCCAGCGCGTCGAAGCACATAACCAAGCACATGGCGTGCAACACGAATACCAACAGGTGGTGCACTACGCCGGCCAATGTTTACTCGAGCGCGGTCCGCTCGAGCAAGAGTTCGAAACGGAGCAGGGAGAATAGTCTATGGCAACGAGAACGAAGTGGGCATTTGCGAGCGCGTGTTTCGTGACCCTGGGCCTCTTTTGGGGCTGCGGTGGTTCGATCGGTGGAAGCTCGGGCGGAGAATCGCACTTCTTGATCCAGTGCGACGACTCTTGCTCCGATGGTCTCAGCTGCATCGCTGGAGTCTGCACGCGCGGCTGCGTGGTCGACGAGAACGGCTGCAACGACCTGCACGCCGATGCCGAATGCACAGATACCATCGAGCCCGGCGAGGTGGCGATCTGCGACGTGGCTTGCTCCGCGGACGCCGATTGCGATTCGCTCGGCGCGAACTATGTGTGTGAGTCGGGCCAGTGTCGCGGATCCACGAAGCTGACCACGAACGGCAGCGGCGGAACCAGCAATAGCGGCGGCGCCAACACTACGAATGGCGACCCGAGCGGCGGCGGGGCCGATGGCAGCTGCGAAGTCCTGTTTCAAGAGTATCCCGACGGCAGTAGCTTCGAACATCCGGCCGGCTGCGAGGAATGCACTTGTGCGGCCGGGGAACTCTCGTGCGTCCCAGGCGGCTGTTCTCTAGGGGTTCCGGTGTTTCCTTGCACGACCGACACGCCGGGTGATGCGGTCGAGGTGAACAGCGCCTTCATCCAAGGAGACCTGCTGTTGCTCGACGTCTCGTACAGCGGAGGCTGCGAGATCCACGAGTTCGGGGTCTGTTACGAACCGACTCTGGAGACCTCCGAGACCGAGGGTGCCGTCCTGGGCAGCCTGCGTCTGATCCACGACTCGCACGACGACCCCTGTGAAGCCTACCCCTCCGAGACGCTCCACTTCAACCTGGAGCCCTACGCCGCCTACGTGATGGACGAGCTCGACGCCGCCGGCGGGCTGGTAGAGACGTCGTTCGGTCACTACGCCTTCGGTGAGCTTAGCTGTGAGCTCGGGTTGACGGCCGCTCTCGCCCAGGTCCGCGAAGCGACGGAGCAGACGCTCAACTTTGGCTGCAGTCAGGACAGCGACTGCAAGTGGGTGGAGCACGACCTGACGTGCCTGAATGACTGCGGACGGAAAATCGCCGTTGGCGGCGAAGACCGTTTCAACACCACCCTCGATCACGTACAACTCGATATCTGCGACGAGTACGCTGTCAATGGATGCGGAGAGCCGCCCGCACCGCAATGCGCGGTGCGCGGCACGTTGGCCTGCATGGAGGGGCGTTGCGTCGAGCTCTAGCCGAGGTGTGACGACTCGCGGCGCTACGACGGCTGCGTCTCGAATACCGAGCGCGAAACCGACAGTGACTGCACGGTCCTCGGCGGTACCCACGCGCGGCCGCGTGCGGGGTGCCCTGGGGACCGCCCGAGTAGGGTGGCGTGCCGGGATCCCCACTCGGCCAGAGCGCCTGCCTGGTCGCCGGGGCGGTCTTGAGCTGAACGGTTGTACACTGCAGTAATCTGACGAGCCCATGCGACAATGATGTCGGCATGGATAGGGTGGCGAGAATTCGCGAGCTCACGGAGCACAGCGATCTGCAGGAACGCCTGCGTTCGGTACCGCCAGCAGCACGCATTCGTGGACTGTACTTCAAGAGCATCATCGCGGTGCTCGAAGAGGCGAACAAGCTCGAGGCTTACCGCGAGCTGTTTACCGAGAACTACTCATCGGTCGGCTGGTATCCGATGATCGACTATCTCGAAAGGCTCGCGGTCGGTGCCGCGCTCCTGAAGTCACCCAAGGAGATCGACGCAGGTTTGTACGAGATCGGACGTTCGAACGCGGCAGCCTTCGCCACCAGTCTCATCGGAAAGATGATGATTCGTTTGCTTTCGAAAGATCCACAAAAGCTTCTGCGGCAGGCGTGCGCTTCGCGACGGCAGAGCGTCGAGTACGGGCGCTGGTCCGTCGAGTTCGGGCCCGAGCGCACGGCGATCATCACCATGCACGAGGAATACATCTGGATCGCATCCAACTTGACCGGAGCGGCCAAGGGCACCTTCGAATCCATCGGGCTAGACGCCACGGTCGACTACTCACTTGCTGGGCCGTACGAGGGTACCCACACGATCCGCTGGTGAGCAGCGTCAGCTGAGCGCTGTCGGCGACGCGGCCGTTGCTGGCGAACACCGCCGCGGGGCGAGCACGGCGTGCTTTCGGTGAATGCTGGCGGACATCGCCGATCCGTAGGGCGCGCTCGCCGGCAGCGCCAGCGACTTCTTGCAAAACGCTCCTTGCCACTGCCGAAGAGGTGAACGAGAGCATTGGCGCAGACGAGCGTCGTGGATGGCAGTCGCGGAATGTCGGTGCTTGTGGGCGGTTCCGCACGTTGGGGACGCGATCGACCTTTGCGGTTGGGGGAACAAGCGGTAATAGTCACGACGTATCTTTCTCGGCGCCCGAGGCCATGGCTGCGTCCGTCACCACCACCCTCTACACCTACGTCGCCGACCAGCTTCCCGAGTTGCGCCAGTTTGCAGCGACGCTCGTCGCGCGTGGAGCGGACCCCATCGAAGTCCGGCTCGCGACGGAAGATCTCCAGGGGCTGCTCGGTAGGCAACAGCCGGTGTTCGGCCGCGGCCCAGTCGGCGTGCTGGTGGGAACGGACACCGCGGTGCTCGACGCCATCGCGCTCGGTGCCGATGATGCGGCGGTGATGCACGCATTGGACGAACCCGCGGTTCTGGCTTTTCTCGATCGGGTGCGCCTGCGCGCCAAACAGCGGCGTGAAGTCGAGCGCATCACGCAAGACGTGGCCCACGCCGAAAAGCTTACGGCGCTCGGCACTTTGGTCGCGGGTGTCGGGCACGAGCTCAACAATCCACTGTCGGCCATCACCCTGAACCTCGAAATCTTGAACGACCTGGTCATGAGCAACCTCAAGACCATGGTCCAGATCAAAGAGCTCACCGCCCACGCCGCCGAACGAGACCCAACGCTGCAGGAGGTGTTGGCGAGGTTGGCGCCCGATCACGCACGAGTCGGGCGCATCTTCGAGGATGTTTCGGCCGCGACCGACCTGGTGGCAGAACTCGTCCGCGATCTGCGCGTGTTCTCGCGCAGTAGCCAGCTCGAGCGCACGACGGTGGTCGACCCCAGCAGCGTGATCGAGCAAGCCCTACGGCTCGTCCGGCGCGAGATCATCAGTCACGGTATCATCGAGCGCGACTATGACGCGCACGTACCGAAGATCGTCGCGCCGCGCAACCGGCTGACGCAGGTCTTGACCAACCTGTTGGTCAACGCAGCCCACGCCATCGCAGAGCGTCCCGGGGTCGCCCATCGCGTGCGAGTGTCCGTGCGTTCGGACGATCAGTTCGTCGCCATCTCGGTGAGTGACACCGGTCCCGGCGTTCCAGAAGACGCGATCGAGCGCATCTTCGACCCGTTCTATACGACCAAACGTGAGGGCTATGGGACCGGTCTCGGGCTTTCGATCTCGCGCGCGGCCCTGCGCCAGCTCGGCGGCGACCTGATGGTCACCTCCGTCTACGGCGAAGGCGCTACGTTCATTTGCCTGATCCCGCTGGCAACGCCGGAGTCGCTCCAGGCAGCGAGCAGTTGGGTGAGCTACTCGATCGAGATTCCAGAGGAGGTCACCTCCATGAACGTGCTCCTCGTCGACGACGATGAGCGCGTCTTGAGGGCCGGCGCCAGGGTGCTTCAGGGCCGCCACCGCGTACTGACCGCCCGCGACGGAGAAGAAGCCATCGACCTGCTGTCGTCGGGCTCCAGCGCAGACGTCGTCGTGCTCGAGCTGGACCTTCCGGAGGTGGATGGCATCGAGCTCTACGAGTGGCTCGAGGCGCACCAGCCCGAACTGGCGAAACGCGTCGTGGTTGCCACGGCTGCGCAAGATCGCGAGCGCTTCAGCGAGTTCTTGCGGCAGCGCTCGCTCGCGGTGCTGAGCAAACCGTTCCGAGCGGATGCGCTCTTGAACGCCATCGAACGGCTTGCGCCAGACGCGGATTGCTGAGTCGGTCGCGTCCCGAGCTGCAGACCTTCAAAGCGAACTCTGCTCTGACGTCTTGGTAGCACGCCGAGCGGGGACGATATGGGAGCTGGCCGGCACCGGCACTGACGCACAGCGGTTACGCCCCTTGGCCTTGGCTTGGTACAAGCCCTGATCGGCCCGATCGATGAGCGATTCGGCCGTGTCGGTGGCGCTGCTCTCCGCGATTCCGAAGCTTGCGCTGAGCCGCAACGCGGTGAACCCTGCAGGGATCTGCGTTTCCGAGATACGCAGCCGCAGGCGCTCGGCGAGCTCCAGGGCCCCCGCCTCTGGCGTCTGAACGGCGATGAGCAAGAACTCTTCCCCTCCCCAGCGACCCACCACGTCGGTTTGTCGGAGCTCGGCCTTCACCGTGGCCACGATCACCTTCAAGGCCGTGTCTCCCACCGCATGACCGTACTCGTCGTTGATTGCCTTGAAGTGATCCAAGTCCAGCAAGAGTACGCTGAACGCCTTGCCCGTGCGCTGGCTAAGTACCAACTCCGCCTCCGTCCGTTCCACCACTGCGCGGCGGTTGAACGCACCGGTCAGCGCGTCCGTGGTGGCGAGCTTCTGCAGCTCGTCGTTCTGTTCGTGAAGCCGGCGCGTGGTGCTCAACAAAAGACCGATGGCGACACCACCCACGAGCGATAGCAATACACCCCCCGTGAGCAACAAGGCGCTGACACCGGAGGCGGGCGGCGAGAGCGATCGAACGGAAACCCTCCAGCGTTCCGCCGGCACGAGAATGTCGAGGGTCTGGTCCGCCGTATCGGCAGCACCGAGTGCGCCGAGCGCGAAGGCTGCCGTAGTGCCGAGTCCGTCGGCGTCCACCAATCCGAGGTGCGCATCGAGCGTTCGACTCGACCGCGTCAGCAGCTGCTCCATGGGGGTCATGTCGAACACGAACGCGACGTGGCCCCAATAGGTGTCGGTGCCTGCTGCCGGTGGCCGGTGCACCGGGACTCGCAGAATCAAATAGTCCCCGCCCGGCAGCAGGTTGGTGGGGCCGCTCACGAGGGGCTCCCGCGTTCGTCGCAGTTGTGCGACGGATCGTCCTTGGGTGCGGTGCTGGCTGGCGTCGAGCCCGAGCAGCTCCGGGTGCGATGGATACACCTGGCTGATCACGTCATCCTTCAAGACGACCGTAGCGCGCAGCATCGAGTGTCGCTCGAGCAGGCGCCGTGAGTACTCGTCGAAACGGGAGGTAGCGAAGCCAGGCTCGTGCTCGATCCAGAAAGCGAGGCTGCGAAGCTCACCCAAAGCCACGTCCAAGTCTTTGGTAAGCACGCTGCTGACACGACGCAGCTCACTCTCTTGAGTGATGGCGCGTTCCGCCTCGAGACGACGCGCCTCGGCGGACGCCAACCCGGTTACGACAGCGAACAAGAGACCAAACGTGACCGCGCCACCGACCACCGCGGATCGGTGCCGCTGCAGTTTGGCGAACACACTGCCGAGCATTGGCACGCCAGACGTAAACGGCACTCGACGGCGCTTCTCTAGGCTAGCGCGGTCGAGTTCCTGAGAATCCCGCTGGGGCAAGACGCGACGCCTCGAACACCCATCCTTTCGCGGTGTTCTGGGAACCAGGGCCGGGCACGGCTGGCCGCCCAGCGCTCCGTTCCTGGGCTCCGCCGCAGGAGGAGCGTGGTACCTTGGTGCGCCATTCAATATGCCACCGGAAAGCGGCCCTGAGCGCCCCCCCAGTGACCCAGCCTCGCACGGTTCGAGGGAGCGAGCGCAGGGGTCATCTCTAGTGTGGGTCTTTCCGGAGGCCGGGCGAGCGCCCGTGCAGCTGACCGCAGACGCTGACCCGCGCGACTTGTCGCTCGGCCGTGACCCCGCCTGCGATGTGTGCATCGCGAGCAAACAGGTCTCCCGTCGCCACGCCGTCATCACGCAGGGCACGACCGGACGCGGTCGGATCACCGATCTGGAGAGCAGCAACGGAACCCGCGTGAACGGGAGGCGCGTGGCGACCGCGGAGCTCCAGCGGGGTGACGTGATCCGCCTCGGCAGCTGGGTCGGGGTCGTGACCGAGTCACCGAGTCCGTTCGAAGAACTCGGCCCCGGCCTGTTCGGGGGCGCGACTCTGCAAGCGGTGCTTGCCCCGCTGAAACAGGGGGCGCAGAGCTCGATGCCCGTCGTCATCGAGGGCGAAAGCGGGACAGGCAAACAGACCGTGGCACGTAGCCTCCACGCATGGAGTGGCCGCAAAGGCGGGTTCGCTGCCTTCGACTGCGGCGCAACCCCCACGGCGCGCGTCGAAGTCGAGCTCTTCGGACAACCTACGGATGGGTTCCACGATGCGAGCGTCGGAGGCTTGCTCTCCGGTACCGCGAGCGGAACGCTGATGCTCAATCAAGTCTCCGCCCTTTCGCTCGGCGTTCAAGCGAGGCTCCTCGATGTCATGACCCGGGGCGGAGTGCACCCTATCGGGGCCGCCGCGCCGAGCGACGCCCGCATCGTGATAACGACGCAAGAGTCCCTTGCGAGCGGCGTGCGTGACGGTCGCGTGCACCAGGAACTGCTCGCCCACGTCCATATCGCAGGCGCGAGCGTGCGTTTGCCCCCATTGCGCCAACGCCGCGAAGACGTCGCCGGCATCTTCCTCCAGCTACTCCGCGGCCTGAGCGAACGTGGGCGCAATCTCGAGATCAGCCCCGATCTGATCGAGAAGCTCTGCCTTCATACCTGGCCCTTCAACGTGCGCGAGCTGGTCGGCCTTACCCGGCGCATCCTCACGCTCCACGGCGATGAGCCCCTGCTGTCGGAGCAACACCTGCCCGATCGCTTCACTGCGGTCGCCACCGATCCGTTTCCGTCCGAAGAACGCAACAAAGCATGAACGGCGGGCCGCGCAAACTCGGGTTGACGAGGGCACTCGATTCGGGATGTCATCCCGGGCCCATGCGGTCGATCCTCGCGAGCCCTCGCACACTCTCGTTCGTTGCCCTTCTTTTTGGCGCCCTCGCCTGCGGTTGCGGTGGCGGCGTCTCGACCCCGCCGGCGACGGCGGCGGAACCGGCGCCAGCGCCCGCCGCGGCAGAGCCCGTAGCACCGGTCAGCGCGCAAGCCTGCGGCGGCTTCGAACAGCGTGCCCTCCAATCAGCGCCCACTCCGCTGCTCAACGACCGCCTCGAGCTCCGAGTGCCCGAGGGCGCCATGAGCAACGCTCCCCCCCCTACCGCGACGCCTGTGGACGGAGCGGTGGAAATGGAGACGCGGGTCTTCCTCGGCGACGGTGACAAGCAGCTGGTGGTGATTTCGGAAGAGCTCGGAGCGCTAGCGCCAGCCTCGCTCGCGGACAAGTTGAAGGCGGCATCACCGCGGCTGGCGCAGGCGAGCTTCCGCGAAACCACGCTGTCGAGCGGGCTCAAGGTCGTGCTCGTCACGCATGACCAACCACCACAGGCTGGGGACGCCGTGCCGTTGGCTCACGCCTTCTCGACGTTGCCCGACGGGACGCTGCAGGCCACGCGCATCTTCGTGAGCCCGGCGGTCGTCAGCGAAGGCGGCAAGGGCTGCGTCGACTTCGCGGTGCGCCTGCTCTCGACCCTGGCCCCCGGCAAGGGCGCGCTGAACTTGAGCGCCGGCTCGCGCACGCTCGGCACTCGCTTCGAACTCGCGGTGCCGCAAGGCACGCTGATCGCGCCCCAGCAAGGGCCCGATTTCAACGTGTATCGCGTGCTCGTCGTGCGCGAGCTCGGCACGCCCGCGCCGCAGATGGGCATCTACGTGGGCACGCACCCGACCTACGCCCCTGAACCCAACGCCAAGCCGATCCCTGGGAAGGTGCTGGGCAAGTCCGTCACCTGGCTCGAAACAGCCGCCAACGGCGTGGTCGAGCGGGAAACCCTCATCCAGCTGCCCGACGTCTCGGTGCATCTGTTCATGGCCGCCAGCGACGTGACCGATGCCGACGCGCTGACCAAGACCGCGAGCACGCTACGCGAGTTACCGTCAGCTCCCCCATGACCGAACCAGACGCGCCGCCGGGCCGCGTCCTGGTGGACACGGCCTCGACGTTGGTGCGTATCCTCACGCTCGCACCCGGCGAGATTGGCCCCTGGCACTGGCACACGCATGTCACGGACCAGACTTTGTGCCTCGAGGGACGCCTCTGGCTCGACCTCGAGAGCCCAGACGACACCTTCGAGTTGGTTGCCGGCACCGCACGGGTCGTTCCGGTGCCTCCGCACCAGGTCCATCGCGTGCGGAATCCAGCTGCGGCATCTGCCGCCTACCTCCTGATTCAGCACGGCGGGCCCTACGACTTCAACCAGGTGACGGAGGCTGAGTTACGGGGAAGGTGGAAGCGGCCGGGCGCGTAGGACCGTCGTTACCGGCGGGAGAGGAGACAGAGTGAGAACAATCCAGTCCTTGGGACGCGTATTGGGGCACGTGCTCGCGTTCAGTGCGCTGACGGCCTGCGGCTCGGAACCGTCCGACGGCGGGTCGAGTGACAGTTCGGCGACCACGACCGGCACAGATACCACGGGGCCTACCACACAGGGCGCCGCGAGCTCCACGACATCGCCCGCGAACACGAGCTCGAGCGGGGCCGTCGCGACGGCCACGAACACCGGCTCGACGGACGCTGGGAGTGGCGGAGGCGGAAGCACGGGGGGCGGCACTACTACCAGAGGTGAGCTGCCCGCGCTCGGGTGCAACACCGAGCTCGCGGTGAGCTCGGGCACCACCCCCCAAGTCGTGAGCGACAGGGTCATCGAGTACACACTCGACGGCGAACCCGCGCGCGACCACTACCGAGTCGCGATCCTGATGTTCGACGGGCAGACTACCCCTCCCGAGGATGCTTCCGGGTGGTCCCACACGGAGTACACACCTGAAATGGTGGGCGAAGCCTTCTTCAACGATCCGAACGGCGTCGCCGCCTACATGGCCGAGGCCTCCTACGGCAAAGTCAGCTTGGAGGGCACCGTCGTGGGCTGGTTCGACATCGGTGCTTACACCGCGCCGGTCGACGAGATCGTACTCGACTACGAGACTTACGCCGCGATGGCCCTCGATGACATCGACTTCGCGGACTACGACATCACGTACATCGTGGCCGTCACCGATACCGACGAGCTGCTGCAGATCGGCTGGGGGCTCGGCAACTCGGTGCAGGGCGTCTACCCGATGGGCATCGACTACATGATCAACTCATGGTTTTGGAACGAAGCCGGCACCCGCGCCCATTCGAGCACCGCGCTGCCTAGCACGTCGTGGGCGCACGAGCTGAGCCACACGCTGGGTCTGACCGGTCACGCGATCGGCCTCGATTGCGGGGACCAAATCGTGAGCACCGAGTGCATCCTGGCGCCATACGCCAACCCATTCTCGATCATGGGCGCCTACATTTACGGCACGCACCAAGACGTGCGCGGCAAGCTCGCCATGAACTTCGTGGATGCGGCGCAGCTGCAAGAGGTAACCGCGAGCGGTAGTTATGGCGTCTGCCCGCTCGAAACCACGGACGCCGAGGTGAAGGGTCTGAGCATCACGCTACCGCAGACGCTCACGCTCACCGAAAGCGAGGCCGTCTACGATCGGCTGATCATAGAGTACCGCACGCCGATTGGCTTCGATCGCTACCTCGAGCGACTGAGCTCCGATTTCGTCACCGAGTTCTTTCCGGCAGGCCCCCTCGACCACGACGGTATCTCGCTCATGCTCGGCTACGCCAACGAGAGCGACAGCACCGTGCTCATGGACGTGCACCCCGACACGGAGTTCACCTCGAGCGGTATCAAGGTCAGCGGTGACGGCGGTAAGTACGCCGACGCGCGCCTGCGCCTCGGCGAAACCGTGACCCTCGAGGTGCTCGGGCTCGAAGTGACCTACGAAGGCCGCACCACGGATGGCGGCGTGATGGTGCGCGTCACGTATCTCTGAGATCGGGGCCAGGTAGCTGCCGGGTAGCACCTACTCAACCCGACACGCGCGTGGATGTTGAGTCATCTCACGCTTCCATCTTATGCTGCGCGCCGAGGTGTGACCTTGAAAAGACTAGCTTGGTGGGTGCCCGTCTTCGCGACGAGCCTCGTCGCTTGTGAGGCCGAAAACACGAGCGGAAGTTGCGCAGAGGGTTCCGAGGGCTGTGAGTGTTATGCGAACCGCACTTGCGACTCCGGACTCATCTGCTCCGGCAGCGACATCTGCGTCGAGGACGAAGAAAGCTCCGGCGGCTCTGGAGATTCCGGCGGCTCTGGGGGTTCGGGCGATTCCGGCGGTACCGACGGCGGCTCGAGCGGATCGGGCGGCAGCGGGAGCGGGGGCAGCGCCACGAACGACTCGGGTGGAGCGGCGTCGGCCGATAGTGACGGGGCGAACGGCAGCGGTGGAGCGTCGAGTACGACCGTCGACGGCACCGGAGGTGCGACGAGCACGGGCGGCTCGAATGGCGGCATGGGCGGATCCGCGGGCGGCGAAACCGTGACCGAGAGTACCTACACCAGCACCAGCGGCGGTGGCACCACGGGTGAGACGCGGACGGCGATTGCGCCTGTCGAAGGTTGGGTCGATGCATCGACGAACGACGTCGGCATTCAGGGCGGCTGGTACACGTTCGCGGATGACGTTTCGACCATCGTGCCTGGGGCCGAGCCTTTCTTCGAGGGCGCAGGCACTGCCATCTGCGTTTCGGGCACCGTACTCCCCCACGAGAACATGGATCTGTCCTGGGGAGTCGCCGTCGGGATGGATCTCTTTGCGGTCGACGAGGTCGCCCACCCCTACGATGCCTCGGCCTACGGGGTTCTTGGATTGCAGTTCACCGTGAGCGGCAGCCTACCCTCGCGGCTTCAGATCAACACGACGTCACCCGAAGGCGGGACGTACTGCCGGCGCTACGAAAGCATCGCTGGCTCGCGAGAGACGCTGAGTGTGTATTTCAGTTCGATGGAGGAAGATTGTTGGGACACGGGTGCCGCGGGACTACCCCCGGATCCCACCCAGCTCCAGGGCTTCCACATTCAGGTGATTTCTTCGGCGAGTGAGACGGTGTCCTTCGACTTCTGCGTCGAGGACGTCTCGGCGATCCTGGAGTAGCTGGGCCGCGCACGACCCTCACTCGCTGCCGCAGGCGCGTCGTGCACGCGCCGCCTGCGGCGACGCCGACGGTAGGCGTGCGAGCTCGCGTTCGCCCTCCGCTTTACGGCCGAGCTGGCATAGCGCTTGCGCCCGCGCCGCGATGCGTTCGACGCTGAGGTGCCCGAGCGGGAACCGTCGCTGATGTTCCGCGAGCGCGCTCAGCGCGTCCTGCGGGCGCCCAGCGTGCAGCGCACTCGTCGCACGCGAGAGCAGCGCGATCTCCTCGGCGAGCCGGTTCTTGGGACGGGCGTCGCTCGACCCCTTCGCGCTCGGTGCGGCTGGCAATGGCTTCGAGGCAGGCGGTTCGGCGGGCGCGAGCCGAGTGTTCTCGCTTCGAAGAGCCGGCGCTGAGGACGGCGCGACCGAAGGCAATGCTGCCGAGCTCGCGGGTGCGGGCGCGCTCGGCGGCGCCTTCACGTCGCCGCTCATTTCCCACACCAGAACGCCTGCGATCACGCCCGCCAGCAGCGTGGCTCCGGCGATCAAAGACCACGGGGCAGCAGGCACCGCCGGCGCCGCGGGGCTCGGGTCCGGCCCAGGCGGGGCGGCGAGCCGCTGCTGCAGCGCCTCTCGGATCCTCTCCTTGTCCAGTTCGGTCGGGGCGCCCGCGCTGCGGCCGGCCTTCACCAGCTCTTGGGCGAGGGGGCTCAGATCTTTTATGTCAGGCCCGGCTTTCATTCCAAACCTCGCTGCTTGCTCGCTGCCGTGCGTCGTGCGAGTCCCTCTTCGAACTCTTGACGCGCGTGCCGCAAGCGCGAGTACGCCGTGTTCAGCGGTATCTCGAGCGCGGCCGCGATCTCGGGGACCGACATTTCTTCCAGCTCGGCCAAGACGAACACTTCGCGTTTCGCGTCGCTGAGTCTTGCGAGCAAGCTGGAGAGCAACTCGAGCTGCGAGCGTCGTTCTGCGACGTCCAGAGGACTCGGCTCGCGCGCGGCCAACGCGCTCTCGTCGGCGGGTACCATGAAGAGATGGGTCTTGCCGCCCGACCGCCGCTGCCTGCTCGCCGTGCGTCGCACGATCCCGTAGATCCAGCTGCGTAGCGATTCGGGTTGACGCACCGTCGAGAGCTTCGCGTGGATCACGATGAACACCTCTTGGACCAGGTCGTCGATGGCTTCTGCGTCCACGCCCAGCCGGCGCGCAGACGTCCACACGAACCGAAAGTATTGGTCGTAGACGGCTTCGAATTCCGGCAGCGCCGAGGCAGGGGTAGACAAGGGAGCAACATCCGGTCCCGGTACCGCGAGCGCCGATTTGGTCGAAGTCGATGCCGGCAAGGTTCGATGCTGGGCAGTGGCTCAGGCAGACCGAGTCCGTCAAAAAATCCACTCTGCCCCGACCCTGGTGGCGAGTTCAAGCGCGCCGATTTGCTCCACTTCCCCGAGACCTTCAATCACGAGCACCGGTCGGGACGTTTGCAGCTCCAGCGCCGCGCTCGCAGCGAGACGCAGCCAGTCGGTCAGCCGCAGACCGGCAACCACCCCCGGGCCAACCGCCAGCCATGCGGCATCGGCTTTTTCCTCTGCGACTCCCGCACCGACGCCATGTGCGACCAGGTACGTCAGCCCGAGGGTGGTGCAGGGGGCGAGTTGCCAACGACTCGACCCGAACCAATGGCACGCCGCCAGGCGCAGGACTCCCCGACTGATGTCGGCTCCTTGAGTCGCCGCGCTCGCGAGGCGTACACTCGAGTCGAGGTCCCAGGCGCCGCTCACCAGCACGCGCCAGCTGTCGAACTCGATGCCGGCGCCGCCCCCGAGCCCGATGCTGGCATCGGGAAGCAGACCCACACCAAAGCTGAGCGTCGGCGCCGCCAGTACCAGACGATAGCGCCGATTTGTATCCGCATCACGTGCACGCGCGGGTGCTTGCGCGGTGCCGGGTCCAGGCGCCGGTCGTGCACCCGGAGCGCCGGACTCTCCCGCGCGGGTGGCATCGACTTCGCTGGGTTTCGGCGGAGGGTCTCCGCCCGCCTGAGATCCGACGTCTGTGTCTGGCGGACCTGCGCTGCCGCGTCGGTCCCCAGTTGCACCCGGACCGACGCCCGTCGTGCCCGAGCTCAGCAGCAGCGCGATGGTCACCGCAGCCGCGCCGACGACCTCCGTGCACGACTCACTCTCGAAGCGCCGGTGCCCTTCGAACCTCCCGTCGCGCAGCACCAGATCGAGCTCGAAGCCATCGGCGCCCGAGCGCACCGAGCCCTCGACGCGCAGCGGCCGATCGCGTGACGCAGGGCTGGGCGCCAGTTCGGCTACCTGCGCTCTCACAATAGCTTTGTCGGGGCAGCTGCTGGGTGCCGTCCAGCTCAGTTCGAAGTCGGTGCGCGGCGCGCTCTGAGCCTGCGCGACAGTGTGAACCCAGGGCACGAGCCCGGCGAGCAGCAGCGAGATCGCCTTCACCTCAGCTGCCGCCTCGCGGTGTGGCAGAGAGGGTGACGTCATCGACGTAGAGCGTGTTCGGTCGCGGCTGCAGTTCCGTCGCGAGGCTGCCGACGTACCATTCGCCCGCTGTCGAGTCGTCGGTGACCAGATCGGTCAAGCTCAGCGCCTTCGTTCCGTTGACGTACAGCTCGAAGCTGCCCGTAGGATCGGCGGCGCGCACCCAGTGGACCTCGAGATGAAACCACTCGGCCACGGGGACTCGACCCGAGACACCGGAGGGCCGTCGCGTCGTCATGCGCAGGAAGTCGAAGACATAGGCGCTGAGTTCGCCGTCCGCATCGATTTCGAGCGAGACGTCCCAGAGGTCGTGATGCACGTCCGCGCCGTTGCCATCGAAGTGAAACAGGTTGAAGTTGTTGCTGCTGGTGATGGGGACGGGGACGTAAAACCAAGCCCCGGAATACGCCGCTTGGGGCAGAATCCCATGCCGAGCGCAACGCGCCTGAAGCCCGTCACCCTCCTCGCCGGCAACCTGAAACGCCGCAGCGCGGCTTCCGGAACGAGCCGGCGAACTTACGAGCGCGTAAGAGGCCGCGGGGTTTGCGTAGCAAAGGCCTCCTGAATCTGCGTAGTCGCAGAAGCCGTTCTCGAACCCAGTCTCCCAGGGCAGCATGACGGGTTCGGTCATGCTCGTGTCCACGGGCGGAAGGGGCGCGTCGCCGTCTGGGTCGCACGTCCAAGAACCGACGACGAGCGTTGGTTCGCACGACAGGCAAACGAGCGCCAACCAGGCGCGGAAGCGACGGCCGAAGTCTGCTGCACGCATGGAACCAAGCGTGCACAGGATTCGGTCGACCGACATGAGAGGTGCACGACGAATCCACGCAGCGGCCGCGCCCAAGAGGATCATCGCCGAGCGAAACCTAGCGCGCTTTGCCTGCGGTGACCGTGATCACGCGCTCGCTCCGATCATTTTTTTTGAAAGATCCGTCCCCGAACCTGCACTGCCCGGTGCTCCCGCAGTACGCCTCGTCGGAGCTCCAAGGCCATGATGCTTGCACGTTCCAGCGGTTTCCTGCCTCCCCGTCTCAGGTTGGTCCACGGACGCCTTACCACCGCAGTCAGCGCTCTGATCGGGCTCGGGCTACTGGTCGGGTGCGGCGACTCATCTGCTGAAGGCCAGCAGGCAAGCGACGGGGCCACGGCTTCGGCCCAAGGTACCGCCACGGCCTCTACCAGCGGCGGCAGTCCGAGCGCGGCCACCGCAAGCAGCGCCTCCGCAGCCGTCGGGACCACGGGTACGCCCTCGACATCGGCGACCACCAGCGGCGCTGCTACGACCGGTGTCGACGCCAGCGCCAACGCGGCGACCACCACCTCGACCAGCGCCGGCGCGACCACGCAGGGGTCCTCCACCAGCGGTGCGGGGGGAGCGGTGGCGACGTCGACGGACGCCGGAACCACGGGCAGTAGCACCGATGGCGGCCCCATCGGGGAGTTCCCGACCAACTACGAGGAAGAAGACACCGGGGCGGACTGCCCCGAGCCACCGCTGCCGGGTTTCGCCGAGCTGCCCGAAATCTCTTACCTGCCGGATCCGTTTCTGATGGCCGACGGCACCCCCATGACGACGCGGGCCCAGTGGCGCTGCCGTCGCGCCGAGATCAAGGCCATGCTCGAAAAGTACGACGTCGGCGAGAAGCCCGGCGCGCCGACCACATTCCAGGCGAGCCTGAACGGCAACACGCTGAACATCACCGTGGGCGAGGACGGCGAAACCTTCGATATCACCGCCCCGATCGCGCGACCCGACGGCGCGCCGAGCGGTCCCATCCCGGCCATTATCGGGATCAATACGCCGACCGGCAGCTTACCCGCGAACCTGTTCAGCGAGCGCGGCATCGCCACCATCACCTTCACCTCCGAACAGTTGGCGCCGAGCGGATTCTCCGGTGGCGCTCGCGGTGACGGTAACTTCTATCGCTTGTATCCTGGAGCCACCGCCGGCTTCATGATTCGCTGGGCGTGGGGCGTGAGCCGCATCATCGACGCGCTGTACGCGCTCCCGGAAGCCAACATCGACGTGACGCGGCTCGCTGTCTCCGGCTGCTCGTATCAAGGCAAGATCGCGCTGTACGCCGGTGCGTTCGACGAGCGCATCGCGCTTACGATTCCGCACGAGTCTGGAGGCGGCGGCACCATCTCGTGGCGCTACTCGGACATGCTCGAGAAACGCGACAATACCGAAGTCGAGAACCTGCTGCACGCGCAGGGGGCGCCCTGGTACGCCGAGGCACTGATGCAGTTCAACGACAATCCCGACAAGCTGCCGTTCGATCATCACGAACTGATCGCGATGGTGGCACCGCGGGCGTTTCTGGCCATCGAAAGTACGGCGATCGCTCGCATGGGGGCGGAGGCCGCCCGCATCGATGCGCTGGCTGCGCGAGAGGTGTGGACCGCCCTTGGGGTTCCGCACCGGATGGGCGCCACCGAAGAGAATGTGAACCACTGCGTTTGGCACGACGGGTTCACTCCCGATCTCGAGGCGTACCTGGACGAGTTCTTGCTGGGCGACCAGGGCGCCGACACCGACATCCTGCGCTCGAAGTTCACGAACCTCGACACCGAAACCTGGATCCCTTGGGAGACACCGACCCTCGAATGAACGAACACGGTCAAACCGAGCTTCTTCACCTCGCCTCCTTGGCACTGCTCGTCGTCAGCTGCTCTTCCGACCCGCCCAGTCCGGCGACGGGGACGGACGCGAGCGGCATGCTCGGCGGGACGAACTCGACTGGAGGACCCGCAACCGGCGCTCCCAGCGTCACGGGCTCGGGAACCGCAAGTACCTCTACCGCGGGCGGCGTCTTCACCTCCGGCAGCAGCAACGGCAGCGGCAGTGATGGCGGTGTAACCGCCGGCAGCGCAACGGGTGCGGGAGGAACGAGCGCGACCACGGGCGGCGGCCTCACGACAGGCGGAACCGGCGGTATGGACGAAGAAAGTCCACGGGCGCGCACTCCCGTGAACACGGGCTGGCGCTTCACCAAGAACGACCCCGAGGGCGCTCCCGATCTCTCGTACGACGCGACTAGGCAGTGGGTGCTGCCCACGGGGAATCCGTTCCTGGCACCGGAAGATCGCGCGGCGCGACCGGACGGTAACCTGGGCGACGGCTTGCCTTACATCGCCGTCGGCTTCGACGACAGCGGATGGGAAGCGGTGGACCTGCCCCACGACAGCGCCATCGCCGGTCCCTACACCGACAGCGTCAGCAGCAGCATGGGCCGTCTGCCGAGCCCAGGTGTCACCTGGTATCGGAAAAAGTTGATGCTGCCGCCGAGCGATATCGAGCAGTCGGTCTTCCTCGATCTCGACGGCGCCATGCAATACAGCCTGGTGTGGGTCAATGGTGAGTTCGTCGGCGGATGGCCTTACGGCTATGCGTCCTACCGTCTCGACTTGAGCGATGTGGTCACCGCCGGTGACGAGAACGTCATCGCGATTCGCTTGGTGACGCCCACCCCAGCCAACGCCAACTGGGATTCGGGGTCTTCGCGCTGGTATCCCGGAGCCGGCATCTACCGCAACGTGTGGCTGAACACGACCTCGGCCGTGCACGTCGGTCACTGGGGCACGTTCGTGACGACGCCGGAGATCAGCAGCAGCCAAGCATCGGTGAAAATCGAGGTGACCGTCGATAACGACTTGGAAGCGCAGGTTGCGGTCAGCGTCAGCAGCGACATCTACGAGTTCGACGCGGCAGGCCAGCGCGGCGCGAACGCGGTGGCGAGCCTTGAAGCTGCCGAGTTGGCGATCCCCGGACGATCGAGCGCCATGACCGAGACCGTTGGCAGCATCGCGAACCCGAAGCTTTGGGGCGTGCCCCCCTCCCAAGAACCGAACATGTACCTGGCGATCACCACGGTCCGCCAGGGTGACGCGATCCTCGACGTGTACCACACGAAGTTCGGGGTCCGTAGCCTCCAGTTCGACGGCGAGGGCTTCCGACTCAACGGTGAGCTGCTCAAGATGGACGGCGTCTGCTTGCACCACGACCTCGGCGCCCTGGGTGCGGCGACGAGCACACGCGCGCGGCAACGGCAGCTCGAAATCATGCAAGAGATGGGCGCGAATGCCATCCGCACCGCCCACAACCCGTTCGAGCCCGAGTTTTACGATCTGGCGGACCGCATGGGTTTCATGGTGATGGACGAGGCCTTCGACGTGTGGGCTACGGGCAAAGCCAGCCAGGATCACCACGTCTTCTTCGAGGACTGGTACCGGCAAGATCTGCGTGCGTTCATCCGACGTGATCGCAACCACCCCTCGGTGGTGATGTGGAGCATCGGCAACGAGATCCCCGAGCAGCAGGAGGCTTCGGGAACGGCGCGCGCGCAGGAGCTCAGCGACATCTGCCACGACGAAGACCCGACGCGGCCCACGGTCTCCGGCATGAACCGTGCAGAGCCCGAGGATGCTTTCTCTGGGCCCATCGACACGATCGGCCTCAACTACCAGGGCACCGGCGTTCGCGACCTGGGCGCCCAGTACCCGACGTACCACGCTGCTTTTCCCGACAAGTTCATCGTAGGCACCGAGACCACCAGCACCTTCAGCACGCGAGGCACCTACCTGTTCCCCGTGACCTCGAGTCGCGGCACGCCGGCGACGGGCAGCTCGGGTGTCGACACGCAAGCGGGCAGCATCAGCTCCTACGATCTCTACCACGCGGATTGGTCCTACTCGCCCGACGAGGAGTTCGAGTCGCAGGACAAGTGGTCCTACGTCGGGGGCGAGTTCGTGTGGACCGGCATCGACTACCTGGGCGAGCCGACGCCGCTCGATGCAGTGGCGCGGAGCTCGTACTTCGGCATCGTCGATCTGGCTGGCTTCAAGAAGGACCGCTTCTATTTGTACCAGGCGTACTGGCGCCCGGACTTCCCGATGGCTCACATCTTGCCGCACTGGAGTTGGCCGGGGCGCGAGGGCGAGGTCACGCCGGTGCACGTGTACACTTCGGGGGACTCCGCCGAACTCTTCGTGAACGACGTCTCGCAAGGGCGTAAGAGCAAGGCTCAGTACGAGTATCGCCTGCGTTGGGACGACGTCGTGTATCAGCCGGGCTCGCTGCGGGTCGTCGCTTACAAGGGTGACGCCGAATGGGCGACCGCGTCGGTCGAGACCGCCGGCTCGCCCGCGAAGCTCGCTCTCACCGCGGATCGCGACGCCATCGCCGGCGACGGTGTCGACCTGGCCTTCGTGACGCTCCGGGTGCTCGACGACTCCGACCGATTCGTCCCCCACGTCGCCCCCACCATCACCTTCTCTGTCAGTGGCCCTGGCGAGATCGTCGCTACCGACAACGGCGATCCTACGGACCGTCAGGTTTTTCCGTCGCACGAACGTACGGCGTTCAGTGGCATGGCGCTCGCCATCGTACGTGCCCAGGCCAATCAGAGCGGTGAAATCACGCTGACGGCCGGTGCCAGCGGACTCACTCCCGCCAGCCTGACGCTTCAGGCGAACTGACTGGCGCCGGAAGCTCGCGCAGATGAGCGCAGGAAAGGCGGCCGTTGGTTGTGCGGGCGAGTCGACGATGCACCACACTAGCGCCGGGTTGGATAATTGTGCTGACACAGCGCCCTCCGGTTTGGAGTGGTGGCGGCGTGCCGGATTTTCCGAGCAGTAACGGCGCCGACGCAGGCGAGGCTCTCCCGCTCAGCTTCAGGAGTTAACGAGCAAACGTTTCCAACGTGAGCCGCAAGCGTCAGGTCGAGGCCCGCGTAGACAAGCCCCAAGATCCCCGTGCTTGGTGGCGGCATCCCACCAACGCTCGTCTTGGCTTTTTGTGCCCTCGGGCGACACAAGAAGGGTAATCTCACGCGATGAACAAGTTTTGCTCCGCCTTGCTCCTGCCTCTACTCGTCGCAGCGGCGTGCAGCTCGAATGACGGCGCGAAGCCGTCCGTGATTCAGCCGGGCAGCGGCGGCGCTTCGAACGGCGGGGGCACGACGGTCACCACGGCCACCACGGGGCCCTTGCCCTCGTCCGGTGCCGCGACGACCAGCCCCTCGACGGGCGGTTTCATGCCCACGAGCACCACGGGGCAAGCGACCACGGGGGTGAACCCCGAGGAAGTGTGTGCAGGTGTCAAGCTCGAGCCGCAGACGATCGAGGTCGAGGTCCCGAAAGAGGTCGTGACGGTCATCGAAACCGAGGTGCCGGCTCCGATCGCCATCTACGTGGTGCTCGACAATTCACTCAGCATGGCGCCGTCCGGAGGCTTTCCCGGCGGCGACCCTGGCGCTGGCGGCGCAGGCAACGAGCCGTCGAGGTGGAAAGACGCGGTCGATGCGCTCACCGGCTTCGTCGAGGACCCAGCTTCCGAGGGAGTAGAGGTCGGCATTCAATACTTCAATCCGCCGGGGCCGAACGGTGACGCAAACCTCTGCGATGGAACGTTCCAAGGCACTCCTGCCGTCGACGTAGGACCGTTGCCGGAGAACGCCGATGCCATCGTCGCTTCCCTGGAGAGCACCGGTCCGGAGGACTACACGCCCACCGTCGGTGCCATGATGGGCGGCGTCTCGTTCTGCACCACCTTCCGGAGCGAGAACCCCGACTACCAGTGCGTGGTCGTCATGGTCACCGACGGGCAGCCCAACGATTGCGGCTTGAGCGCGAGCTGCGGCATGGGTGGCAGCATGGACTGCGTGGACCCGCTGGCGGCAGAAACGTTGACTCCCATCGCTGCGGACGGGCTCGCTGCCGGCGTCAACACCTTCACCGTGGGGATGGACGGAGTCACCGACGAAGGTTTCGCTCTGCTCGATGCGATCGCTGCCGCTGGCGGCACCGATTGCACGCCGGCAGCCGCCGGCGACGAAGCCTGCGACGTTTCCGAAACCGGTTCCGCAGGCTTGCTCGCCGCGTTCGAAACGATCCGCGACACCGTCGTCGTCACCGAAACCGTCACCGAAACCATCACCGAAATCGTCACCGAGGTCGTGGCGCTCCCTTGCGAGTGGGAGCTGCCCGATGCTCCCGACGGTGAGACGTTGGATCCCAATCTGGTCAACGTCATCCTCAACATCGACGGCGTGGCAGGCGATCCGATCGGCCGCGTTCAGTCAGAAGGTGAATGCGCCGCAGTGACCGCCGGCTGGCACTACGACGACCCCGAAAATCCAACCACCATCTCGGTCTGTCCCCAGACCTGTGAAATGGTCAAGGCCGGCAACGTCGGCGTGCAGGTCGACCTCGGCTGCGAAACCGAGATCGCCATCCCCAAGTAAGTGGGCCGAGACCTCGAGCTCGGTCTCGAGCGACACGAAACCTGTTACGCTTGCCGCGACGGATGTGGCAGTTGATTTCTTGCGACATTTGGCGAGACGGCGGTTCTTACTCCGCCGTACTGGCGAACGGATCGAGCAACATAGCGCTCTGGCTACAAGTCTCGCCCTGGGATCGCCTGGAAGCGCGCAGCTATGCCGGGCTGTTTCTCTCACAGGGTTCCGACCCGACGTTGAAAAGTAATCGCCTCGGCCCTGACGAAGAGCTGGAGTGGTGCCGGGCGCTGCGTCAGGTGCTGGATGCAAAGCCGGGCGTAGCTGCCGACCAAGAACTACTCCGCGAGCTGGTCGAGCTCCTCGAGGCGCGGGCGGCCCCGTCGTAGAGCATGTCTCCCGAGCCGTTTCTGCGCCACATCGAGCTCCGCCGCGACAAGCCGGTAGACTGGACCGCCTACCCCTTCTGCATCCCTGCGATTGCCCAGCTCGATCGGTTGCGCTTCCACCCTTCCGTCACCTTCTTCGTGGGTGAGAACGGTTCGGGGAAGTCGACCTTGATCGAAGCCATCGCGATCCGCGCGGGGTTCAATCCGGAGGGCGGCACCAAGAACTTTCGCACGGCGCTTCGCCCCAGCGAGTCTTCCTTGCAGGACCACGTGCGGCTTGCGCGTGGCGCGCGCCGTGAAGCCTCGGGGTTCTTCCTGCGCGCTGAAACGATGTTCAACGTTTCGACCGAAGCCGAGCAGTACTCCGCCTACGGGTGGGCTGAGTTACACGAGATGTCACACGGCGAAGCTTTCCTGTGGCTCGCCGTGAACAAATTTCATGCGGGTGGCCTGTTCATCCTGGACGAACCCGAGGCCGCGCTTTCGCCTCAACGCCAGCTGGCGCTCTTGGTTCGCCTCCACCAACTCGTGCAGGGCGGAAGCCAGTTCGTCATCTCGACCCACTCACCGCTGCTGCTCGCGTACCCGGACGCTACCATCTTCATGCTCGATCGCAGCGGTATTCACGCGACTCGCTACGAAGACACCGAGCACTACGCAGTGACCCGCGCTTTCTTGCAAGATCCGGCCGCGAGGCTTCGGCAGCTGTTTGCCGAAGCCGAAACCGAAGCCGAAGCCGATCCGTAGCGTCCGAGGGTCACTCAGAATCGCGAAGCGGCGGCTGCGTAACTGCAGCATGTCAGTAACGTTCCACACACAGGCGGCGAGCACTCAATCTCGACGCCCGCGGCACAGCCATTGCAGACACGACGTGGCGTGATGAATCGACGCGCGGGGGGACATCTGGCGCCCGTGATCGCAACCTGCGTCGCACTGACCGGGTGTGGCAAGCCGTGGGACGACTACCGCTGGACGGCGAGCAGCGCCGCCTTCGATTTGCCAATCTCTGGGACGCTGGATCACCGGGGGCAGCACGACCTTTTGTTGCACACGGCCGAAGAACAAGACCCATGGCTCGTCGTCGACATGCTCGAGAGCCGGGCGGTCGAGCGTATCGTCGTCAAGAACCGACTCGACTGTTGCCAGGAGCGCGGGTTACCGATGGTTGTGGAGCTCCGCGCGGCGAACGGGAGCTACGTCGAAGTGGCGCGCCGCTCTACCCCATTCGATACCTGGGAGATCGAGATCGTGGCGGCGTCAGCGCGCTACTTGAGGCTGCGCGTCGAACAGAAGACGTTCCTGCACCTGCACGCCATCGAGATCGAGTGAGCCGCAGGCCTGGCTCAGGGAAACCTCGGCACGAAGATCTTGGTCTCGCCCGGCTGCACCGGTTGCCAGGCCGCGCTCTTTAGTCCGCGGGGTGCGTACAGCAGGCACGCGTTCGCGGGGCCCGGCCGGTGGTAGACGCGGACGTCGCTCTGCAAGGCGCGCCAGGTCAGCGGATACTCGACGGTGTCGCCGTCGCCGAGCGCGAGCACCAGCTGTCGACACGAGCGAGCCTGAAGTAGCGCGAGCACCCGGTCGTGCTCTGCCTTCAGCTCGGGTGCATGGGCATAGTAGGCGACGGTGCGGTCGAAGTGTTGCAGTGCTTCGGTGCTGACGGGGCGCAGTTCGTTGGCGATGATGGTGCTCCACGCGTAGAGGAGGCTCGGCGCCGCGAATATCCAAGCCACCAGGGTCGACACGATCAAACCAGTGCGTCCGCTCCTCGCCAGCTGGCACGCGCCGAGTGCAGCGCTCACTCCCACGGCGAGCCACGGTGCGTGGTAGCGTGCGATCCATTGGTTGTTGCGAGCCACCCAGTGAAAGAAGAGCCACGTGGTGAGCGGCAGCAGCGCCAGCAGCACCACCGCCCGACGACCGCCGGGACGGCGGGGAGCCCAGATCACGCCTACGGCACTCAGCAGGGCGAGCGCCCCGAATTGGAGCGGCGCTCCAGCCAGGTCCTCGTACTGGCGCAGGCTGTGCCCGGCATAGTAGCCGTCGACCCATCCTGGCTCCGTCGAAGGGGGGCGCTTGGCGCGCGCGTTGGTGTAGAGCTTCTCGAGCCAGCGGCCGAGTCCCGCCGCTGGCACATGGTGCGCCACCGCCAAGAGCGGGTTGAGCAACCGCTGTTCGGTGAGGCCGGACTTCGACATTGGGAAAAGTAGGTTCGCAGTCGGCCCTAGCGCCCGGGGTTCGTGGGCGATGCGTGCGAGGTGCGGGCCACAAATCGCCAGTGCGACGACGAGTCCGAGCGCCAGCGCAGCTGCCGTCGTCGGCGCCTCCGCCCTCGGCCGGCGCCGGATCCACGCCAAGCCCCAACGCCCCGCCGCCACTGCCAGGAGCGGCGTCACGAGCACGAGGGTCGTCGGTTTCACCATGTACCCGGCCGCCAGCGCGATCGAGAGCGCCGTCGCATCCCGCGCCGTCACGCGCACATCACGGCCGAACAACAGCCGCCGCGTCGCACTCAGTACTGCCAGAACGGCGACTGCAGCGCACAGGTCGTTCTGCGTCGACGTGGCCTGGAGCACGAAGCTCGGTGGGGTACAGAACACCACGACCAGGGGCACCCTGAAGGAGCGGGGCGCCCGCAAGTAGCGCGTGATGAGCGCGATGGAGACCGCGATGATCGCGAACGCCGTTGTCTGCACGCAGTTGGCCAGTCGATCGCTACCCGTGAGCGCTTGCAGCGTCAAGATCAGGTACTCCGCGCCGGGGCACGGGCCGTTCTGTCGCTGGTTCACGGTTTCGTAGAAATCGACGGATCGATTCTCGAGCCAGAAGGCGACGCGCGCCATGTGGTACGTGAGGCTGTCGTAGTTGTTGGGCGGGTAGACGATGGCAACCAGGTAGAGAAGCGCTGCCATCGGGAGCAGGTACGGCAAGACCGGGCTGCGTAGCGCCCACGCGAGCCGCTTGCGCAGCCGCGATGGATCGACGGCGGCCGCAAGCTGACCACGGCGGTGCGCCACTATGACGCCGCCGACCGCGATCGACGCGTGAGCGGCGAAGACGCCGACATCCGTGACCCAACGGAAGGCGCTGAGCGCGTTCATGATCAACGTCTCGAGCGCTACCAGCACGCAGAACGCCAACGGCAGCGCGATGGGCAACGTCGTGCGCAGCAACCACGCTGCAAAGCGACAGCAGAGCAGCAAGACCAGGCTCAACGCGAGCGCCACAGCGAGCGCCAGCCCACACGAGACGATCATGGTCAACACCCTGACCCACGCCGCCCCACGCGGCGTCGCCCCACGTTGGAGCAATGGCCCGACGCAGCGAATGAGCATGCTCCGTGCCAGTCAGGTGCGTCCGCGCGATTCACAGATCGTTCGGCGGCTCGTGTGACGGGACGTGCTGCGTGCGACACATGCTGGCACAGCGCGGCACGCTCAGGCCCATCCATGAAACTCGAGCAACACGCCCGGCCGAGCGCTGGGCGTAGCGTGCGCGGGTGTGCCCGACCGTGGCCCTCCTCCTCGAAACTCTGTGCGACGACGAGCGGCCGGGAAGCAGGCTGTGCTGCTCCTGGCGCAGATCGTGGTGACGCGGAACTCTCGAACGACTCGTGGTTGCGAGCTTTCGAAGCGGGATAGCCTAATTCGGAGCGCTGGGCTAGCCTGCGGCCGATGTTTGTTATCGGGTACTCGAAGGCGTTCCGCGCGTCGGTGGCAGCGGTCACGCTGGCGGCACTGACGGCATTTGGCACGGGCTGCAGCAAAGCCGAGAAGCTGGAGCAGCTGTGGGAGGGGCCAGCGAAGCTGAGCACGATTGGAGCGCTGCCGAAGGCGCAGCCTGCGTCGAAGACGAACTTCGAGAAGGTGAAGCTGGCCGGCG
>JAICQQ010000320.1 GCA_025937785.1 Polyangiaceae bacterium
CGGCGCCACCCCCGCCAAGCGCTACTTCACGATGGGCAACTTCAGCAGGTTCATCCGCCCCGACGTCTTCCACGCGGTGCAGGTGGCCGGCCCCTCTCCAGACAAAATCATGGTTTCGGCCTACCTGGGCGACGCTGGTGAGGTCGTGATCGTGGCCATCAACGAGACCAACGCGGCCGTCGATGTCCCGATCGCCATCACGGGTGGAACGGCGCCGGCGGCGATGGTCCCCTACGTTACCTCGGCTGACGAGAACTGGGGCGAAGGCGCACCCGTGACCGTCGCCGATGGCTCGCTCCCAGCAGCTCTACCAGCCATGAGCGTCACCACCTTCGTCAGCAACTGACGGAATTGCCCGGGCACAGGCGTGTGCCGCGCTGAAATGGCCATGGAGTCGAGAGACCCCATGGCCATTTTGCTATAAGCGTTCGGGGCAGATTTAGATGCCCACCGCTACAGGCTTGGCCCTGGCAACTGGTGGGCCGTCACATCGAATGGTCCCTGGTGGGCCCGCGGACGAAGCCCGGCATTCCGATGGTACCGTCCGACGGTCTTCCTCGTCAGCAGCCTTCGTTGTGGTGCTCGGTGCTCAGCACGCCGCCGCTGCTCGGGCACCACGCCCCTGGTTCATTGGGTCGCAGTCACGGGCGACAGCATTGTTGGGGTAGACGCTGTTGACCATGGAGTCGAGACGGACCCCATGGCCATTTTGCTATACGCCTTCGGGGCAGACGTAGATACCAACCGCCCCGTTGGTAAACCACCTGGTACAGGCGCAACTGTTCTCCAACGGATCGCACACGGTGAAGTAGTCTGACGGACAATCGTTCATGCACACGGCGTTGAGGCTGAAGCTCCCGGCCTTGGCACAGCAGGCTTGGCCCGGGCAATCGTTGGGCCCGTCACATCGAATGGTGCCTGGTGAGCTCGTCGTTCCGCAGGTTGTTTCATACGCGTCGCAGCCGGCGTTCACCGGGCAGAAGGTGAGAGGCGTGTCCTGCTGGCAGGAGACGAAGCCCGGCACCCCGATGGTACCGTCCGAGCGACAGTCGCCCTCGTAGCAGCCTTCGTTGCAGGACTGGGTGTTCAGCACGCCGCCGCTGCTCGGGCACCACTCCCTGGTCATTTGGTCGGAGTCACAGACGACAGCATTGTTGGGGTAGACGCCGTCGTCGCCATCGTCGCAGTCATTGCTGTTCGACACCCAGCCGGAGGTAGCGGGACACACCATGCTGGAGTTGTTGGGATTGCCGAAGCTGTCGCCATCGCTATCGCGGTAGCGGCGCACCGGGACTTGGGGGCAGGTGGGTATCGTGCCGTCGGTACAGGTGACCGTGCCGCCACACTCACAGGCGATGGAGGTTCCGTTCACGCACGAGCAGCCCTCGTTCTTCTCGCCGTTGCAGTTGTTGTCGTTGTCGGGGTTGCAGGTATCCGATCCTGCGGGGCCCACAGAACCCGAACACGACCCCCAATACGATGATGTCTTGTCCGTAGACAGTACACAGCTTTGAGACCCTGCCTTGCACGGACCGTTGCCGTCCATCCCCGGGTGGGCACCGCACGTCTGCGAGTTGCCGGGCGTGCATTGGCACGTTGCGTCCTTGGTGTCGTCGGCGGTTCCATCGCAATCATTGTCCAGCGGCGAAGAGCAATCCCTCGGTTGGGGCTCGATGTTGCCTTCGCAGGGCTGCCACACGCTGTCTTCGCAGGTCGATACGCCGCGTTTGCAGATCCCCACCGTGGCGTGGCCACAGGGTTGGGTGTCCCCGTTCACGCAGGGACATCCCTCATTGAGCTCGTCGTTGCAGTTGTCGTCATTGCCGGGATCACACGTGTCCTCGCTCAGCGGGCCCACCGAACCCAGGCACTCACTCCATTCCGAAGTCGCCTTGTCCGCGCTCAAGGTGCAGGTCCGGCTGCCCGCTTGACAGCGGCCGTACCCGTCGAGTCCAGGATGCTCGTCGCAGGCCTGGGCTTCCCCAACTTCACATTGGCAAGCTTCGTCGAGCGTGTTGTCGGGGGACCCGTCGCAATCGTTGTCGTCGGCAGAGGAGCAATCACGTTCACCGGGATCGATGTTTCCGACGCAGGGCCCCCACTCGCTGCCCGTGCAGCTCGAAGTGCCCGGCTTGCAGATGCCCACCTCTGCGTGGCCGCAGGGCTGCACTGTCCCATCCACGCAAGAGCAACCCTCGTTCGGGGTACCATTGCAGTTGTTGTCGTTGCCGGAGTCGCAGGTGTCATCGCCGTGGGACTCGGGACACCCGACCCATTCGCCACCCTCGCACACCGCCGTGTCCATTGCACAAGTGCCACGCCTGTTGAGGGGTGCAGCTGCACAGGAGCGGGTCGTGCCCTCGGCACACTCTCCGGTCGGCGGTTCTCCACCCATCCCGGCGCCACTGGTCGTAGTCGTGACCGGCCCGGCACCGCCAGCGCCTCCGGTGTTGGTCCCGCCAGCGCCTCCAGTGTTGGTCCCGCCAGTGCCTCCAGTGTTGGTCCCAACAGTGCCTGCGCCACCCGTTACAGTCGCGACCGTCCCATCTCCGGTAATACTCGTCTCACCGGCTTCCCCACCGACCATATCCTCCTGTTTACCTGGATTCCTGCTGGTGGAGCTGCACGACGCCAGCAGCGAACCCCCCAGAAGTAGGTTGAGAACCACCCAACCCAAGACCTTGCCAGAATTCCCGTGAGTATTGTCCGCTCCCATGGGCGTACGCTAGCCGAGACTTCGACCCACGACAACCGCGACGCCTAGTTTACTCCCAGCGCCAAACCACGGTATTCGTGAGTATCGCCTGGTTGTTAACGGTGAAATATCAGGCGCGAGCGTGAGCGCCCCGAAGTCAGCCGATGCTGGGAAGGCAACCGACGTTAGTTGGCGGGCTCACCACAGCCGGCTTGCAATGCAACCACTGCGGTGCGCGCGAGCAACTCGAAGTTGCCATCCGCCTCGACGTGAGCGGGCGGGCTCGAGGCATGAACGGTTCGCAGGAACCGGGATGAGGTTGCTGAGCACCATGGCCCGCGTAAAGGTGGACTCGGCAACACCGCGCTACGTGCAAGCGTCCCCGGAAGGCGCGCTCGCAGGCACGCTCCAGCCGTGTGAAGTTCGCGACTGCGACCAGTAGAGCTAGCCGCCGACTGGCCGAACGCGGACCGAAGCGCACACCGCGTGAACCGCCGATTACATTCGCCTCCGGTAAAACCTCGAACTTTTGTGGGGAAAGCCAGCGGTGCGCTTCTTGCTCAGGCCCTGGCATGCAGCGACGCAAGTCACTTGGAGAGCCCGGCTCAACGGTGACTCGATCGAGCAGAATGGCTGCGCCTGAACGAGCGCAGCGAGAAAATCGGAGAACCTCATGAAACGATGGGTATTGGTGCTTACTTCGGCTGCGGCTTTTGCTGGGCTTCCACGCGCGGCCTCGGCACAGGTCGCGGGTGACCTGCGTCCCCCGGACGTGAACCGTCACTACGCGGGCAACGTGGTCGACGACGGCAGCACAGCAGCGGAGCCTGTGCACGAGAAGGTGATTTCTCGCTACGACGTGTCGCCGTTGCTCGTTGCCGGGTTTGCGGAGGGCGTGGGTGGCGGGTTGCAGCTGGACGCCAGCATCTTCGCGCTCCGGGGCAGCTTCACGTACATGCCCTTGATCGCAGGGGTCGGCGAAGATTCGGAAGGTAACGCCGAATCGGTCGAAGCGCTCCACAGCTACCAGGCCAACGCCGATCTGCTCATGTTCTTCTGGGCCCCGAGCGCGGCATCGCGCATCGGCGTCTCCGGTGGCTATCGCTACCACGATGTCCTCAGCCACGGCATCGGTTGGGGGCTGCAAGCAGAAGTCGACGTGGCCAAACACGCGACCCTCGTGCTGTCCCTCTCGACGTCGTTCTTTCCCGAAGGCAATACGCAGGCTCTCGAGGCGCTCGGCAACCCTGACGAGAAGGTGGAGTTTCTGCAGGGACCGACCTTCATGAGCGGGCTGGGCATCGGGATGCGCCTGCCGATCTGAGCTCGCCAGCCAAGCGGCGCGGTCGACTGGGCAACGGGCGGGCGCGCGCTGTCGGCAGCGGTTGCTCAACGAAAGCGCAGAGTTCGCTCGCCGCTAGCGAGCCAGCGTCCGAGGCGCTTGACCCAGCCAGGGTAGGCCGATAGGGCTTGCGCATGGCAGGTGCACTATGTCGGTGATCAAAGAATTCCGTGAGTTTGCAGTCAAGGGCAATGTGGTGGACATGGCCGTGGGCGTGGTTATCGGCGCGGCTTTTGGCAAGATTGTCTCGTCGCTCGTCGCCGATCTGATCATGCCGCCGTTGGGGCTCGTCATCGGGGGCATCAATTTCACGAACTTGAAGCTGGTGTTGAGCGAAGCCAGCGACGGTAAACCCGGCGTAACCTGGAACTACGGGAGCTTCCTGCAGACGGTCTTCGACTTCATGATCATCGCGTGGGCGATCTTCCTCCTCGTGAAGGGCGTGAACCGGCTCAAGCGCAAGGAAGAAGCGGCGCCGGCAGCGCCTGCGGCGCCGCCCCCAGAGATCCAACTGCTCACCGAGATCCGCGACGCGTTGAAGAGCACACCGCGCTGACGCAGGGTCGCCGCGCGCTGTGCAGGAGGGGGCTCGCCGGGTGATTCGCACACGCCGCGAAACAGTGGGGGGCCAGCGCGGATGCCTCTGCTAGCGGCTTCGCGGGAAAGACCGGCGCTTCGCGCTTGCAGACGCAGCGAAAGTGGAGGAAATGAACCTGGACGATTCGGCGAGTCGGGGCTATGACTATGTATACAATGTCTATCAAGTTAGTAGCTCGTTCAGCATTCGCCCCACGATTCGCCCGATGTTGACGATGAGAACGCGCTACGCGCTCAAGGCGCTGACCGTTCTCGCTGCAACCGGCAGCTCCAAGCCGGTGTTGATTGGTGAGCTGGCAGAGCGTGAGGCGATCCCGCGCAAGTTCCTCGAGGCCATTCTGCGTGAGCTGAAGCAGCATGGCCTTCTCACCGCCCAGCGGGGGCGCGGGGGTGGGTATGCGCTCCGACTGAAGCCAGAGGAAATTACCTTGGCATCGGTCATCCGCGCACTGGATGGGCCAATCGCGCCGGTTCCCTGCCTCAGTCGTACGGCATACCGCAAGTGCGACGAATGTAAAGACGAGCGAACCTGCGGCGTCAAGCTGGTGCTCAAGGACCTCTACGACGCGACCGCCCAGGTGCTCGAAGGAACGACGTTGGCCGACCTCGCGCGTCGCACCCAACAAGCGGAGGGGCAAACCAGTCACGCCTTCGCCTATTCCATCTAGCTTTTTCCATCTAGCTTTTCGATCTAGCTTTTTCTCGTGAGTGCGTCGGCTCGAGATGCGCGAGCGGAGCCTCACGAGTGCTTTCTTCGAACCAAGATCGAGCGTGTGGACGCGAAACGCGACAAGCGCTCGGTTTCAGAACGACTCGAGACCACGAGCCGAAGCCCACCCCACCCGTGGAGGTTTCGCCGAGACGATGACGGCAGAACCCCATGATATCTGGCAAGTGGGATCCGATGGCGCTGGCCACACCTCCTCCTAACTTCGACGTCGAGCTTTGGCGCGAGGCCGGAACGAGTCGTGAGCTGATCACCTCACTGCCGCGCATCACACGCCTGATCGAGCAGGCGATTCCGCTGCTGGAACTGGTGATATTTCGCGTCGCGCCGGACTCCGGGCAGCTTTCCCTGGTTGCCGCCGAACCTCGGGAGCCGGAGCGGATCCGTGTCCGCCGCAGCGATCTGGAGTTGCCGGCGCGCGCTGCGTTGGCCGCGTGGGGCCGCGAGGGCAGCGTGACCGCGGTCGGTCCGGGTAACGTATTCGCCACGGTGTTCGACGCCTTTCCCGGAGTGCCACTGGTGAGTGGGCCGCTGCTGAACCGAGGCAGCCTGAGCGCCGTGATGGTCGCTGCGTTGCGACCTGGTGCTCGTGTCGAATCGCAGCAGCTCGACGTGCTCCAGCGAGCTCTCGGGCCACTCGGGGCAGCCTTCGACAACGACGAACGCGCCTTCGAACTGACTCGGCTCCGCGAGGCGCTGAGCGCTGACCGCCAAGCCTTGAGCTCCCAACGTCAGGAGATCAGCGAGGTCGTGATCGGGGAGGCCAGCGGTCTGCGTGACGTGATGGAACGTGTAGAACTCGTCGCGACCACCAACACCCCCGTGCTGATCCTGGGCGAGACCGGCTCGGGCAAAGAGGTGATCGCGCGGGCCATCCACCTCCGCTCGAACCGTGCTCAGGGCCCGGTGGTGCGCGTCAACTGCGGCGCCATTCCGCCCGAGCTCGTGGACTCCGAGTTGTTCGGACACGAAAAGGGGTCGTTTACCGGCGCTGTGGGCTCGCGTCAGGGCTGGTTCGAGCGCGCGAGCGGCGGCACGCTCTTTCTCGATGAAGTCGGTGAGCTTCCGCTCGCCGCGCAGGTGCGACTGCTGCGAGTGCTTCAAGATGGCAGCCTCGAGCGCGTGGGGGGCCACAAGACTTTGCGCGTGGATGTGAGGGTCATCGCGGCGACCCATCGCCGTCTCGAGGCGATGGTCCAAAACCACACGTTTCGCGAAGATCTCTGGTACCGTCTCAATATCTTTCCGATCAAGCTGCCGGCGTTGCGCGAGCGTCTCGAGGACATCCCCGCGCTCGTTCGGCATTTTGCGGCACACGCTGGGCAACGTGTCGGTGCCGCCGACCTCAAACCGACCACTGCGGATCTAGCGCTGCTCGAGGCGTACACTTGGCCCGGGAACGTCCGCGAACTCGCCGCGGTGATCGAACGGGCCGCAATCTTGGGGAACGGCAAGCGGCTCGACGTGGCTCGCGCCTTGGGCACGGCTGGTGGCCCGAGGCAGGGGGCCACCGCCGCGGCGGGTCCGCGGGGCGCGCTGGAGGGTCTCCTGCACGGCCCAAGCGGAGACGTCCGTATCGAGGAGCCCGGACGCGCGCTCGTCACGCTCGACGAAGCTGTGGTCCAGCACATCGAGCGAGCCTTGACCCTCACGCATGGGCGCATCGAGGGCCGCGCGGGAGCCGCCCACCTGCTCGGCGTCAATCCCCACACGTTGCGCGCCAAGATGCGGAAGCTCGGCATCGACTGGTCCCGCTTCCGTCACGACGGTCAGCGGGCAAGCCCGAACATTTCTGGATCGTGACTTGCAAGGTTTGGCGCCGATGTCCCCCGCCCGCAACTCAGGAGCTTCGGTCACCCACCTCCACCCCGAGCACTTGCTCGACAAGTTGGACGACGGGGGGCTCTCGCCGGCCGAGCGGCGCCAGCTCGAGTCGCATACCGCGGCGTGCTCAGCGTGCCGCTTCGAGCTGTTGGTCAGGGGCGACCTGGCTGTCGAGAGCTTGAAACACTCGCGAGGACGCGACGTGTGCCTCGGGGTCGGAGCGGACGCCTGACGCGCAATCGACGACAGCGCGGGCGCTCACCCGTGCGCCATCATGGGTCGACCAGCATTCCTCACGGGCAGGCCGTGCCCCGTGCCGGCTGGGGCCAGCTACAGCGTGTTGACAAGCCTGGGTGATGTCGCTCGCCTCGCCGCCCGTCAGAACATAGCGGACGAGCCTGCCGTGCTCGGCAACCAGTGCGTGCAACTTTGTCGAAAAACCTCCCCGACAGCGCCCTAGCGCTTCGCCACCCTCGCCTCGCTTCAATGCTCCCGCTGCGTGTGGATGCGCCTTGATGATGGTGCTGTCGATCAGCAAATAACACTGCTGCTGCTCTTCAAGTGTCTGCCGCAACGCTTCCCACCGACCGGCAACTGCCCAGCGGCGATACCGGCGATACACCGTGTTCCACTTGCCGAGCTCCGCTGGCAG
>JAICQQ010000150.1 GCA_025937785.1 Polyangiaceae bacterium
CCTTCTGCCACTGCCGCTCGTCCAGCTGCTGTCTAACCATGCTGGCCTACCCATGGAACACACTTCCACCGCCATGGATAGCTCTTTCCTCGACTTCTCGGGCACGGGCACGCACACGTTCACGTTCACGGGCCAGACCAAATCAGGGACAGGCCCTAGCTGCCAAGCTCGAGGAGCGCTTGGCGCTTCTTGCGCCTCGGCGCTTGCATGGGACATCACCAATAGACCCATCGGCCCGAGCAAATGCGGCGCGACATGCGGGGCAGAGCCCAGGCTCACTGCTCGCGGAAAGCTTCGGCGGGGCGCAGCGTGGCCGCGTGCAGCGCCGGCCAAAAGGACCCGGCCAAGCACACCATGATCGCGAATGCGCCCACCAAGGCGAACGCGCTCCACTCGAGCTGCACCGGGAGCTTCGAGATGAAGTACACCTTGGGGTCGAGCGGAAAGCGGTAGGTGGTGAGGGCCATGCAGGCGGCGTAACCGAGCGCCAAGCCGAGCGCAGTCCCGAAGGCGCCGATGATGCCCCCCTGGTAAATGAAAGCGCGAAGGATGGCAGAATTCGTGGCTCCCATCGCCTTCAGCACCGCAATCTCTTTACGTTTGTCCAAGACCACGATGATCAACGTGGCGAGCACGGTGAACGCGGCCACCACGATGATCAAGGCCAAGATCAGGCTCATCATGATCTGTTGAATGCGCAGCGCGGTGAACAAACCATGATTGAGCTCTTCCCAATCCATGGTGTGATAGATGCCGTTCGACAATCGCTCTTCGATGTCAGCGGCAATCTCTTTTGCGCGATCGGTGTCGGCCACCTTCATTTCGATGCCGGTCACGCTGTCGCCCGTGTCGTAGAAAGCCTGCGCCTCGTACAGGTCCGTGTACACGAGCTTGGAATCGTACTGGTCGAAGCCAGCGTCGAAGATCGCGATCACCCGGAACTGCTTGGCCACCGGAGCCCGAATCGCGCCTCGGACGTACGTGAACCCGATCGTCGGAGACGTCACCTGCACGCAACCGCCGATGCCGACGCTGAGGTTCTTGGCGAGGCCAGCGCCGATGACGATCCCGGGCAGCACGGACTCTTTCACACTGCAGGGGTCTGGATTCTCGGGCAGCGGGATCAGATCGTCTTCAGGCAGCGTGCTCTCGTATCCGCCCTCGGGCACGATGCTGCCTTGCGGCGCCCCCGCGGGCAGGTCATCGTCGAGCCCCGGTGGGTCGTCCTCCGGCAGGCTCGGAGCCCCGGGGAGTTCGTCCGCCGCCATGTCTTGCGCGAGCTGTTGCAGGAACGGCTTGGGCTCCTGGGGGGGTGCCGCGCTGCCGATCTCGGCCGTCGGCGGGGAATCGACGGAGCGGCCCGCGGCCTTCTCGCGACCCTTATCGCTCGTGCTCGACGAAAACTTGGAGCGGCGCCGCTCAGGGGGAACTGCTCCGGACAGGCGCAGGCCCTGAAGGCTGCCCTTGACGATGTGACGGGGCAGATCGAGCACCTGGTTGACGCGCTCCGGATCGACGCCCTTGAGGAGCACGCCGGTAGCGGTGCGTTCGCCATGGGTCACCATCATGGGGTTGATGACGAACGGCGCGATGCCGGTGACACCCGGAACCCCCTTCATCTTCTTGATCAGGTCTCTGTATTCGCGAAAGTCGCTCGAGTACTTCAGGATCAGCACGTGGGCATTGACCCCGAGCACCTTGTCCCTGAACTCCTTGCGAAAGCCTCCGGTGACAGCGATCACCGTGGTCAGCGCACAGACACCGAGCGCCACGCCGATCACCGCGAATGCGGTCCCGACCGACACGAACCCACGGCGTTTCGAGCGCATGTAACGCAGGGCGAGATCGATCGGGAAACCCATGCGCTGGGGGATGTAGCATCAGTTCTTGGCAAACATCGACAATTCGTCGGCTCCGCGAGCCGATTGAATGGCGTGTACAGACCTCGTGCTTCGTCGTCCGCGCGCCGGCTTCCCGTCAGCACCGAGGGCGCGGGAACTGCCGCGACAGGCCCGCTGACCGGAATAGCGAACCTATCAGCAGCCCCCCGGCAAAGGCTGGCTGAGTGAACTTATGCCCAGTATAAAAGCCCAGACGCTGCTAAGTATTGGCGCTGCTCCTGACGTTAACCGGTCGATGCACCATTTTCGCGTCGTTTCGGGCATAGTCACTCGGCGGGCCCGATGACTCTTAAAGAGGCACCAGAATCTTCCGACGACGCGAGCAGCTTCTCCGCGAACGAGCCCACCTCGTTCGTCGGTGCGGGGGAGGCTGGGGCTAGTGAGCGCGGTCTGAAGATCGTCACGCTCGCTCCCTCGTCTCTCTCGCAGCCCGACCTCGAAGGTGGCAACGCGCTCGAGGCGGCCTCACCGTCCGATCCGTACGTGGGGTGCACCATCGACGGACGCTACAAGGTAGAAGCGCGCCTGGGGGAGGGCGGCATGGGTGTGGTGTACCGCTGCAGCCACAAGGTCATCGGCAAGAAGGTGGCGATGAAGGTACTCCGCGCCGATCTCGCCCGGGACATCGAAGCCACCGAGCGCTTCCTGAACGAGGCGAAGGCCGCCTCCTCGATCGGCAACCCGCACATCATCGACATCAGTGACTTCGGACAATTCGCCGACGGGGCAACTTACTTCGTGATGGAGTATCTCGACGGGCAACCCCTGTCCGCGGTGCTCCGAAGCAGTGGTGCACAGCCGCTTCCACGCCTGATCAGCATCGCGGCTCAGCTGGCGGAGGGCTTATTCGCGGCCCACACGGCGCACATCGTTCATCGCGACCTCAAGCCCGACAACATCTTCCTGGTAACCCGCGGTCAAAACAAAGACTTCGTGAAGATCCTCGACTTCGGGATCGCCAAGGTGTCGAACGCCGAAGGGCGGCTGACGCGCGCCGGAGCCGTCTTCGGCACGCCGCATTACATGTCCCCGGAGCAAGCCGCGGGTTCGACGGTGGATCATCGGGGAGACATCTACTCGTTCGGCGTGATCCTCTACGAATTGGCCAGCGGCCGCGTCCCCTTCGATGCGGACAACTTCATGGGGATTCTGACGCAGCACATTTACAAGCAGCCCCTGCCGCTGCGCGCGCTCGTGCCCCCACCCGAAGGCGTCCCGCCCGGCCTCGAAGCGATTATTCTGAAGTGTCTGTCCAAGCGACCCGATCAGCGTTTTCAATCGATGCAAGAGTTGCTCGACGACCTGCGCAAGCTCGAGGCCGGTGCCGTACCGGATGCGGTTCCGGACATGCTGAAGCGCTCGGGTAGTTTCGACGTGCCTCACGACTACTTCAATGCGAGCCGCCCCAAGGTCCTGTCTGCGCCCGACGCAAGGAGTTTCGTGGGTTCCCCTCGACGCTGGGCCGCACTATTGGGCATAGCGGCGGTCGTCGTGGGCATCGCGCTGCTTGCTAGTCGAACCCCGAACGCGCCCGGCGAACCTCTGGTCGAGACGGCGCCGGAGCCGAAAGGCGCGCACGCGCAGGAAGTCCCTCCCGCCCATGAAGCTGCGGCGCACCCCGTCCAAGTGGTGCTCGCCATCGAGCCGCTCGATGCGCACGTGTTCCGCGGGGACACCAACCTCGGAGCGAGCCCGGTGATCGTGCCCGTGAACCCGCACGAAAGCGTCACGCTGGAGATCAAGCGCGATGGCTACGCGTCCCAGTCCGTCGTGCTCGACGGTACCGAAAGCAAGCGATCGATCAAGCTCGCACGGACCAAGAAGAAAGCGCCGACACCCGGCTCATCCGCAGCACGCGCGGGCGTGAAGCCGCCCCCGAGCCCGCGCCAGAACATCGGTGGCAGCGAGATCATCAATCCTTGGAGTGAAACGACGCGTTAGCGCCGCTGGCAGCACGCACGGATCGCGAGGGGTACTTGCCCACCCGCCGCTTTGCGGCTAGCTGGTGCGCATGACGAGCAGCCTCGAAGCATCCGCGCTGGACACGCTCGGACAGGTGATCCCCGAGCACGTACTCGAGATCGCTCGTGTCCTCGCTCGGACAGGCCACCGCACTTGGGTCGTGGGCGGCTCGCTGCGCGACCAACTCCGGACCGTGTTGGCTGGCTCGAGCCCCAACCACGGTGCCGACTGGGACCTTGCCACCGACGCCCAACCGCAGGTGGTGCAGCGCGCGTTCAAACGAGTGATCCCCACTGGGATCAAGCACGGCACCGTCACCGTCATGCTCGGGCAGCAGGGCTACGAGGTGACGACGCTGCGTGGCGAAGCCGACTACAGCGACGGACGCCGACCGGACTCGGTATACTTCGTCGACGACATCCGCGAAGATCTTGCGCGCCGCGATTTCACCATCAACGCCATCGCTTACGATCCGCTGGCGCGCGTCGTAGAAGACCCCTTCGACGGCGTCGGCGACCTCCAGCGGCGGTTGATTCGAGCCGTGGGCTCTGCGAGCGAGCGTTTCGGCGAAGACGGTCTGCGTGTGCTGCGCGCGGCGCGTTTCGTGGCAACCCTCGAGTTCGATCTCGACCCCGAGACGGCACGGGCGATCGAGCCATCGCTCGACAGCTTTCGCAAGGTCAGCCCCGAGCGCGTGCGCGATGAATGGATCAAGACGATGAAGGCGCGCGCACCGAGTCGCGCTTTCATCGTGATGCGCGACCACGGGTTGCTCAGCGCGACTGCCCCGGCACTTCTCGGCCCCGAGCAGAGTACCGGCGAAGCGCCGCTCCAGGTGGCGCTCAGAGCTGTCGACCTGAGCGCGCCCAACCCATCGGTGCGCTTCGCGGCGTTGCTGCACAACGTCGGCAGCGCCAGCGTCAACGACCAACCCGTAAACCAATCGGCGGAGCTCGCTTTTGGTCTACTCTCGTCGCTCCGTTTCTCGAACAAGGATCGCGACCGCATCGTCAGCCTCGTCCGCCACCACGCCGCGTTCGACCCCGACACGCGCTCGGACGCGGATCTCAGGCGCTGGCTCAGGCGCGTCGGTCCCGAGCTGCTCGAAGACCTGCATGCCCTGATGCAAGCGATCGCCAGCGCTCGGGCCGAGGCGACGGATGGCGTCGAGCGCCTGTTCGAGCGCGCGCGTTCTATTCTGAAGCTGAAACCACCGCTCACGATTGGCGAGCTGGCGGTGACCGGCAACGACCTCAGACAGGAGCTGGACTTGGCGCCAGGGCCACTACTCGGTCGCACGTTGCAAGCCCTGCTCGAGCTGGTGCTGGACGACCCCGAGCAGAACCAGCGCGCACGCTTGCTGGCGCTCGCTCGCGACACCGCGGCCAAGCTCGAATCGAGCTGATGCCCGGCCCGCAGTGCGGGCCCGATCAGGTTCCGTAGCTATCGTTGTCGAGCGTCTTCAGCACACCCCTGAGGACCGCAGGAGTGCAGGTGAAGGTCGAGAGCGACCCAAACTTGATCTGATCCATCGGCTGGATCCAGGACACTTCGCGCGCGCCCAGACGGCGGCCGTTCACGATGGTGCCATTCTTGCTGCCGGCATCTTGAATCATGAGCGAACCGTATTCGTCGAGTTCGAACCAGGCATGCTGGGCCGAGACCGAGGGTTCGTTCAGCACGACATCGCTGCTCGGCGCTCGGCCGACGGTGATACGCGACCGCGGCTCGCTTCCGCGTCGCTTGAGCAAGGGCAGGGCGAAGTGATCGGAGCTCCCCAGTTTCGCCAGAAGCTCGACGCGGCTCGGCCCCGTCAGGACCGGATCGATCAGCTTCGGGTCGAGCTTGGCCATCTCGAGGGTGTTGATCAGGTCCGACGGCAGCACCAACGGCGCACCTTCCAAGGACGAGAGCTCTGTCAAGGACTCGAGCAGAGGCTCGTTATCGTCGGGCAGTTCGACGAGCAGGAACAGCACGCCCGCGTAGTCCTTTTGGACCTTCCATGCCGGCGCCGTGGTGAGGGCTTGGACGAGCGCCTGTGGAAGCACGGTTGCGTTCACTATTGACCTGACTCGGCAAAGAGCTACCTATTACCAGAGACGCTCGAGCGTCTCACAAAGCGCCGCCGGTCACTATAATTTCCGGCGCAGCGCGCCGCGACCCGCAAAAGCTCGCGGCGACCCAGCGACTTGACAACCGCCACCGTTTGCAACTCGTGCCGATGGCCTATCGCGAACCGCACCAAAAGGAGCTGCCACCCGAGCCCGAGGTGGTGGTGGGTATCTACGACGCCCCCCACGACGCCCACCTCGCCATACTTCACCTCGAAACATTGGGTATTCCCGCTCGCACCTTGAACGAGCTGGTCGTAGGCATGGCGCCGCACCTCGGGGGCGGGTTCGCTGGCATTCGGGTTCTCGTACGGGAAGAGCTGGCCGCCGACGCCCACGCAGCGCTCGAAGCGCTCAGGCTGGAACTCAGGCGCGAGCGGCAGAAGCGAGTGCGCGCCGAAACGAAGACCCTAGCTCGACCACAGTGGTCCAACGTGGGACGGCTCGTCGTCGCGGGTGCACTGCTGATGCTCGGATGGTACCTGGTGCGCTAGCGGCGTCGCCGCAGGCATCGAGCGCAGGGTTCGTTTGACGGCAACGCGTCACGCGTTACGAAGTTGCGCCAGTGTGACACGGGGGATGCACCGCTCCCTCCGACCGCGACACGAAGATCTTACCCTCGCGCGCTGCTTTCGTGGAAACCGCCCGGACCGGGCTGTCAGGGGTCACTGGCACACGCCGTGCACCGCACAACGTGCAAAGGTGCAATCGTGGCGCTGGCTCTCCGAATCGTACTGTGGGTGATCGTTCTGTTGGTCCCGGGTGGTGTGCTGGCTCTGCCACTTTTGGTGGCACAACACACACGTAAGGTGGCAGCGAACCACGGAGATCCCGCCAAGCGCCAGGCTCCCGACCTGGTAGGCCCGCTCAGCCAAACCTGAACGAGAGCCTCGACGACCACGGCGATCGCCCACCTCCCAACGCCGCCAGACCGCGCCGGAGAGCGTCGCATCGCTCCAGCGGCTCCGGGAACGCTCACCGGCATACCGCGCCGGAGCGTCGCATCGCTCCGGCGGCTCCGGGAACGCGCAGGGTGCTCAGCTCAGCTGCTGGGAGCAGGCTTGGGCGCCCCGAAGATGCTTGCGGGGCGCTTCTTCTCGGACTTGGCCTTCTGCCGCTCGCTCCACGACGGAATCACTACGCGCTCGCGCGTGGGTAGCTCGCGATGGTCGATAGCTGCCTGGATCTCTTCGGAGTCGAGGGTCTCGCGCTCCAACAGCGCCTCGGCTAGACGATCGAGCTTGTCGCGGTTCTCGCGCACGACCTTACGAGCCCGCTCGTACTGCTCCTCGACGATACGGCGCACCTCTTCGTCGATTTCACGCGCGGTACTCTCGGAGAAGTCGTCGCGTCGCGTGGCCATTTCGCGACCGAGGAACACGCTTTCTTCGTTCTCGCCGTAGGCGATCGGGCCAAGCTTGCTGCTCATCCCGAGTTCGCAGACCATGGCGCGAGCGAACCGGGTGGCGCGCTTGATATCGTCCTGCGCACCAGTGGTGACCTCTTGGAACACCTCTTCTTCCGCCACCCGACCGCCGAGGGCCATGGCGATGCGGGCCAGCATTTGCTTGCGGGTCATGAGGTGACGGTCTTCCGTGGGCAGGAACATGGTGACGCCGAGCGCAGCCCCGCGAGGAATGATGGACACCTTGTGGACCGCGTCGTTACCCTCGACGAGCTTGCCCACGATGGTGTGCCCTGCCTCGTGCCAGGCGCCGGTTCGCCGCTCGCTCTCGCTCATGACCATCGATCGGCGTTCGGCCCCCATCAGCACCTTGTCTTTGGCGAGCTCGAAGTCCGCCATCGTGACCGACTCTTTGTCCTGGCGGGCCGCGAGCAAGGCTGCCTCGTTCACGAGGTTCTCGAGATCGGCGCCGACGAAGCCCGGCGTGCCTGCGGCGATGACCTGCAGGTCGACGTTATCGCCCATGGGGACTTTCTTGGTGTGTACCGCCAAAATGCCCTCGCGCCCCAAAATATCGGGGCGAGGCACGGTGATGCGCCGGTCGAAGCGACCCGGTCGCAGGATGGCAGGGTCGAGCACGTCGGGGCGATTGGTGGCCGCGATGATGATGACACCCTCGTTGGATTCGAAGCCGTCCATCTCGACCAGGAGCTGGTTGAGCGTCTGCTCACGCTCGTCGTGTCCACCGCCGAGACCAGCCCCGCGATGGCGACCGACGGCGTCGATTTCATCGATGAAGATGATGCAGGGCGCGTGCTTCTTCCCTTGCTCGAAAAGATCGCGCACCCGGCTCGCACCGACACCGACGAACATCTCGACGAAGTCGGAGCCGGAAATGCTGAAGAAGGGCACCCCGGCTTCACCGGCGATCGCGCGCGCCAGCAGCGTCTTGCCAGTTCCGGGCGGGCCCATCATCAGCACCCCCTTGGGGATACGTCCGCCGAGCTTCTGAAATTTCTTGGGGTCCTTCAGAAAGGCGATGATCTCTTCGAGTTCATCCTTGGCCTCGTCGATGCCGGCCACGTCGGCGAAGGTGACCTTGTTCTGCGATTCGTTCAGCAGGCGCGCGCGGCTCTTGCCAAAGCTCATCGCCTTGCCGCCACCCGCCTGCAGCTGGCGCATGAAGAGGTAGAACATCACGAGCAAGAACAGCATCGGCAGCAGGATCGTGAGCGCCGAGGCCCAGAAGTGGCCGCCATCGTCCTTCTGGTAGGTAACGGTGACGTCGTGCTTGATGAGCTCGGAGGGATCGTCTTCGAGCGGCCCGATGGTGTACCCCTTCTGCTCGGCAGGCTTGCCGACGGGGTTCTTGATCACGAAGTTGTACTCGCGATCCTTGATGTCGACCTGTTCGATGTGCGCCTGATCTCGCGGCGCCTTCACGTAGGTCATGAACTTGCTGTAGGGGATGGGACGAGGCTGGGGCCCCTCGGGTCGCAAGAACTGCCAGATCGCCAAGAAGGCGACGATGAGTACGACCCAGAGTAGGAGGGTCTTGTGCGGCTGCTTCACTCTAAATGTCCTCGACTCGTTGATCCCACGGGTGGGCAGAAATTATGCCATCGACGAACGTTGCAGTCGATGCTGGCCAGGCGGCTCGTCTCGAATGGGAGGCCCCTTTTATGTAGTCATCCTGGAGCGGAACGCCATGCCCCTGGGGACAGTTGCCTGGTGTTGCCGGAAAAAGTGCCCGTGAACACTCGAGTTCAGCGCGGAAAACCCAGCGCCGCCCCGCGGGCTGCGCGGAGCATCTCAGCACTTTTGCCGCTTTCCATGGCGCGGCGGTGGAGCGGCGGGCGCGACCACCGGTTTTCCGGTCTGGGCGTCGATGCAGAGCTCCTTCCCACCGGGGAGGGCAATTCGCGCCTCGGCGCCCCGCGTTGAGGCCATTTGGGCGAGCTCGCGACGTTGGGCTCGATTCAACGGCACCGGGCGGCCTTCGGCGTCCAGGAGCTGATGCGGCGAACCCATGCTGACCTGATCGGCCAGACTCGTAAGATGATTAACAATGCCTGGAGAAAGTTGTTTCAAGAGGGGCAGAAGCTCGTGGCGCACGCGCACTCGGAGGAAGCGCGGGTCCAGGTTCGACGGATCGTTCGTGTAGGGCACCGCGTGGCGAGCCAGGTGCTGCGCCAGCGCCGCGCGTGGAGCGCGAGTCAGCGGCCGAATGAGATCTCCCGACCGCACCGGCAGCACGCCGAGCCCCGTAACGCCGGACCCCCGCAAGAGTCTCAAGAGCACGGTTTCCGCCCGATCGTCGGCGTGGTGTGCCGTGGCAATCCAGCTCGCACCTACATGCGCGGCTTCACGGCGCAAGGCAGCGTAGCGGGCCGCGCGGGCGCGCGCTTGGAGATTGCCACCGGGCTCGAGTTCTAGGTGAGAAATGCTGAACGGCACTGCATGAGTTGCCGCAAATGCTGCCGCCACCTCCAACTCCTCGCGCGCCGCCGGCCGAAGGCCATGATTCACCCCGTGCGCGGAGAGGATCAGACCGAGCTTGTCGCGAAGCAGCACGAGCACGTGCAGCAGTGCCATCGAGTCTCCTCCGCCGGAGACGGCCACCAACAAGTGGCTACCACGCGGCAGCGAACACTCGCGCTCGATCGCTCTGCGAGCCAATGTCACTGCAGTGGGGGGGTGTGACGGCGGCACCCACGAGTTTTCCCCCGAACCAGAGGGCGCGCCAACCCCTTTGGGCCCCGCGCGTGCTTAGCTGCCCGGGAGCGGGACCGAACTGGCGCGCGATACGTTCCGACTGCTGCGGGAATTACAGCAGCTCGAAGGATTTGCAGAAAATCACGACGGACCCGGGGACGGGGTCCGTGACCAGGTGGGGCGCCGCGGGGTAACCATTCGAACAGGACCGCGATTCGGTCTGAAAGTACGCACAGTCGGGGCAGGCGAAGCGCAGGCGAAACTTTCGGGCTTCTTCGACGAAGCGAGCATCCACGGGGCTATCCATGGGCTCGTTCAGGGAAATGGCTGCGCGGGTTGCCCGCGCTGAAAGTAAAACTTGAAATAGCCGGTCACTACGCTCACCAGATCCGCGTTCTGCAGCCCCCCCGGCGGGTGGTCGCAGGGGCTACCAAAGCGCACTTCGAAGCTAGCCTCGGTAAGGCGCTCGGATCCGTCTTGTTCGTTGATGTCCCCGCTGAACAACTTGTTGAACGTGATCGTCCCTCCGAGCATCGCCACCGCACCTCCGAGCCCTCCGGCGTCCTCGACAGCGTCGAGGGAGTGTATCGTCGCGCCCTCCTGAGTGTGGCAGCTGTCGTGAAGGTAGAGCGACATGTTCACCAACGCGGGGTTCTCGTCGTAAACCACGGGCCTGCCTGGGCACGACACTCCGACGGGCATGCCCACCTCGAGTTCGTCACCCAGCCGCTCGCGCACCGCGTTCGTGTCGTTCACCAGGATCATCAAGCCGTCGCTGACCTCTTGCAGGTTGTCGCCTCGCTGAACCCGGATCACCTGCGTGCTGTCGCTGAACGGGTTCGTCGCGAAAAAGTCCGGACGCAGGTCGAAGCCGCCATTCCAGCAGTCTCGGATATACAGCTTGGTGCTCTTCACGTAGCCGTCACCCTCGCCGACGGTGCAGCCACCCAGCGACGCCAGCAGCGCGGCGCAGGTGAGGCAGTGGCGCAGTCGCTTCAATTGGCCCTTTCTGCGTAGCGCGGCGCTTCGATCACCCCGCCGCCCAGCACGCGATCGCCGGCGTAGAACACGGCGAACTGCCCTTTGACGACCGCAGCTACCGGATCACGAAAGTCCACTACGATCCCAGCATCCGACGCGCGAACACTGGCAGCAACGGGCTGACCTCGATAGCGAACCGCCACGTCGCACTCGAGCGGGAGGGAGACGCCGGCCTGTAAAGTGACCTCCGCCAGGCTGGCCCCCGACGCGAGCACGGCTTCGCGCGGCCCCACACGCACCGTCCCCCGAGGGGCATCGATGCCCACCACGTAGCTGCGTTTTCCGAGGGCGACGCCGAGGTTACGCCGCTGCCCCACGGTGAACGCGTGCACACCCGAGTGCGCTCCCACGGTGCGCCCTGCCTCGTCCACGATGGGACCCGGCCGTAAGCGGTCACCGGCACGTTCTGCCACGAAGGCATCGTAACGCCCGGTCGGCACGAAACAAAGCTCTTGGCTCTCACCCTTCTCGGCGCCTGGCAGGGCGAGCTCACGCGCTTGCGCGCGCACTTCAGCCTTGCTCATGCCACCCAGGGGAAATGCTAGCCGCGCCAAGACGCTCTGCGGAAGCATGTGGAGGAAGTAGCTTTGATCTTTGCTGCGGTCACGGGCGCGCAGCAGCTCGACTCCCCCATCGACCTGGCGCAGTCGTGCGTAGTGACCCGTGGCGACCCGGGACGCCTCGAGTCGGTCGGCCAGGTGCAACAGCTCTTTGATCTTCACCCCGCGATTGCAGCGAACGCAGGGGCTAGGAGTCTCACCATTCAAATAGGCCTCGACGAACGGCTCGACCACTTCGTTCCGGAACAAGTCTCTGCGATCGAATGCGAAATGGGCGAAACCGAGGGCATCGGCGACGCGACGCGCGTCGTGGACGTCCTCAGGAGCGCAGCAGCGACCCTTGACCGTGCCGTCGTCGGGGTAGTCCCACAAATGCAGTGTCACTCCTACGACGTCATACCCGTCCGTCACGAGCCGCGCGGCGGCGACCGAGGAGTCGACCCCACCACTCATGGCGATCAGAATGCGTTCGGGCATGGAGGGCAAGCCTAACCAGAAGCGGCCCCAAGGCTAACTAAAACGCCGCTCACCCCCTCAACCGCCGGATTGAAGCGTGGTACGGACTGCATTCGCGGCCCGATCGACGACCTTGGACGTTAGATCGACCAGCTCGGTGTAGCGGTAGATTCCCGCTTGCAGGGCGATCAGCTCGGCGGCGTTCATGGGTCCACCACGACCGGCAACGACCCCACGCATCAGCCCCTCGCCTCGATCGACCTGGGCCCCCACGGCGAGCAGAACCCGGTGAAAGGTCTCCGAGCTAGGTTTGGGCTCGTGAGAAGGCCGGTGGACGCTCGGCGCTTCCTGCGACAGTAGCATTGGAAATTCGATGGTCATGCTCACCTCATCGTCCGCCAGCGCGCCTGGTTGCTGAATAAAGCGCAGCCAAGTCGCTTCTGGGGCCCCCAGCTACGTCAGGCCCCGAAGACGCTTGGACAAGCGTCCGAGCGCCCGAGTATGGAGGCGGCTCGCCCAGGACTTGCTCAGCCCCAATTCTTGCGCGACCAAGTCGAAGCGATCGCCTTGCAGGTAGTGGCGCTTGACGAGCTCCGCCTCCTGCGCCGGAAGCTCTTCGATCGCTTCGGTCACTAGCTGCATCAGCTCGGCCTTGCCCATGGCTTCTTCTGGGGTCGTCTCCGCGTCGACGACGGGGATGGGCTCACCGTCGTCGTCGCGAGCAGTGGGCGCCAGTAAGCCCATCGCCATCGCAGTCGCCATCGATCGCAGGTGGTCGGTCAGAGCACGCTCGGCGTCGACCGCCTGGGCGCCTGGAGGTGGAGCGACCTGCAAGTCTTCGACGGCGCCTTCACTCACCCGAGCCAGCGCTGCCAGAGCTCCCAGGCGCTCGTGGACGCGGCGCGGGACCCGTGCCATCGTGCGCACGCCATCGATGATCGCACCTCGCACGCGGAAGTTCGCATAAGCGCGGAACGGGACACCGCGCGAAGCGTCGAAACGCCGGGACGCGTCGAGCAGGCCCTCTCGCCCGTAAGACACCAAATCGTCGAGCTCGACGAACTCGCCGAACCTGCGTCCAACCTGACGAGCCAGGATGTCGACGAGGTCCAAGTTCGCCTCGAATCGCTCACGCACTTCCGGAGCATCCTGAATCTGCACGTCGCGCGCAGCCTACCCCGCTTCGCCGGGGTCGGGGTAGTCCCCCAAACCCTATTTGAAGGCTGGCGCCGCACGCCACAGCGAGTCACGTTCGGTGACCGTGGCGAGGCACCGAACCCGATTTCCGCAGCGATAGCCCGCTCGGGCGCAGCTCGCCAAGTTGCGAGTGCGGAAGGCGGCACCTCGTGCCATAGTCGTTCCAATGTTTCGCTGGGGTCGGTTCGCAACCGCCTATTTGGCCATGGGCATCGTCGCCCTGGTCCTCGCGGTCATATGGCGAGAGGAAAGCCCGTTTCAGCATCCGGCACCGTTGCTCGAACTTGCGCCGCGCGCGAGCCACACCTACAGCGCGATGCTCGGCCTCGTGCTCGGCGCGTCGGTGGTCGGGTTGACGCGTCCGATGGTGACGCGCTTGGGCTGGGCTAGAACGCTTCACATCGAGCTCAGGCGTCTCGTGGCCCAAGACCTCAGCTTCACGGGTATCGTAGTGCTGGCGATCTTGAGCGCCCTCGGCGAAGAACTTCTGTTTCGGGGTCTGTTGCATTCGTGGCTGGGCTTGTTGCCGCAAGCCATCATCTTCGGGCTCGTGCACCAAATCCCCGGGAAGAGTCGCTGGGTGTGGGTGACGTGGGCAACCCTGATGGGGTTCTTGCTCGGTGGGGTGTTCCAGCTCACGGGTTCGCTCCTGGGTCCCATCGTCGCCCACGGCGTGATCAACGGCTTCAACCTGCAGTACCTGAAAACACACGACCCAGAGCCCCGGCCGCGCCCGCTGGGCGGCCTGCTGGGCCAGCGAAGCTGACGCACTGGCCGGTTGTCCAGGCGTGCCGCCTCGTCGGCGTGCAAAAGGCGGTCGTTCACGTTGCTCGTTCTCAACGGTGTTTTTTGGTAACCTACTCCGCTCAACGCCCACCTGCTCCCAAGCACCTGCCACGCCCCTGCGCCGCCCACCGAATGCGCCGCGCTCGACAGAACTTCCCCCCTGCGAGGCCCCTTAACGCACGGCCCCTGCCCTCCGTGGCAGGCATGCCTCAAGCATTCCGCAGGCATCTTTTGATCCTATCCAGCACTCTAGAAGCCTCCAGCAACAGCCCTCCGCCCTACTGAATGGCCGAAGCCGAAACGGGACCCCCCAACGAGAAGCCCCGGGTTCTTGTCGTCGATGACGAGAAGTTCATTCGTGATATTCTGGCCGATTTCCTCGGCATGGAAGGTTACGTCGTGCGCACCGCCGATGATGGTTCGAGCGCGGTAGCCGAGCTCTCGCGGGCGCGTTACGACATGGTCATCAGCGACCTGAAAATGCCGCGTATGGGCGGCCTCGAGCTCTTGAAAGAGGTCGCGCGCACACATCCAGAAACGCTAACGGTCATCATGACGGGGTTCGGGACCGTCGAGACCGCGATCGATGCGATGAAGCAGGGTGCCTACGACTACATCTTGAAGCCGTTCAAGGTCGAAGAGATCGTGCACATCGTGCAGCGGGGTCTCGAGAAGCGCCGGCTCGCGGCCGAGAATCTGAGACTGCGGGAGGCTCTCTCGCTCTACAAGGTGAGCGAAGCCATCGCCGCCAGCCTTTCGCTGGACGAGGTGATGGCAACCGTCACCGACAGCGCCCTGAACGAAGTGAGGGCCGACGTAGTGTTCACGTGGCTCGACAATTCAGAAGGCGGCTACGTCCAGCGCAGCGTCGAGTGCTCGCACTTACTGAAAGAGGTCCGCGAATTCGGAGAGCTGAGCATTGAAGTGGTGGTCGAGCGCCTGGCCACCGGCGAGCCCATCGTCGCCCACGAAACCCGCGCCAAAGAGTTCTTCAAGAAGCTGCCCGACGCCGAGCTTTACAGCGTCGCAGTGGTGCCGCTGCGCATGCGGGAGCGACTGATCGGCTGGATCGGCGTGATGTCGCTCACCGCAGCCAAACGCTTCGACGAGGGCCAGCGAAAGCTGCTCAGCATCGTCGCGTCGCGCGCGGCGGCGGCGATTGAAAACGCTCGGCTCTACGAGGACCTGCAGGCTACCTTTCAACAGACCATTCAGAGCCTGGCTCGCACCATCGACAAGATGGACCGCTACACGTCGGGCCACTCCGAGCGCGTGGCGCGCTACGCCGTGAACCTGGCTCGTTGGTTGGGGTTGCCCGAGGATCAGATCGACATCGTGCGTCATTCAGCGCTCATGCACGACATCGGCAAAGTGGGCTGCGTTTTGAATCTGAACAAGCCGGGCAAGCTCACCCAGTCTGAGTACGAGATCTTCAAGAAGCACCCCAGCTACGGCAAGGACATCCTCGACCCCATCAAGTTCTTGCAACCGGTGGTGCCGGGGGTGCACCTGCACCACGAGCGCTGGGACGGCCGCGGCTATCCGCTCGGACTTGCCGGAAAGGACATTCCGCTCATCGCCAGAATCATCGCCGTCGCCGACACCTACGATGCCATGACCAGCGACCGCGCCTACCGCCGGGCCCTGCCACACGAAGTAACGGTCAACGAACTCGAGCGCTGCAGCGGCTCGCAGTTCGACCCGGACATCGCTGGCGTATTCACCGAGCAGATCGACCGGTTGCGCGAGGCGCTGCGCGACGCGGGCGAGCCGATTCCCGAGTAGGCAATGACGACCTCGCGACGGCTGCACGGCGTATGGCTGGGACGGCGCGACTACGAGAGCGTCCACGCGCTGCAACGTGAGTTGCTCGAGGCGCGCAAGCGCCAACAGATCCCCGACACGGTGCTGCTGGTGGAGCACGACCCCGTGATTACGCTCGGACGCGGCGCCAACGCCAACCACCTGCGCGCGGCGCGCTCCGAGCTGGACAGAATGGGTGTCAGCGTCGTCGAGACGGGCCGCGGCGGCGATGTGACGCTGCACGCCCCTGGGCAGCTGGTTTGCTACCCCATCGTGGATCTGAACCCCGATCGGCGCGACGTGCGGCGCTACGTGAATGATCTGACGCGCTGCATGCAGCTGCTCGCGCGGAGCTACGCTGTCAGTGCCGGGACCCACGCGGCGTACGTCGGCGTTTGGGTGGATCGAGCCAGCGTCCGCGAGTGGCCCGGAGAGGCGCATGCGCAGGACCCCGTCAAGCTCGGCGCGATCGGCGTTCGCATCTCGCGCTGGGTCACGATGCACGGCTTCGCCTTCAACCTCAGCACGAACCTGGACCTGTTCGGCTTGATCGTGCCCTGCGGCATTTCACAGTTCGGGGTCACCTCGATTCAAGCGCTCACCGGCAAAGCCCCCAGCGTGGCGGAAGCCGCCAAGACCGCGCTCGGGTTTTTGGCCGAGGTGCTCGATGCAACGCTGATCCAGGCCGAGCCTCGCGAGCACGAGGGCACGCTCGACCTCTCGGGAGTGAGCCCGTGATCGAACCGCCTCCGCCGCCATCGCGCTCGGACGACGCCGGCCCTCCGCTGACGACGAAAGGCTGCCTGAAGCCCATGGGCGCGCTGATCGCGGTGTTTACCGGGGCGCTGCTGCTCAGCGTGGGGCTTTTGATCGGACGCTGCAGCGAGGAGGAGACCACGCCGGCTGCATCGACGACGGTGATCAAGATGGGGCCCAGCGTCATCGTCGCGGTCCGAGATCTGGCCCGGCTCGAGGGCGCCAGCTTCCACATGGAGCGCGTGATCGATCTGAAGGAAGAACAAAGCAGACTGCGCGGCCTGGTCACCGCCGAGGACGCCATCTTGCTGGTAGCCGCGGGCGACGTGGTGGCGGGAGTCGATCTGACGCAGATGAAGGAGGGCGACATTCAGATCGACGAAGCCCAAAAGAGCGTGAGCATCGTGCTGCCGCGCGCCACCGTATTCAGCGCTCGGCTCGACAACTCGCGCACGTACGTCCACACACGCAGCACCGATCTGCTCGCAAAGCGTAAAGAATCGCTGGAGACGCGGGCACGTCAGGAAGCCGAGCGCACCCTGGAAGCCAACGCCGTGGAGGGCGGCCTGTTGCCGCGCGCCGAAGAGAACGTGGCGCGCACCATCGAAACGCTGGTGCGGTCGCTCGGCTACCGCGAAGTGCGCGTCAGCTACGCCCGCCAGATCGAGGGCGGTTAAGGCTCCTCCGGAACGCGCGGGCTGCGCCGCGCCACCACCAGCACGTTCGGGCCCGACCAAAAGCTCCCGCTGCGACCGCGCATCGAGCAGTCGAAACCCAAGCCGCTCAGCTGATCGATCAACGCGCGCAGCGGTTGGTAATGCAGCGCTTGGCGCGCGCGATTGTAGCCACTCTTGGTGGCGACCTTCTCGAACCACCGCCCGATCCGGCTCGCCCACCCGGCGTGCCCGTCCAGCTCACGGATCAACAGCTGTCCGCTGTCGCGCAAGCTCCGCGCGAGACGCTGCACGAGCTCGCGCTGCGCCGACTGCTCTAGGTAATGCAGCACGTCGAACAACAAGATCGTGTCGTGCTCGGGGATCTGCGCGTCCAGCACGTCAGCCACCGAGTAGCGCGCGTCGGCCTGCGCGGCCTGCGCGGCCACTCGCACTTTGCGCACGTCCCAGTCGAAGCCCTCGATCGATCGCGCCAGGTCGAGCTCTTTCAACAGCAGCGAGAACTGGCCGCGCCCACAACCAACGTCGAGCACCCGACCGAGCGGCGCGTCGAGCGCCGCAAGTTCTCGTGTCAGCGGGTCTAGCTCGAGCTTCATGGCCACGTACACGCGATCGCCAAGCTTGCACCCGGCGTAGCGCTGAATGGTGCGGCTCTGCGCCGCCTGCAGCGGCGACGTGCGTACGCGACCCCGGCGCATTCCCAGCGACAGCCCGAACGCAAGCGCACCGAACAGGCTGGCTAGCACCGCACCCACCGCTTGCGCTCCCACGACGATTTGACCAGCCAGGCTCTCGAAGCGAGTTCGGTGCACCAGCGACAGGTCGAATGACGGCGCCCGTCCGGCGAGCAGCCACGCGCCCACTTCAGCCTCGAAGAACAACAAGAACGGAGCGACCAGCGGGTTGGAGATGTTCGCGGCAAGGTAAGCCGCGACCACGTCGAGGCGCAGCGGCAAGCATACTAGCAGGCACAGGACCAGATGCAGGCCGTACACCGGCTGGCATCCGATATAGACGCCGACGCCGACGCTCAGCGCGCTGACGACCGGTGTGGGGCTTCCGCCCCTGAGCAAACGCCAGAACGAGCGGAACGCGCCGAGACGTTCGGAGCGTCGCGCAGGCGCAGACAGCGCGGGTGAATCCAGCGCGCCTACGCGCGTGACCTTGGAATCAGTTTTCGGAGCCACTAGTGCACTGGCCGACGAGTCGCAATCGTCGTCCCGCGAGCTCTGGACGGTACACTCCCTTGTTTTCTCGGTGATGCGTCGTGCCTCCCCCGATGCGACGCGCACCGCTGGTCTTCGGCCGCCCGGGCGTGTTCCGTTCAGAACTTGCCGGACTCATCACTCTGGTGGCTGGGTGGCTTGTCGGAGCCGTTGCCGGGAGCATCGCTGAGGGTTTGCTGAGTGCGCGCAATCCTCAGGTACATCTCCGCGCGCTGGTTCTTCGGATCGAGCGCCAACACTTGTTCGAACTCTTCGATGGCGCGCTCGGTATCTGCGCCGCTGAGCAGCAGCACACCCAGCGACAAGCGGGCATTGACATACTTCGGATTCGTCTCCTTAGCGGCCTCGAGCTGTGCCATCGCGCGTGCGTCATCGCCCGCATCTCGGTACAGCTGCGCCAGCTTCGTGCGGAGATCGGCGAACGTCGGGCAAAGCTGAATCGCCTTCTCGAGCTCTTGGATGGCGTCCGGCAGCATGCCAGCATCGAGGTAGGCTTGACTCGTGGCGGCGTGCATGTTGGCGATTTTGCCGCGCGCAAACGGATCGGTTCTGCCGGCTCCCACCCCGGACTTGTGCCGAACCTGCGAATAAATCTTGCGGGCGACGTCGTACTTTCCGAGCTCGTTACACGTCACCATCAGGTTCAGTTGAGCCTCGGTGTAGTTGGGATTGATTTCTACGGCGCGCCGAAATAGCTTTTCCGCCTCGATGAAATCGCCCCGGCTATGGGCGATAACGCCCAACATATCGTAGACATCCGCAAACGAGCTGGTCGTGTTCACGAGTTGCCGCAACAGGTATTCGGCTTTGTCGTGTTCGCCCTTATCGTAATGCTCGCGGCCGAGCAGTAAGAGCTGCTTGAGATGGTCATCCATGACGTGACAACCCGATCACCTTAAGCCGCCTCGCCACCCAAGTGTGCACATTGGAACATCTTGCCTTTTTCCGGCTGGGCCGGCAAAAAGCGTCCTCAAGGGAAAGCATGACAGCACCTCACCACATTTGGCCAGCTTGCCGCTGGGCTCGTCCACTGCTACCTGCCGCCCAGTGACTATTTCCTCCGGCAGCAATGGTCCGCGCCATGTTGGCCGCATCGTGGACCCCTCGGTCCGCGAGGATGGAGATTCCGAGCCAGAAGTGGGGCTCATCAATCCGAGGACCGGCCCAAAGGCCGCCGCTGATCGAGATGCGGAAGGTGCGGGGCCCGTGCTGCAACCACGGAGTGAGGCGGCGGCGCCTGAAATCGCACCTGACGCAGCGGTGGCTGCGCCAGCCGCTGTCACCAAGGAAACGCCCGCGCCGCTTCACACGAGCGCCAGCGACGCCGCGAGCACCGCCGACGCAACGAGCACCAGCGACGCCACGAGTACCGCCGACGCAACGAGCACCGCCGACGCAACGAGCACCAGCGACGCAACGAGCACCAGCGACGCAACGAGCACCAGCGACGCAACGAGCACCAGCGACGCAACGAGCACCAGCGACGCAACGAGCACCAGCGACGCAACGA
>JAICQQ010000240.1 GCA_025937785.1 Polyangiaceae bacterium
CGCTATCGCTGACCAACCCAGTCTCTGCTGACCAGAAACCGACCGCGACATGACAACTCAGGCCGCGATCGCGAGGGGCCCCACACAACCCCCTCCGATTATTGTCGGATTGGGGCTAACTCGCTCTCAATCCGCGATCGCTCAGCGTCGGTGTCGTCGCTGCTCGCCCAGGGTTCGTGTCACTCTTGCACGACCCCGTGGTGGCGAAACCGTGAAGGCGTCGCGCGCCCTGACGAGAGTGTGAGTTCGTTCCGAGGTTGTTTCGTGTTCGCCATACAGTGCCGAAATGCGCTGCTCGTCGCGTGCATCGTCGTGCCGCGCTCGCCCGGGCCAGCATGTTTCCGGTGCGTGGCCATCAGCACCGTCGAGCTGCGTGGCCGGTCGCTCCGGTGTGCGTGTGAGTCGTACCGTTTTGCCTTGGGAGGGTGCTCTAGCCGTGGGCGGTCCGGCGCACGCATAACCTTCGGAGGTGGCGTGCCGTTGTTGCTAGTGGCGGCGGATGGAAAACTACATCCAACAAAGGCTCGGTAAGACACTGGGGGAGCGCTGGCGACTCGAGAGCGTGCTGGGGGTGGGCGGAATGGCAGCCGTGTACGCTGCGAGGGACGCGGGCGGCCGAGAGGTAGCAGTCAAGGTGCTCCACCCCGAGATCGGGATGCGGCCGGAGATCCGCGACCGGTTCATGCGCGAGGGGTACGTCGCCAACATGATCCAGCACCCGGGTGCGGTGAGCGTGCTGGAGCACGGCGCCGTCGACGAGTGGTCGGTCTTCCTGGTGATGGAGCGGCTGGTCGGCGAATCGCTGGCCGATCGGGTGACCCGCCTGGGCACCCTGCCGGTGCCGGAGCTGCTCGACGTGCTGGACCAGGTGCTCGACGTGCTAGCGGTCGCGCATGGCGCCGGCATCGTCCACCGTGACCTGAAGCCGGACAACCTGTTCGTACTCACCGACGGTCGCATCAAGGTCCTCGACTTCGGGCTGGCGCGCGTGATGGACGGCACGCCCGACGACGTGCGCACGCGCACGGGCATGGCGATGGGTACGCTGCCGTACATGGCGCCGGAGCAAGCGCTCGGCAAGCGTGAAGAGATCGACGGTCGGGTCGATCTCTTCGCGCTCGGGGCCACCGCGTTCCGCATCCTGGCCCGGCGCCGTATCCATGAATCGGACAGCGAGGCCGGCCTGCTCGTGGCCATGGCCACGTCGCCCGCCCCACCGCTCGCCAGCGTCGCGCCCCACGTTGCCGAACCGCTCGCCGCCATCGTCGATCTCGCGCTGGCCTTCAATCGCGACGCCCGTTACCCCGACGCTCGCAGCATGCAAGGCGACGTGCGCGCGGTCAGAGCTGGGCAGCCACCGGAGTTTGCCAACGGGCGCCGCCAGACGCGCGATGAGCCGACGCGCGTGGGCATGGCGGCGCCGGTCCCCGTGCTTCGTGAGGTGCCTGTGGGACCCGCGAGCGTTCCGTCGCCCTCGGCAGCGCCGACCATCGTCGCCCGGTTGGACGCGCCGACGGCCGTGGCTCGCTTCGATGCACCGACGACGGCGGTCAAACTCGATGCGCCGACGGCGGTGGCGTCGCTCGGCGCGCCGACCGTGGTCGCCCGGCTGGATGCGCCGACCGTCGTGGCGCCGCTTCACCAACCGACCAGCGTGGGGATGGGTCCGCCGGGGCCACCGCTGGCACCCTCACCAGCGCTCGCGGAGCTTGCGGGGCCTCCGGCGAGCGCCGCCTTCGGGGATCCTCTGGTTTCGGCGGTAAGTCTGCACGGCGCGCCAGCCGCCGCGCCACGGCGGCGCGCGCTGGGGGCCTGGCTTGCCGTCGTGATCTTCGGAACCGCGAGCACTGCTGCGGCGCTGTGGTGGTTTGCGCGCACTCCGGACAGCAGCACCGCCGTGACGGCCGCTCCCGCGGATCGCACGAGCGCCGGGCCCGCGGCGGCTGCCCGAGCGCTGACCGTAGCCGCTCCCAAGCTTCCCTCGGCCGAAGCAGTTCGCCCCGGGCCAGGCGAAACTGGCGGGAACGTCCGGGCCGTGTCGGTACCCGCGCCGGCGCCTGCGCACGTCTCGCCATCGCCTGCCGTGGCTGCAGCCGAGGCTCCGGGCTCTCGACCCGTCACTGTGGCGAGTCCAGAGACCGTGCGCACGTTGACGGCAAGCTCAGAAGCTCCACCGAGCGCGCGGCAGACCGAACCGGCTCCCGCGGCCGCGCCTCCGCCGCCGTCCGCAGCGCGGGCGGCCCCGGCCCCAGCGACCGCAAGCGCGCCAGCGCCCACCGCGCACACGCAGCGCGATCCCCGCGGCGCGCGGGGTAGAGGCGGGCCGCGCGGTCGTCCGAGCAAGCCCGACAAGGGATTCTGAGCGCGACGCGCGATCGGTTTGAAGCCTGGCGCCCCGCGGGTCATGAACCGCGAGTGCGGGCTCGACCTGTCGTTTGGCTCGACGAAGCGCGCGCGTGGCTCGACTGGATCGACCAGCGTGGCCTCAGTTGGACCCCATGGAAGCTCGACAACTGCAGCGACGCATCCTGCTACTTCACGAGCAGCGACCGGTCGAGGGGGGGGACCACGGACCAACTGTAGGGTCACGGAGCATTCGTGCGCGAACGCATGCGCGAGTGAGTTGACAGGGATCGACGTGCGCTCCATAGGATCGCGCCATGAACACCAGCATCGCCCGAGCGCTCTCCATCGCCACCCTTTGCGCCGCGGCCGGTGCCTGCGATCGGCCAGGCACGGGGCCCTCCAACGAGCAGTCCAGCAAAGCCTCGCCTGTGGAACCGGGGCTGGAAAATGCCGCAACACCCGCGCCGGAGGGCAAAGCGCTCGCCGCCGCGAGCTTGGGTGCTGCTGCGCCGGATTTCGCTCTCACCGATCTGCAGGGCAAGTCGGTGCGCTTGGCCGACTTCAAGGGCAAGACCGTCGTGCTCGAGTGGTTCAACCCGGAGTGCCCCTTCGTGAAGTTGTCGCACACCAAAGGGTCGCTGAAGGGCCTGGCGGAGAAACACGCGGGTGACGCCTCGCTCGTCTGGTTGGCGATCAACTCCGGGGCTCCTGGTAAGCAAGGTCACGGTGTCGAGGTGAATGCGCAGGCCGTCGAAACGTTCGCGCTGAAGCACCCCGTGCTCCTGGATCCAGAAGGCCGCGTGGGCAAGGCCTACGGAGCCACGAACACGCCCCACATGTACATCATCGATGCCAAAGGCACCTTGGTGTACTCCGGAGCCATCGACAACTCACCCGATGCCGAGGGCCAGTCACCCAGCGGCGGTACGCTGGTCAACTACGTCAGTCAAGCGCTCGACGAACTCCAGCAGGGTAAAGCCGTGAGCGTGCCCAAGACCAAGGCCTACGGCTGCAGCGTCAAGTACGGCGAGAGCTGAAGCGCGCCGCGAGTCCGCGCGCGAATTCACGCAACCGCGCCGGGCAACGGCCGATCCGGGTGAATGAGCGCTCAGCACGACTTCCCGAAACGAGAGCAGATCACGCCCGCCCCGCCTGTGGCGTGGTCCAAATGGCCCGCGATGCTGGAACGGCTGGCGCAGCTGCGCGGTGCGAACGCGCGGGCCAGTCCCCGGCGAGGCGCTTGGTCAGCCAGGGCCTGGAGGGCGCTGGAGGGCTGGAGCGCGCGCATCGAGCGCGAACCCAAGCGCGCCTACGGCGTGGGTGCGGCGCTCGCGTTCGTTTTCGGGGTGCTGATGGGACTGCTCTAACCCCGCGGCGGCGCTTTGCCAGCGCTCGGCTGTAGCCACTTGAGCCTGTTCGCGAGCACTTCCTCAGTGCTGACCTCGCGTGTCGGCCGGACCGTGGGGACCGCGAACTCAGCGGGCCGCTCGCCCGCGATCGCGTTGAGAGCGATGTCGTCCCGGAAAGCGAAGGGGACGTCGGCCTCGTCGTAAATGGCCTGCCAGGGGCACACGGGCTCGCACACGCGACAGTGAATGCATTGATCGGGATCGATGAACAGCTGGTTCGGCAGCTCGGAAGGGCCGCTAGCCGGGGCGTGCTCGACGATGCAGTCGACGGGGCACGCCTCGACGCAAGCGCCATCGACGCAGTCCCGGCACAAGCGGGTGATCACGAAGGTCACGCTGCTCCCCCCCGCGCGTCGAGCGGCAACTGCCCCGTGAGCAGCACTTCACGCCCGCGTGTCATCACGAACGCGACGCCGCCAGGGGCGGAGGGTTCCAGCTCGAGCGCCGTCGCCGAAAGCTGACGCCCGATGCGGACGAGGCGCCGCAGTTCGAGGGCGCCCGCTCGCTCGAGGACGGGGAGCCCGCGCCGGCGAAAGTTCGAGATCGTGAGCCGCCGCGCCTGCCAGCGTCCGGACCCCTCACAGAGCGGGCAGGCGAAGCCGAGCGCTTCCCGCAGAGCGGTTTCGACGAAGCGTGTCTGGTTCGGGAGTTCTCGGAGCTCGTCGGCGAGCTCCTGAGGCAGTCGGAAAGTCACCCGAGTTTTCATGTACAGCAATATGCTGTACATTGGCTCTGTGCGCCAGTAGCTTTGAAATATGCAAGTTAAATCATGAGCTTGTGCGGCAGGATCGCCAGGAGCTGTCGGACGGCCGCTCGTCGCGAAGTGTCGCCCGAGTGCCGTAGCAAACAGAAGCGAAGTTGAGCACGATGCCGCCGGCTGTGATCACGACCGAAGAAGAACGCAGCTTCCTGCAGCAACGCATCGCTCTGTTGGCGAAGCTCTCTGCGCGCGAGCACTGGGCGCTGGTGCTGGCTCTGCCGGCGCTGGCTCACCTGATCTTGCTGGCGAGCATCTTCGTGGGTCGGGTCGATTATCCGATCGACATCGAGTGGATGGAGGGCGGCGTGCTCACGATGGCATCTCGCCTGCAACACGGGCTGCCCGTGTACGCAAGTCCGGGCGCTGGCTATGTGCCGTTCCCGTATCCGTTTGCGTATCCCCTCGTGCTTGCGCTGCTCGGTGCGATCGTGGGGCAGAGTTACGTGCTCGGTCGCTTGGTGTCGATCGGCTTCGTAGTGGTGGCGCTGGCTCTGGCAGGCCGCGAAGTGGCGCGCGCCCACCGGACGTGGCAGCTCCGCTGGGCCTTCGGCCTGGCCGCGGCAGGCTTTCTGGCGGCCGGCTTTCCCGTGGTGGACGGGTGGTACGACCTGGTGCGGGTGGACTCGATGGCGCTCGGGCTCGTGATGGTGTCGGCGGCTTGCGTGAGCGCGGCCCCGCTGACACGCGGCAGGCTCTGGCTCTCGGCGCTGAGTCTCGCGCTGGCGGCGAGCACCAAACAGACGGTGGCTCCTTTCGTCGTCGCGATCGTGCTTTACGCGAGCTGGCAGCATGGTCGCCGCGGCCTCGCGCACGCCGGCGGCGCGCTCGCGCTTTTCGTGGCGGGGTTCGGCGCGGCCGAGTGGCTCTCCGGCGGCGAGTATTCGTTCTACGTCGTGACGCTGATGGCGGGCCATCGCATGGACGTCCCGCGCATCGGCGAAGGGCTTCGTATGCTGTTCGGGTTCGCTCCCTACGCGCCGCTCGTGCTCGCGACGGCGGCGGTTCTGGCGTGGCGAAAGCAGCTCTCGCCACGCTCGGTGCTGTGGGGCGCGCTGGCGCTGCTGGGGTGGGGGTTTGGCGCCACCGGTATGGCGAAGGACGGCGCCCACGTGAACAGCTTGCTGCCCGCGGTCTGGTTCACGCCCGTGTTCCTGTTGGTCGTGTGTGGCGACGCGCTCGCCGCCGGTGGCAGCTCGCGAGCTGCGGCGCTCGGCCGCGTGCTCGTACCGGCGGTGATCGCGGTGGGGCTCACGTCGCTCTGGTATTCCCCGGCGCCACACCGGGTTCCTGCCCTGCACTGGCAACATGCGCAAGCGCTCGACGCCTACGTGCGTGCGCTGCCAGGCCGCGTTCACGCCACCACGATCCCGTTCGTCGCTTCACGCAACGGCAAGGGCCTCGATCAGCAGCACGCGCAGTCCCTCGGCGACTTGAAGTGGGCCAAGTTCCCTTACCGCGAGCGCTACGAAGCATTTCTGGATCGGAGCTCGCCGGACTTCGTGATCGCCTCGGGCAGGGAAACCGGCAGCGAGCTTTTGTACGAGCGATTTCAGCTGATCGACGAGCTCGAAGCGAACGCGTACGACGTGACTACCAGCGTGGGCTGGCAGGTGCGTCCGCGCTGGGTGCTGCGCCGGCCGCGCCCTTTGCCTCGCGCGCGCGTGTTGTTCGACTTCGAAACCTCACTCGAAGCTTGGCAACTCGAAAATTTCCGGGCCACGGCGCGCCCAGCTCGAGGGCAGGGGCCGTTCTGGGGTGCGCGCGGAAAGGTGCTCAATTCGTTTCATCGGCGGCACGGTGATCGCGCCGTCGGCGAAGCGCTGTCGCCCGCGTTCACGCTCGATCGTCCGTGCCTGAGCCTGGCCGTGGGTGGTGGAGCGAGCCTCGCGACGCGGGTGCAGCTCGAGGTCGGCGGCAAGCCGGTGCAGCAGGCTTCTGGATTCGAGCATGACGCGCTCCGCGGCGTGGACTGGGATGTCCGGGCCCACGCCGGCGAGAGCGCACGTCTGCGCGTCATCGACGCCACACGCGAGCGTTGGGGCTTCATCACCCTCGACCACGTCGTGCTCTCCGATGCCTGCGGGTCACGTTAGCCTCGCCCGTACCCCAACGAAGAGTGCAGAAGGTCGCGGCGCTGCGCTCCCGAGCGCGCGTACCGCGGCAGCACCGCGCGCTTGGCTGGGCAGCGCAGCCAAGCGTGTCGCCGTGCGCGCCCGTACGCGCCACGGCAGCATACCGAGCGCGTCGCGGCAGCGGTCGGCGCGGCGCGGCGCGGCAGCCAGCTGGGAAACTTGCGGGTGCGCGCGGGCCCAGTAATCTTCGCGCATGGCAGCTTCACCCGTGGCATCGAGCCGATTAGCGCTAGCCGTGGTCGGGGCCCACTTGACTGGCCAGCCGCTGAACCACCAGCTGACGGAGCTCGGCGCCACGCTTCGCATGCGCGCAACGACAGCTCCTCGTTATCGTTTGGTCGCGCTCGCGACCGAGCCGCCGAAGCCTGGATTGTTGCGTGTTTCAGAGGTGATGCCTGCCATCGAGTGTGAGGTCTGGTGGCTGCCGTTGGAGCAAGTGGGGCAGTTTCTTTCCAAGGTGAGTGCACCCCTCGCTATCGGCCAACTCGAACTGTCCACAGGTGAGTGGGTGCACGGCTTTTTGTGTGAACACCACGCGACGATCGGCGCGCGTGACATCACCGGCTTCGGCTCGTGGCTCCGCTATCGTGAGTCGCTCACATCCGAGCGCGGGTGAGACTCGTTCGGGCCCGCGACGCAAGAGTTTTGTTATGACCACCGCCCGACACGTGGCGGAAACGTGCGCCTGGGTAGAGAGGACAGCCATGACTGTCAGCCCTCTCTCTACTCGTCGAACCATCCTCCTTGCATTCAGCGTGTCGGCCTTCGGTATGGTCTCTTGCGGGAAGAAGACCGAGCCCGACGGAGGGGTGGCGCCCGCCACTTCCGTTGCCGCTGCCTCCGCGGAAAAGACGGGTGGGGACCTCACGGTCGGCTTCATCTACGTCGGCCCCAAAGACGACTATGGGTACAACCAGGCGCATGCCGAGGGCGCCAAGTTCGTCGCGTCCATGCCAGGTGTGAAGATCCGCGAGGAAGAGAAGGTCCCCGAGTCCATGGAAGTGCAGAAGACCATGGAGAGCATGATCAACCTCGATCAAGCCAAGCTGCTGTTCCCGACCTCGTTCGGCTACTTCGATCCCCATATTCTGAAGCTCGCTGACAGGTACAAGGAGACGACGTTCCTGCACTGCGGCGGCCTGTACACCGAGGGCAAACATCCCGCCAACGTGGGCAGCTACTTTGGTTACATCGACGAGGCTCAGTACGTCGCGGGTGTGGTCGCGGGGCTCACGACCAAGACCGGTAAGCTCGGGTTCATCGCGGCCAAGCCCATCCCGCAGGTGCTGCGCAACATCAACGCCTTCACCTTGGGCGCGCGTTCGGTAAACCCAAAGGTCACCACCAAGGTGATCTTCACGGGTGACTGGGCGCTCCCCATCAAGGAAGCCGAGGCCGCCAACAGTCTCGCCGATCAAGGAGTCGACGTGCTCACGTCGCACGTCGACTCGCCCAAGGTCGTGGTCGAAACCGCTGAACGTCGCGGCATTTTCAGCAGCGGCTATCACGCGAGCCAAGCTGCCCTCGCACCAAAAGGTTACCTGACGGGCGCGGAGTGGAACTGGGCCAAGGTCTACGAAGACTACGTGAACAAGCTCAAGGCCGGCGAGAAGTGGGAGCACCTCGTGCGCGGCGGCTTCAAGGAAGGCTACATCAAGATGTCGCCTTACGGCGCCCCCGTCTCCGACGACGCCAAGAAGCAGGCCGACGAAGCCAAAGCAGGGCTGACCGCCGGTACCCTCGTCATCTTCAAGGGCCCGCTCAAGGACAACAAAGGCAAAGAGATCATCGGCGCCGGTAAGCAACTGGGACAACGCGACATCGAGCTCGAGAAGATGGACTATCTGGTCGAAGGCGTGGAAGGCTCCACCTCTTAGGGGCGGGCTCAGGGAACCCAAGCTTCGACGCGCAAACGCGAAGGGTCGACCATGGAAAGCGTGACTGCCAGTACACTAGCCACCGAATCCGTCCAGCTGCGGGAACGGGTCTGGGTGTCGTCGCTGCTCGCGGTGCTCGATGCGCTGGTGATTCCGGCGGCCTCGCTCGGGGCGTCGCTGGTGCTCTTCGCGCTCTTCATCTCGATCACCGGCAACCCGCCGCTGGAGGTCCTCGCCGAGATGTACCGCGGCGCCTTCGGTACCTGGTTCTCGTTCCAGAATACGCTGCTGCGCGCGGCTCCGCTGATGCTGACGGGCCTGTGCACCGCGCTGCCGGCGCGGCTCGGGCTCATCATCATCGGGGGCGAGGGCGCGATGGTGGTCGGCGGGGTCGCTGCCGCCGCCACGGGCGTGGCGCTGACTCATAGCCCCCCGTTCGTCGTGCTCGGCGCGATGATGATCGCCGCGATGCTGATGGGTGGCCTGTGGATCGGGCTCGCCGGCGCGCTCAAGGTCTTGCGGGGGGTCAACGAGACCATCAGCAGCTTGCTCTTGGCTTACCTGGGCATCGCGCTTCTGAACCACTTGGTGGAGGGCCCGCTGAAAGATCCCGCGAGCTTGAACAAGCCGTCCACCGAGCACATCGGGGAAGCGAACCTGCTGGGCAACCTGCCGGGGCTCGACGTGCACTACGGCCTTTTGTTCGGTCTGATGGCATGCGTGGGCGCTTGGGTGTTGATGGACCACTCCGTGTTCGGCTTCTCTGGGCGCATCGTCGGCGGCAACAGTCGAGCCGCGCGCCTGAGCGGGCTCGGGGTTCCCCGACTCGTGATCCTGACCTGTGGTCTCGCCGGCGCTGCGGCGGGGCTGGCGGGTATGGTCGAAGTGGCCGCCGTGCACGGCAAGGCCAACGCCTCGCTCATGACCGGCTACGGCTATACAGGCATTTTGGTGGCGTTCCTGGCGCGGCAGCATCCGCTCGGTGTGATCGCCATTGCTGTGTTGTTGGGAGGCATCGGCGCAAGCGGCGGCCTCTTGCAGCGCACCTTCGAGCTGCCGGACGCCACCGTGAGCGTGCTGCAAGGCATCATCTTCGTCGTCCTGTTGGTGGGCGAGAGCTTTCGCGGCAAATGGAAGTTGTCGCGCCTGTTGGGGAGCCCGGCCTGAACCATGGAAGCAGCAGACGCAGCCAACTCGATCGGGCTCTGGGGCGTGCCGCTGGCGGTCGTCGGCGGCATGTTGCGCGTGAGCGCACCGTTTTTGTTCGTCAGCTTGGGTGAGTGCATCACGGAAAAGTCCGGACGCGTGAACCTGGGGCTCGAAGGCACTCTGGTGATGGGCGCGATGAGCGGTTACGGCTTTTCGTACCTGACGGGTTCGGCCTGGCTCGGGGTGCTCGCGGCCGGGGCCGTGGGCTTCGCCTTCGGTGCCGTGCACGGCTGGCTCTGTGGTCGCCCGCGCGTGAATGACATCGCCGTGGGCATCGCCATGATGCTGCTCGGGGTCGGCTTGGCCTTCTTCCTCGGCAAGCCGCTGATCCAGCCGACCGCGCCGCGTCTGCCGGCGTTTTCGCTGGGTTTCTGGAGCGACACCCCGCAGGTGGTTTCCGCGCTCTCGGTCAACCTGCTGTTCTTGATCGGTGTGGGGCTGGCGCCGCTGCTGGCTTGGGCGTTCAACCACACGCGCTACGGACTGGTGATAAGGACCGTCGGCGAAAGCACGGACGCGGCCCGAGCCATGGGCTACGACGTAAACTCCGTCAGGCTCTGGTCGACCGCCGCAGGGGGAGTTCTGGCGGGCATCGGCGGGTCGTTCTTGTCATTGTTCTACCCCGGCAGCTGGAATGAGGGACTCTCGAGCGGGCAGGGCCTGATGGCCGTGGCGCTCGTGATCTTCGCGCGCTGGGATCCGATCAAGTGTCTGTACGCATCGCTCCTGTTCGGCGGCGCGAGCGCGCTAGGGCCCGCGCTGCAGTCGGTGGGCTTCTCCTCGGGCTACTATCTGTTCAACGCCGCACCGTATGCGCTGACCTTGGCCATCATGGTGTGGAGCAACTCGGCGAAGCGGACGGTCGAAGGCATGCCCGCAGAGCTCGGGTCCGCGAGGTAACGATGAAGTCTGGTCCTCCTCCGCTCTTGGAAGCTCATGGCATCAGCAAGCGCTTCGGCGACCTGAGTGCGCTCGAAGACGTCTGTTTCCGCCTCGAACCAGGCAGCTTTCATGCGCTACTCGGCGAAAATGGAGCCGGCAAGAGCACGCTGGTGAAGTGCATCATGGGCTTTTACCAGGCTGACGCTGGCAGGCTCGAGATCGGTGGCGAGCCGATCGTGGTGAAGAGCCCGAAAGACGCGCAGCGCTTCGGCATCGGCATGGTGTATCAGCACTTCACGCTGGTCGAGAACATGACCGTGGCCGAAAACCTGGTGCTCTCGCGAGCATCGCTGCCGGCCGTCATCAACTGGAAGCAGGAGCTCGAGGCGATCGAGCGCTTCATGAAGGAGATGCCGTTCCAGGTGCCGGTGCGCCATCGCGTGCGTCAGCTGGCTGCCGGCGAGAAGCAGAAGCTCGAAATCTTGAAGCAGCTCTATCTCGGCAGCAAGCTCGTGATCCTCGACGAGCCGACCAGCGTGCTCACTCCGCAAGAGGCAGACGAGGTGCTCGGCATGCTGGGCGAAATGGCCCGCGCGGGACAGGTGAGCGTCGCCATGATCACGCATCGCTTTCGCGAGGTCACCCAGTTTTGTGACCAGGTCACCGTGCTCCGGAAGGGCCGCTTCGCCGGCGGCGGCAAGAGCCGAGAGTTTTCCGCAGAAGAGCTGGCGACGCTGATGGTGGGGTCCACGCCGCCTGACACCCGGTTCGAGCGCAGCAGCTCCCCCGGCGAAACGCCGATGCTCGAAATCACGGATCTCACGGCGGTCGACGATCTCGGCTTGCCGGTGCTGAAGGGCGTCACCGTCACGGCTCGCCCCGGCGAGATCGTCGGGATCGCCGGCGTGTCGGGCAACGGTCAAGACGAGCTGGTCGAGGTCCTCGCCGGTCAGCGTTCGCCGACCGGGGGCGCGATCCGCGTTGGGGGCCAAGACTACGTGCCGACCCGCCATCACATTCGCGAGCGCAAGGTGCGATTGCTCCCGGAAGCGCCGCTCTCGAACGCGTGCGTCTCGAACATGACGGTTGCTGAAAATCTCGCGTTCCGTCACTTCGACCGGCACCCGTTCACCCGACTCAAATGGGCCCTGCGCCACGGCGAAATCAAGAAGCACGCGCGCTCCAAGATCAAAGAGTACAAGATCAAGACGCCGGGTCCTGACGCGCCCATCGGCACGCTCTCGGGCGGCAACGTGCAGCGCGCCGTACTGGCGCGTGAGCTCAGCGATGACGTCTCGTTGTTGATCGCGGCGAATCCGTGCTTCGGCCTCGACTTCGCCGCAGTCAGCGAAATCCGCACCCGCATCATGCAAGCGCGCAACGGCGGGACAGCGGTGCTGCTCGTCAGCGCCGATCTCGAAGAAATCTTCGCGCTCGCCGACCGCATCGTGGTCATGAGCGAAGGCCGCCTGGTCTACGAGACCGCCACCGAAGCCGCGGACCTACGCGACATCGGCCGCCACATGGCCGGTCACCACTAGCCCAGCCCGACACCCCGCGCGAGCCACGCCGCGCGAGCCACGCCCGCCCGTGCTCGCCGCTGGTGCTCGCCGCGCGCCGCTGACGAGCCACGCGGCCCGTGCTCGCCGCTGGTGCTTGCCGGGCGCCGCTGACGAGCCACGCGGCCCGTGCTCGCCGCCGGTGCTTGCCGGGCGCCGCTGACGAGCCATGTGGCCCGTGCTCGCCGCTGGTGCTTGCCGGGCGCCGCTGACGAGCCACGCGGCCCGTGCTCGCCGCCGGTGCTTGCCGGGCGCCGCTGACGAGCCATGTGGCCCGTGC
>JAICQQ010000365.1 GCA_025937785.1 Polyangiaceae bacterium
AGCGTGACGAAGAGGCCGCCGTCCGATCGATCGTGATAGGCGAGCAGCTTCTTTTCGCGATTGAGCTTCTGGATGGCGTGGAAAAAGCCTTTGAGCAGCGCGGGGTCGTCGAGGTCGGGCACCTCGTCGCCCACCTGACAGTAGACTTGGGCCAGCGCGGAACCACCTAAGCGCCCTTGCCCGCGCCCCAGATCGACCAGCATCAGCTCGGTGTCTCCCGCGTCTTTGCGGAGCTCGGGCGTGAGCGCGTCGCGCACGTCACTGACGCGCGCGAACGCCGAGACAATCAGCGACACAGGGCTGACGACGCGCTTGTGACCGCCGTCCCAGACGCTGCGCATCGACATCGAGTCTTTGCCGACGGGGATGGTCAGATTGAGCGCCGGGCACAGCTCGAGGCCCACGGCGCGCACCGCGTCGTAGAGGCCGGCGTCTTGACCCGGGTGCCCGGCGGCGGCCATCCAGTTGGCGCTCAGCTTGACCTCTTCCAGGCTGGCGATGGGCGCCGAGGCCAGGTTGGTCAGCGCCTCGGCCACTGCCATGCGAGCGGACGCGGCGGGGTTCAGCAGCGCCAGCGGCGTGCGTTCGCCGACTGCCATGGCTTCGCCGGCGTAACCGCGAAAGTCGGCGAGCGTGAGACCAGCGTCGGCCACGGGGACCTGGAACGGCCCGACCATCTGGTCGCGCGCGACCAAGCCGCCGACGCTGCGATCGCCGATCGTGATGAGGAAGCTCTTGTCGGCCACGGCGGGCAGGCGCAGCACGCGGCGTGCGGCTTCGGCGAGGTCGACGCCCGCGAAGACCAGCGCCTCGCCCGGCACCTGGATGCGGGCGACGTCGCGGGTCAGCTTCGGGGGCTTTCCGAAGATCACGCTGAGCGGTAGATCGATGGGAGCATCGCCCAGCTCACGATCACCCAGCTTCAAGTGCTCGGCAGCGGTGGCCTCGCCGACGATGGCGTACGGGCAGCGCTCGCGCGCCGCGATGGCTTCGAACGCCGCCAGGCGCGCCGGATCGAGCGCCAGCACGTAGCGCTCTTGCGCTTCGTTGCACCAAATTTCCATCGGCGACAGGCCGGGTTCGGCGTTAGGGATTTGGCGCAGCTCGAAGTCAGCCCCCCGCTGCGAGTCGTGCACCAGCTCGGGCAACGCGTTCGAGAGCCCGCCCGCGCCCACGTCGTGGATGCTGAGGATCGGCGTGGCTTCGCCGAGCGCGTTGCAGCGGTCGATCACCTCTTGGCACCGCCGCTGCATCTCGGGGTTGTCGCGCTGAACCGACGCAAAATCCAAATCGGCGTCGCTCTGCCCGGTCGCCATCGAGCTCGCCGCACCGCCGCCCAAGCCGATCAGCATCGCCGGCCCACCGAGCACACACAGCTTGGCGCCCGCCGGGATGGTCTGCTTCTTGACGTGCATGGGCCGCACGTTGCCGAGTCCGCCCGCCAGCATGATCGGCTTGTGGTAGCCCCACATGTCGACGCCAGCGCTGGTCTCGAACGCTTGCTCGTAAGTGCGGAAGTAGCCCGCGATGTTGGGCCGCCCGAATTCGTTGTTGAAACCCGCGCCGCCGATCGGCGCCTCGAGCATGATCGTGAGCGGCGACACGATGCGATCGGGCTTGCCGTAGACGACGTGCTCCCAGGGTTGCAAAAAGCCAGGTACCCGCAGGTTCGACACCGAAAAGCCGGTCAGGCCCGCCTTGGGCTTGGCGCCGCGGCCCGTCGCGCCCTCGTCGCGGATCTCGCCGCCCGAGCCCGTCGAGGCGCCCGGATACGGTGAAATCGCCGTGGGGTGGTTGTGCGTCTCGACCTTCATCAGGACGTGGGTAGGCTCCGCGTGCGCGCCGTACACACCCGTCTCGGGGTCGACGAAGAAACGCTCGACGACGTTGCCCTCCATCACGGCTGCGTTGTCGGAATAGGCGGACAGCACCCCGCTCGAACAGCGTTCGTAGGTGTTCCGGATCATGCCGAACAACGAGTGCGCTTGCGGCACGCCGTCGATCGTGAAGTCAGCGCGAAAGATCTTGTGCCGGCAGTGTTCGGAGTTCGCCTGCGCGAACATCATCAGCTCGACGTCGGTCGGGTCACGCCCGAGCTCGGAAAACGCTTGCTGCAAGTAGTCGACTTCATCCTCGGCGAGCGCCAGGCCCAGCTCGCTGTTGGCCTGCTCGAGCGCGGCGCGCCCGCGCCCGGCGAGTGGCACGCGTCCGAGGCTAGCGGGAGTGCGCTCGACGAAGAGCTCGGCGCCAGCGGCGAGGTCGAAGCGGTAAACTTGCGTCATGCGATCATAGACGACCGCGCCCGCGGACGTCAGCTCGACGTCGTCCAGCGCCGTTTCGCTCTTCAGCGTGTACACCATCGCACGCTCGACCCGCTTGACCTTCGTCAGGCCGCAGCCTTGCAAGATGTCCGTCGCCTTGCTCGACCACGGCGAGAGGGTGCCGGGGCGCGGCATGACGAGCAGCGTCTGGCCACTGAGCAGGCTGCGAGGCGGCGCACCGTAGTGCAGCAGCGCGTCGAGCGTGCCCCGTTCCTCGTGCGTCAACTCTTCGCTCACGTGCACGAAGTGGACGAATTCCGCCATCAAGTCCGTGACAGCCGGCACTTGCGCTTGGATTGCGTCGAGCGTGCGGCGCTTCTTGAAGGGAGACAACGCAAGGCCGCCGCGCAGCGTCAGCGTGGCAGGACGGGTCGGCGACATGGGAGCCTTTTTGCGCAAGGGGCCATGGCTGGCAAGGCTATAAAGCGCCCCTGACAAAGCTGGCCCAAAATATGACGCTCAGCGTCCGGGACCGAGCTCAACCTGTGGATGCGTTTGCAGCAAGACTCGAACGACCCCAGGAACGGAATCCGTCAGGGTCGACTACCGGCCGAACTTGAGCGTCACGACCGCCAGCGAGCGGAGCATGTACAGCGCGTTGACGGCCACGTACGGATAGAAATACAGCTCGAGCCGCCCGAGCAGCGCCGCCACCAAGATGTACGACGGGTAGTGGATCAGAAACTTCGCGACCGCGAACGGGACGCCGACGAGCCGCTGCACCAACGATCGCGGCGCGGCGGGGGCCTTCCCGTCCGGGTTGGGCGGCGCGATCTCGGGGCGGCGCTCGAACGTCGTCATGGCGATGCCCGACGCCAGACACACGAGACCGCCGAGCCCCAGCAGCAGGAAGAGCACGCTGCCCGAATCGAGGTACAGGCGCACGGCCGTCGCCGCCAAGATCGCAAAGGCCTTCAGCTCGTCCATCAAAAAGTCGAGCAAGTGCCCCGGGGTAGACTGGATGCCCCGCCAGCGCGCCAGCATGCCGTCGGCGCAGTCGAGCACGTACGACGCCTGGTACACCGCGATCGCCACGACGATGCCCGTGTACCCTGGCATGAACACCAGCAGGGCAGCGGCTGCCATCGCCACCGCGTACGCCATGAGCGTGATCTGGTTGGGCGTGATCTTGGTGCCCTTGACTCCGTCGACCAGAACTGCGGCGATTGGCCGGCACACGTACATGTTCCAGAATAGATCTGGCGTCTTTCTGGTCTTTCGGTAAACCTCGACGGCGCTCATGGAGTCCTCGACGCTTTAAACAGCTTGAGGGCGCGCTTCAACCCGCTTTGTCGTCACCGACCCCTACCCGTCAAAAAGATGCGCATCGAAACCTTTCTGGACCAACTCGGCACGCAGGCCATCGAACAGACGACGGGCGAGCGCGCCCCTGCCCTGCTCCGCCCCGCCAACCCGGCGCACGGCGACTACCAGCTGAACGCCGCGATGGCCCTCGCCAAGCGCCTGGGCAAAAACCCCCGCGAGCTCGCCGAGCCCATTCGCCAGGCTCTCGAACAGCACCCCGCCATCGAGAGCGCCGCGGTGGCTGGCCCCGGCTTCGTCAACCTGACGCTCGCCAACAGCTGGATCGCCGCGCGCCTCACGGAAGAGGCCGCCGACGTCGAGCGCAACGGCGTGCCCCAGGTCGCGACTCCCGAAAAGATCGTGATCGACTTTTCAGGTCCCAACATCGCCAAGCAAATGCACGTCGGGCACCTGCGCTCGACCATCATCGGCGAATCCTTGCAGCGCCTGCTCCGTTGCGTGGGACATCAGGTCCTCGGCGACAACCACCTCGGCGATTGGGGCACTCAGTTCGGGCTCATGATCATGGGCCAGCGCAGCTTCGGCGATCCGGCGGCGTACGAGCAGAACCCGTTGCAAGAGCTCGAACGCGTCTACAAGCTCGCTTCGGAAGCGGGCAAGGCCAACCCGGAGTTTCAAGAAGCCGCGCGTCAAGAGCTCGCCAAGCTCCAGCGCGGTGACGGCGACAACCGCGCGCTCTGGGAGCAGTTCGTGAGCGTCACCCGCCGCGAGCTCGACGTGATGTACGAGCGCCTCGACGCGCACTTCGACCTATGGCTCGGTGAGAGCGCCTACAACGACGCCCTCCCCGGCGTGGTCCAGCTGCTCGAAGACAAGGGCCTTGCCCGCGAAGACCAAGGCGCCAAAGCCGTCTTCTGGAAAGAGATCGCCGCCGCCCCGGCCACGCTCAAGAAGCAAGAAGCGCCCTTCCTGGTGCAGAAGAGCGACGGCGCCTTCAACTACGCCACCAGCGACGTGGCCACCGTGCTGTACCGCCACGAAAAACTCCAGTGCCAGCGCGCCCTCTACGTGGTCGACGCCCGCCAATCCCCGCACTTCCAGCAGGTCTTCGCGCTGGCCCAGTTACTCGACATTCCCCTCGAGCTCGAGCACATCTCCTTCGGGACCATCCTCGGCGACGACGGCAAGCCGCTCAAGACCCGCGACGTGCACGGCAACACCGTGCCGCTCTCCGCCCTGCTCGACGAAGCGGTCCGCCGCGCGGAAGCCCGCATCGCCGAGGGCATCGCCGAAGAAAAGATCCAGCTCGCGCCGGAGGAAGTCCCCGGCGCCGCGAACGTGATCGGCATCGGCGCGGTCAAGTACGCCGACCTGAAGCAGAACCGAAACAGCGACTACAAGTTCGACTACGAGAAGATGGTGTCGTTCTCGGGCAACGCCGGCCCCTACCTGCAGTACGCCTACGCACGCATCCGCAGCATCTTCAGCAAAGGTGACGAGGTCATCGAGAACGCGCGGGGGCCGATCGATCTCGTCGACCCGACCGAGGTCGCCCTCGGCCGCGCCCTGCTCCGCTACGGCGACGTCGTGCATCAAGCTGCAGAGCAACGTCTGCCGCACCTCTTGTGCGACCACCTCTACGACATCGCGGGCAAATTCAGCAGCTTTTACGGAGCTTGCCGGGTCTTGCAGGCCGAGCCAGCCACGCGCACCAGCCGCCTGGCGCTCTCGGCGCTCAGCGCGCGCCAGCTCAAACACGGCCTCTACCTCCTCGGCATCGAAGCGCTCGACCGCATGTGATGCGAAGCACCGCGATAGCGATAGCGATAGCGATAGCACTCGTCACCCTGTCCGGCTGCAAGTCGGCCGATCGCGGGGTTACGCCGCCGCCGGCCTCGGGCACCAGCGTGGTTCCGACGCCGAGCGCGACCGCCCGCGTGGCGCCGCCGACCAGCCCCCCGCCGGCTCCATCTGCAAGTGCGGCGCCCCCCCCCAAACAAGCCTACCGCATCGCGGCGGTCGGCGACTCTCTCACCGATCCGAACGCGCACGGTGGGGGCTACCTCGCCTACGTGCAGCGGCAGTGCCCGGAGACGCGCATCGACAACTTCGGCAAGGGCGCGCTCATGCTGAACCAGATCCGCCGGCGCTTCGAAGAAACGGTGCACAACCAGCCCGCGGACAGCTAC
>JAICQQ010000223.1 GCA_025937785.1 Polyangiaceae bacterium
GCGGCGGTCCTCAGGGCATTCGCTCGTCCTGCCGCCGGCGGGGCCGCGCGAAGCTCCCCCTGAGGTTCGTGCTGGGGTTCGTGTGGGACGCCAGGCTCGGTGGTGCTTCCTGGGGCGCCTTCCGGGAGGACGCCGTCTGGGGCGCTTTTCGGGGCGCTTTCCGGGGCGCTTTCCGGGGCGCTTTCCGGGGCGCCTTCCGGGACGCCCTCTGGGGCGCTTTCAGCGCTGAAGGACGGCGCGCTCTCGCGCTCGGTATCCGCAACGAGGCTCCCCGGAGGGATCACCTTTTGCGTGTTCGGGCCCAACGGTATCGGGTAGACCTCCGGTGGGGGAGCCGTGACCGCCTCCAGATCCACGACGTTGTCGCGAGGTTCTAGCGCGTTGTCGCGAGCGTAGGCGCTCGGGGGCAGCGTTTCGTGACGGGGCAGCGCACTCAAGTCCACGCGCGGAGGCTCGGACACCGACGCAGGTTGCCCTGTGAGTTTCGTCAGAATTCGCGCCGTGCGTTTATCGAGTGGCTGAAGGTAATCGCGAGCCAGCGCCTGACGAATTCGTACCAGGGGCGCGGCGAGCTGCACGATGCTCACACCCAAGGCGAACGACAGGTCCTGCTCGACTTCTCGCGGCAAGGGTTCCGCCACGGCGACCGTGAGCGCCCCCGCGTCTTCAGAGAGCGGGTACAGGCCATGTCGAAACGCCAGGTCGCCGGGGACCAAGCGGCGAACGCTTTCGGCAGAGACTGGCAACTCGCCGCGTGGAGCGGGCTTCAGACCGTGGCTGACCGCGAGGAGCTCAGTGAGTTCCCCCTCGCTCACCGATGCCAGCTCGAGCAAGTTCGTGGCCAGGTCGCCGCCGTACATTACCTGCCTGGCTAGCGCTTCTTCCACGTCGCTGACGGTCGCGATACCTCGCTGAACGATGCTCGCACCTAGCGTTTTCATACCTCCAGTTCGATTCTCCCGGGGTAGTCCTGGATGTCAACGAAGTCCTGCGAATTCACGACGCTGCTGCGGCCGCGACGAGGTCGCCGAGTATCCAGCCTGCCAAGCCCATGTAGACCAGGATACCGAGCACATCCACCAAAGTAGCAATAAACGGCGTCGAACTCGAGGCCGGATCCACTCCGAGCCGGTGCAGGATTAGGGGCATCATGCCCCCAATGACGCAGCCCAAAACGACGATCGCCACAATCGTGGCTCCAATCAGCCAGGCCATATTTCCGCCGTCCCCCGCGATCATTACCCGAAGCACCCCCAGCACCGCCAAGAGCGATCCGAGCATCAGGCCGAGCGCGAGCTCGCGCAGGAATACTCGGAGCCAGTCCCGCATCGCGATGTCGCCCACCGCGAGACCGCGAATCACCAAGGTCGAGGATTGCGCCCCGGAATTACCGCCGGCCGAGATCAGTAGGGGCACGTAGATGGCCAGCGTCGCGATCGCTTCGAGCACCGTGTGATACGCGCGCATCGCGGTCGTGGTGAGAAAGCCGCCCACGAACAGGATCAAGAGCCAAGGTGCCCGCTTCCTTAAGTGCATCATGGTGGGCACCGAGAGGTAGCCACCTTCGATGGGTGCCACGGCGCCCATCTTCTGCACGTCTTCGTGCTGCTCTTCGGTCACGACGTCGATGATGTCGTCCGAGGTGATCACACCCAGCACTTCTTCGTCCTTGATCACCGGCAGTGTGTTGAGGTCGTACTTCGCGAACAGCATGGCGACCTGCTCCTGATCCAGCTCAGGAGGGACGGAGATGATGCGTGGGTGCATCGCCTCCGAGACCAGCACGTTGGGTTTGCTCACGAGCAAGTCGCGCATCGTCAAGTAGCCCTGCACTCGTTCACGGCTGTCGACTACGTAGATGGTCTCGAGATTGCTGTCGATGTCCTCCGCCTGGTTTCTGAACTCGGCAATCGCTTGCTGGATCGTCAACGAAGGTTCGACGCTGATGAACGAGGTGGTCATCAGACCACCGGCGGAGTGCTCTGGCCAACGCTTGAGCTCCGCGATCTCGACGACGACGTCTGGATCGACTTTCTCGAGGTGTTCGAGCAACGCCTCTTCCGTTTCGTCGGGAAGCGCGCCGACGAAGTCCGCCAGGTCGTCCACGTCCATTTCGGTGACGATGCGCGCAGTCGAAGCGACGCCGAGGCGTGCGCTGATGGCTTCCTGCTGCTCCGGCGCCAGCCGCTCGAAGACCTGTGCGGCGTATTCCGTGGGTAGCTTGGTCAGAGCCTCCGCAGCGTCTCCGTGGTCGAACTGGTTGATGATGTCCGCGAAATCTTCGGGGTGAATGTCATCTACGATCAGCTCGTTGATGACGCTCCAATCTTTTTCGCGTACGAGCGCGGCGAGTTCGGGTCCGATCAGCCGTGCTAGACTCATTTTGGCCGATTACCAGAAGTCCAGCCCAAAGCCTATCGTTGAAAGTCGCGCAACGATCCGAGCGATCCTGAGCCGCAGCCGCTCGACTTCGGCCGCACTAGGGCCGCAACGTGCAACCCGTAGCGACGCCTAGTTGATGAGGAACCACTTGACACCTGGCTTGATTTCCATGTGAAGGTGATCGGCGTGGGCCTGATTGAAGTGTGGCGTCAACGTGAAGTGAAAGATGCGCTGGTCCGCTGCTTCGCAAACGATGCTCATCAGTTCGCGGCCCCGTCGGGCCAGCAGTGATCGCGCCCCGGTGCCACACGTCTTGCCACCGATCTGGCTGGGCCAATGCGGACCGACGGCGAGCCAGTGGCCGCTTCGTTTCTTGAGCGCTCCAACATCGATGGCGAGCCCTCCGGGGTGGCGGAACTGTTGGACGTCCTTGCCGTGCGCGGCGGTCTGTGCTGGCCGATACATCGTGAAATGAATCACCTCGACGATGTCGTGGCGCTCCAAGATGCGGCTGAAGTCGTCGAGAGCGAGCGCTAGGCGCCCATCGAGGATTTCGAACGGCGACGTGGCCCGCTGTTCCTCTGGCAGGACCGAGTGGATCCATACACCGTGTAGTCGCCCCGTGAGCTTGATGGGCAAGCGCACCCCGTATTGGGGGGCCGTTGTTTGCGTGAAGGGTACTCCGCGCGCACGCAGCTCCGCGAGCACCTCGTCGTTACCCATGTTGGCATAGCGATGTGCCGGCGATCGAGTCAGCTCCTGAACGTCGGGCAGCTCCAGGTACTTGTTCGAAGCATGGACGTGCGACCCGACCAGCGCGAGGCCAAGCGCGACTGTAGTGGCGACGAGAGTGGGCGTGAACCATCGGGCTGGGCGCATGGGCCCCCAACCATAGTCGTCGCAGAAAAAAAGCAAACTTTTACGATAGGGCGGGCCTGACCCATGGTCGAAGGACGGTGATTTCGGTATGCTAGTCGACACGATGCCGTTCCGCGCAGCACCCACTGCTCTCACGCTGTTCGCGGCATCGCTAGCGCTGGCGTGTGGTGGCGGAAGCGACTCCGGAACGAACGCAGCCGACTCCGCCGCGACCGGCGATGCCGGCTCGACACGGACCACGAACGGTTCAGGGGCGAACAACGGCGGCCCTGCAACGAGTAGCGCTGGCCCGGGAGGCACTCAAACAGGCTCCAGCGGTGGGCTGACCGGAGGTGCCAGCGTGAGCTATGCGGCTGACGTAGCGCCCATCTTCGAAGAGCGCTGTACGAACTGTCACCACAGCGAGGTCACGGCCATCCCGAACATCGCTGATCCCTTCGATCCCTCCAACGGACTCATCATGTTCCCGAACACCTGGCACGAGGGTCACCCCGAGACTCCAGAGATGAACGTGGTCCCCGGCGATCCTGCCAATAGCTTTCTGGTCACGAAGATTTCCGAACCAACTCCAGCTGCGGGCGCAGCGATGCCCTGGTCGCCGGACAGAGTCACCGCTGAAGAAGCAGCGGATCTTCGAGAGTGGGTGATGCTAGGCGCCATGAACGACACCTTCTTCCAGAGCAACATCCGTCGGATCTTCGGAACTCCCGGCGCCCTGGGTGCTCCAGGGGGCAAATGCACGTACTGTCATTATCCAGCGGGGGTCGCTCCGGATCTCAGCGATCCGTTCGATCCGGCGAACGGTGTCGTCAACGTTGCCGCGACTACCGAAGGTTGGATCAGGGTCGTCCCGGGCGATCCGGACCGCAGCCTTTTGATCGTGCGAGTCGAGGCCACGGAAACGACCGACGCTGGCGATCCGATGCCCAAGGTCTATCCTCGGTTGACTGCAGACGAGGTCGAAGCCGTGACCCAATGGATTCTCGAAGGCGCTCGCGACAACTGACCGAGCCGAGCTAGCGGTGACGCACGATGCTCGCAACGGGCTCGAGCGAGCCAGCGTTCATGCATCCACCCACTGCACGGTACCCTTCAGTTTGAGCGCGCGCGGCAGCGGCTCGCGCGCGCCCTGTTCCAATAGCTGATTCGCGTCTCGGGAACGTGCTAGAGGCGCGCGGCTCAGCGTCAAGTGCAGGGTTCCACCGTCCAGCGGTCGCCGGTGCGTACCCCCGATCTCGACGACGAGGACTTCCACGAGCTCGTTGCGCACCACATGAGTTGCTTCGAGTTCCACGTCGCTTCCGGGTGCGAATCCCCCGGGGATCCACTGCGGGGAAAACTCGCTAGGATCGACCCGGTACGCCAGCGTTACGTGATCGCCCTTCACGACCGGCAGTGTAGCAAGGGTCGCCACGAGTCCTCGACTCGCTGCGTCCAGCTCCAAGAACAGGCAGCGCCGTTCGAGCTCGGCAGCCAAACGCTGCTTGGCTCTTTGATACTTGGCGATCCGAGCGCGGTCCTGGTCGGCCACCGCCGGCAGTCGCGAAATGTCGGAGTTGTCCGCCAAGTCGAGTAGCTTCACTCTGGTGGCCAAGCGATGGCGGGCGACGCGCTCGATGAAATCTTCGTAGGATTCTGCGGGGCGCCGCGTGAGATGCGCCAGCGCTCGCAGCACGTTCTGGTCGAAGCCTTCGCGCGCTAGCTGGTCGAGGGTTACCGGCGAGTCTTCGACAACATCGTGCAACAACGCCACGATTCGCTCCTCTTCCGTGGCCGCACTGACTGCCAACCGCATCGGATGGAGGATGTAAGGTTCGCCGGCCTTGTCCACCTGACCCAGGTGAGCCTCCGCAGCTATCATCGCTGCTCGACCAAGTAGCCAACGGCCGATCTGCTCCTCGAGCTCGCGGGTGGCACTGTCGAAAGTCCGCAACAGCGCAGGGTCGACGATCGGTTCGTAGATGGTTCTCAGGCGCTGTAGTTGCTGCAGTAGCTCGCCGGGGCGCGTGGTGAGCAGCATCAGTGGCGAGCGACCCTTGCGCTCGTCCTCGACAATGCTGACGGTGTTATGGATGCGATCGGCGCAGCTGATGGGAATCGCCTTCAGCGCTGCGTCCGATGCGCAGGACAGCGCGGCGACGTAACCTGCGAACCGGGAGGCCTTTGGGCGTTTCTGCCCGCTTTCGTCGAGCTTCTGCTCGGTGAGCACCGCCACGATTTCGACCACTTCCTCGGGCATCTCCTGCCGCATCCGCTCGGTGAACTGCGGCTGATCTTCGGCTAGATCGTGCAGGTAGGCGGCCGCGAGGGTGACATCGTCATCATAGCCATGACTCGCGAGGATGCGTGCTACCGCCTCGAGATGACTGAAGTACGGGGCGCCGCTCGCTTTTCTGAGCTGATGCTCATGAGCGGTCCGCGCCAATTTGCTGGCGTCAGCCACGAGCCGAGAGTCCAGAGGCATGTCTCGAGGTTAGCGCGGCTGCGTTGGCGCTGGAAGTCCTCTGATGCGGAACGCCGGCGACGCTGGACAATCGCCGACGGTCTCGCAATCCTGGCCGCAGGCCTTGGCCCGCTACTTCACGCCACCAGCCGCAGGCCCGTACCTTCCAGCGCCTTCATCGTCGCCAAGCGCAGACTCCCATGGAGCTTCGTGTCGCCCAGCAGTACCTCCCGCAAACGCTCCCGGCCCTGAGCGATGCTGTTGCCGGCGAACCGGTAGTGGGCGCCGGCTCGCTCCAACACGCTGGAGGCGACGGCAACGTCGATGAGGTCGCCGATGCTGTCGATACCGGTGCCCCAGCGAATATCGAACTCTGCTTCCGTGAACGGGGGAGAGCACTTGTTCTTGATCACCTTGACGCGCGTGCGATTGCCGACGACGGAGTCGTCGATGGAAACCTTTCCGATGCGGCGCACATCCAGACGCACGCTGCTGTAGAACCTGAGCGCTTGGCCGCCCGTGGTGGTTTCGGGGTTGCCGAAGACGACGCCAATCTTTTGCCGGAGTTGATTGATGAAGATCAATGTGGCTCCTGAACGGCTCACGACGCCGCTCAACTTCCGCAATGCCTGGCTCATCAAGCGTGCGTGCAAGCCCATGTGGGGGTCCCCCATGTCACCATCGAGTTCGGCCTTGGGTACGAGCGCGGCCACAGAGTCGACCACGACCAGCGCCATAGCACCCGAGCTAACGAGATGTTCGGCGATATCCAGCGCCTGCTCGCCATTGTCTGGCTGTGATACGAGCAGCGTGTTCAGATCGACTCCAAGCGCTTTCGCGTAGCGCAGGTCAAAGGCGTGTTCAGCATCGATGAACGCGGCGTTGCCCCCCGCCTTTTGGGTCTGCGCGATCGCGTGCAAGGTGAGCGTGGTTTTTCCGCTGGATTCCGGGCCGAATATCTCGACGATGCGTCCGCGCGGGTAACCGCCGATCCCGAGGGCACCGTCGAGTGACAGCGCCCCGGTAGGTATGCACGGCATCCGCTTCGTCGCGGCCTCGTCTCCCAGGCGCATGAGCGCGTTTTCGCCGTGTTCCTTATTGGTAGCTGCGACCAGGCTGTCCAGTTGTTCTAGTTTGTCCGATGCTGGCTTTTTCGTTTTGGTTTCACTCATGGCTCTTACCTTTCAATTGGATGGTCCAGGAAATCCTCAATCGAATGACCCAGGAATCAGCGCTGGTGTCCGGGCGTCGACGAGACGCCCCACGACCGCTTCGCGGACGTGGCTGCTGTCGATCCGCTCGCTGCCTTGCAAGTCGGCCAGCGTACGGGCTACGCGCAGGATCTTGACGAATGCTCGAGCGCTCAGGCCTAGGTCCTCCATTGCTTTCTCCAAAAACGCCTTAGTGTCAGCTCGCCGGGTCACAGGTTGCAGGTCCGCGAGCGTCAGCCCGGAGTTCATCGGGCTGGAGGCGGCGCCTGCCTCGAACCTCGCCCGCTGCACCTTTCTTGCCGCGAGCACCCGCTTGCGCACCTCGGTGGTAGACTCCGATCGCTGGGAGCCTGTCAGCGCGCTGACTTCGACGGGTTGCATCAAAGCGTGTATGTCGAACCGATCTAGGAGCGGACCCGAGAGTCGGGCGTTGTAGCTGCGCCTGAGTTTGGGGGTGCAGCGACAGGTCCGCCGGTTATGTCCGGCGTACCCGCACGGGCACGGATTGGCTGCGGCGACGACCAACGGGCGTGCCGGGAAGGTCGCGCTGGCTCGGGTTCGGACGATGCGCACGAACCCGTCTTCCATGGGCTGACGCAAGGCTTCGAGCGCGCTCCGGCGGAACTCGAGCAGCTCGTCTAGAAATAGTACACCGTGGTGAGCCAAGCTGACCTCACCGGGTCGCGGTACTTCACCGCCGCCTACCAGGCCGGCTTCGCTAATCGTATGGTGCGGCGCTCGAAAGGGCCTACGATCGATCATCCCTCGCTCCGATGTGAGGAGCCCCGCGACGCTATGGATCTTCGTTGCCTCCACGGCTTCGGCATAATCCAGGGGAGGCAGAAGGTCGGGGAGCGCGCGCGCGAGCAGTGTCTTGCCGGCGCCTGGCGGACCGATCATTAGCAGGTTGTGGCTGCCTGCGGCAGCCGCCTCGACGGCCTGCCGGGCGAGCGCTTGACCGCGGACCTCGGTCAAATCTGGGTACCGCGCCGAGGTTTCGGGAGCAAACTGAGTCGGTTCGACGAGGGACAGCGACCGCTCTCCGCGGAAGTGCTGGACGAGCGCCTTCAGGTCTCCCACCGCGTGGACGCGATCATCGCGGGCCAACCCGGCCTCCCGTGCATTGCCTTCTGGAACGATGACGTGGGTGTGCTCGGAGTCGCGAACTCCGTGCAGCGTGGGTAGGACGCCTCCTACGGGTTGTACCTTACCGTCGAGAGACAGTTCTCCAATGAGCAAGGTGCGACCCAACGACGCTGCCGGAAGCTTGTCGATGGCTCCGAGAACGCCGGCGGCAATAGCCAGGTCGAGGGCGGCGCCGCTTTTCCTGATCCCGGCTGGGGCCAGGTTGATAGTGATCGCGTATTCGTCCAACAGAATGCCCATCCCGGCGAGCGCACTCGCGACGCGCACGCGGGCCTCCCGCACCGATGCTTCTGCCAATCCCACCAACTGAAAGAACGACGGCCCCCGCGTGCAGCAGACCTCGACTCTTATTGGGTACGGATCGAGCCCGGCAAGGCCCGCCGCGTTAGCCGTCGCCATTCCGAGCGGGCGTCCCATGATCGTTGCAACGTTGGATGGGTGCATGCTCCACCAGGTTTGCAATGGCCGTGCCCCGGCGAAACGCGCGCTTCTGTCGAGCCTTTTCACGCGGTGTGTGGCGGCGGAGGGGGTGGCGGAAGATTGGCGCGCCGGTGGCGAGCCAATCTTCGCCACCCCAGCGGTGAGTGCCTCGTAGGATGGGCTGACTGAGCCATCACTAATAGGTAACATTTCACGGGACGTGTTTACGCTACGTGCTACTCCTTAGCGAATGAGGGAAAGCTATCGTCTAGGTCTCGATGTCGGGGACTTGCTGCGTGTGGTCGCGCGCCTGCTGCGTGGGCAGCGCCGCACGGAGGCGCTCCTCTGCCGTTATCTGGCCGATCTGGCCGACGGGATGGTCCGCTGGCCCGGCCTCGTGCTCTTCTACGGCGACGTTCATCAGCTAGCCCGCTACAAACTTGGGCTAACTCTCAGAGCGAGCCGCGAGCGGGTTCGTGTCGGTAAGGCGTTGCGTCAGCTGCCTGTTCTGTGCGCCGCGCTGATGAGCGGAGTCGTGGCGTTTTCGCGCATCCGAGAAGTGACGCGCGTCGCACGCCCCGACGACGAGCGCGAGTGGCTGCAAGCAGCCCGCGAGCTTTCGATGCGTCAGCTGGAACAGCGTGTGGCCGCCGCCAGTGCTCGCCGAACGCATCGACCCAAACGGCGCACCCTCCCCACGCTGGGCTCTCGCTCCGCGTCGTCGGACCCGTCCGCCCCTTTCGACGCTACTGCAGGCTCGAGCCCGGCGTCTTCCTCCGTGGAGTGGGAGCCCCGGATCTTGCAGCTGCCACCGCACGTTTGGGTACTGTTAGAGCGAGCCATGCGTGGGGTCCGAAAAGTCAGCCCTCAGCCGATGACGGATGCTGAGGCTCTAGAGTGCGTGGCGCGCGCTGCGTTGGCTCAACAAGCAGCGAACGCCTGCCCACCGCGCCACCCGCCGCCAGTTCCGGGTGCGCACGGGCAACGTGGCGAAACAAGGTTGCACGACCGTATTGAGGGCGTTCCTGGGAGCGCGACCCAAAGTGGGTCGTCGGCCACGGAAGACGAGTCGGAGGATGCATCTGCGACCCAAAGTGGATGGGCCACGGAAGACGAGTCGGAGGATGCATTCGCGACCCAAAGTGGGTCGTCGGCGCGGTGTCAGGTGGCGGATGCATTCGCGACCCAAAGTGGGTCGGCCACGGAAGACGAGTCGGAGGATGCATTCACGACCCAAAGTGGGTCGGCAACCGCGGGCAGGATGGGGACCGGGGATTCCGCGAACCGCGAGCGCAGTCGCTGCGGAATGCCGCGGGGCGTTGCGCGAGCATCGGAGCGCCAGTCTTCGGGTGAGCGTAGCTTGAACGGAGAGTCGGCTGCATCGGGTGTCGGCGAGGCTTCTAACCCACAGGCCTCGCTGCGCACACGTGTGGGCCGCCAGCGCGTGTCCCTGTCCGCCGACGCACAGCAACTGCTGGACCTCATCAAAGGTGGCCGGCTGTGGAACGTGGTGAGCTTGTCGGCCGAGACCGGGATGCCGCTGCCGCGACTGACAGTGGCGCTCACCGATTTGGAATTTGCGCGGCGGGTCGCTCGCGATACGGTCGGGTTCTACGAGGTCGTGGCCGGGGAGGGCGATGATGACCGGCCGTTTCCAGATGCCCCAGGACGCACTCTTCCCCGCGCGGGTTGAGTACGTTATCAGGAGACTCAGCCATCGACGGGTACAGGTCCGCCCCATGACTAGTTCTGCCGAGTTCCGCTTGATGGTGACAACCTTGCTAGGGAGCGGGGTCTTGAGCGGCGTCTTGCTGGGAGCGTACTTGACATATGACAGTCAGCTCGCATTCGCCCAATTCGCCGATAGCCTTCTCGATATGGTGACGGCGGGCGTCCTGGCGTGGACGGTGAGGCTCAGTGCGAAGCCAGAAGACAGTAACCACCATTTTGGCCATAGGCGGGCCCAACCGGTAGGTGGACTCGTTGCGGCCGTGCTGACCGGAGTGCTCGCTGTCGAGGTGGTTCAGCGAGCGGTCAGCGCGCTCGTGGACAGGAGTGCGCCGCAGTTCGATCCCATCATTGTCGCGACGTTTGGGGCGAAGGTCGGGTTCAAGTGCGTGATCTGGCTCCTCGCAGTACGGCACGTATCCAAACTGCAGCCCGCGATGAAGGCGCTCGCGGTCGATGCTCGGAACGACATGCTCACGAGTGGCGCGGCCATTGTTGGCTTCGTGGCGGCGCGCTATGGCGCGACTCAATTGGATGCGTGGCTCGCGTTGCCCCTCGCCGCGCTCATTGCGTGGTCCGGGTTTCGGCTCGCCGTAGACAACGTCCGACTGCTGATGGGTGAGGCGCCGTCCGAAGCACGTCAGCGTGAACTCATTGCGCTCGCAGATTCAATTGTGGGTGTGCGTGGTCCTTCAGCACTGCGGGCCCACTATGTCGGAACAGAAATTCACGTGCACCTGGAGATCGAAGTGGACCCATCGCTCAGCGTGGGTGAGGCCCACGACATTGGTGAGGCCGTGAGGCGGCGTTTGGAGTCCGAGCCCGACATCAGCCGATGTTCGGTACATATCGACCCGGGATTGCGCTGAAAGCACCGTCCGGCCCAAAGGTCGACTTGAGCGCGTGCCTGGAGTCATGGCCTTGCGCCGGTTGCGTCCCGCAAAACCTTCGGGATGACAACGGCGTGAGCGGGTGTTGCAGGTGGTGGCTTTTCTCGAGATGTAGGCAGCAGCGGATCCTCACGCAGCAGGGCTCCGTTTCCGCCGCTTGCCGAGGGGTTTCGTAGTTGGTCGAACGACTTGCGTGGTTGCGCTAGCTGCGTGCTCGAACGAAACTCGCGTTCGAGCATCCAACTATTGCGTGCCTCCGACGTATTTGGTTTATGCAGGGTTGCGTCGAAGGCAGAGTTGGTTGATCTTTGGAAGGCTGTCACTATCAGTCGGGAAGTAGGACAAGGTGGGCTCTCCAGTTGAAGTCGGGAACATCCTAGCCGGCAAGTATCGCGTGGAGCGTACCATCGGCGCTGGCGGTATGGGCGTGGTGGTCGAAGCGATGGATACGCGTCTCGAGCGTCGAGTTGCGATCAAGTTCCTGCTTCCGGAGTACGCGGAACATGGCGAAGCCGCGTCTCGCTTCATGCGAGAGGCGAGGGCTGCCGTGAAGATCAAGAGTGATCACACGGCTCGTGTAATCGACGTCGGAACCATGGAGAACGGATCGCCGTACATGGTCATGGAGTACTTGGAAGGTGCCGACGTCGCGCAGATTCTGGAGCGCGACGGTGTGCTGTCCGTCGAGGACGCAGCGCTCTACATCATCCAGGCGTGTGAAGCGGTCGCCGAGGCTCACTCACACGGCATCGTGCATCGGGATCTGAAGCCGGCCAACCTGTTCCTCGCGCAGCAACCCGACGGGTCGCTCCGCATCAAGGTACTGGACTTTGGTATTTCGAAGGTCGCCGACACGGCGTTGGACCATTCGCTGACGCGCACTTCGTCGATGATGGGCTCGCCATTGTACATGTCGCCAGAGCAGATGCGATCGACTCGCAGTGTCGACCTGCGCACGGACATTTGGGCATTGGGCGTCATCTTCTATGAAATGGTCACGGGTAGCTTGCCATTCATCGCGAACTCCGTCCCTGAGTTGTCCGCTAAGGTGCTGCTCGAGGCGCATGAGCCATTGAGTTCGCGGCGCCCCGACTTGCCTGTCGCATTGGAGCGAGTGGTCGCGCGGGCACTTTGCAAGAACGCGAGCGAACGCTTCCCGAGCATCGCGGAATTCGCGCTAGAACTCCTACCCTTCGCCCCGCATCGAGCCCGGCACAACGTCGAGCGCATCAGCAAAGTCTTGTGCGCCGCTGGCTTGTCTACGAGTCGTTTCAAGGCAAGCGTACCGCCGGGGCCGATGAGCGCCACGGCTGCTTCGGAGGCAGGAATCACCGGCGCCACGTTGCCAGGGCACGATGGGGGCTCGACACGAGACTCGCGCTTGTCGGGCGTCGTGACTGGAGCTTTTTCGGATGCCACCCAGGCCAATTTCGGACAAACGTCGGGACCCACGCGGAAAAGTCGAGCTGGCCTTTGGGCTGCTCTGGCGCTGGGCGTCGTCGGATTGGCGGCAGCGGCAGCTTTCTTGATCCCAAGGAGTGATGCTGTGACGTCGGGCGCGTCCCAGGCGGATTTCGCGAAGCAACCCGAGGTTGGGGCGCAACCTGCGCTGAAGAGCGTCGAGTCGCAGCCGGCAGAGCCCGAAACTCCGGAACCGGAGGCTTCTGTTCCGAGTGACCTAGCCCCGACGATGGGCGCCTCCGCGACGCCCAAGCCTGCGGTTCCGCAGCCCGATGCTGCGGCCGCAGCGGACGGCGCGGCTAGCGCGCCCAGTCAAGCGCGCGCATCTCGACCGCGTCAGTCGGGACGGCCTCACAGAGGGCACCCGAAGGCGCAAACATCTCAGCAGACGGCTGAGTCACAGCCAGCGCCCGCTGGCGAAGACTTCGGTCAGTTTGGTGGGCGCAAGTAGCCGACGGGGGTGAGGTCTCGGCGGGCGGACGCGGCTAGCAGCCTTGCCTAGCAGGCGTTGTCTGGCAGGTTCTGTTTGCCATTTCTCGCCTGACGGAACCCGGCCGCAGTTTTGTCTGGCAAGGCTGTGGGCTGTGGGCTGTCGGCTGCCAACTGTCGGCTCTCGGCTGTCAACTGTTGGCTTCAACTGTTGGCTTCAACTGTTGGCTTCAACTGTTGGCTTCAACTGTTGGCTTCAACTGTTGGCTTCAACTGTTGGCTTCAACTGTTGGCTTCAACTGTTGGCTTCAA
>JAICQQ010000417.1 GCA_025937785.1 Polyangiaceae bacterium
GACATCGACAAGGAAGGCAACGATCGCGAGGTGCCGCTCACCGAGGAGGCGCGCGACGCACTCGACTCGGTCTGCCCCGAGGTGGGGATCATCTTCGGCGAGCACGAGCATCGCAGACCGATGCATCGCGCGCGACGGGTGTTGCCACCGCACAAGGCGCGCATCTTCGGCTGGCAGCATTTCCGCTCGGCCGGCATCACGCACTGGCTCGAACGGTCGTTGAACTTGCCGGGTGTGCAGTACCTCGCGGGCCATCTGAAATCGAGCACGACGGCGCGCTACACGCGGCCATCATTTCGCGCGGCGCTCGAGGTGGTCTCGACTCGGGGGACGGCGCTGGGGGACAGCCGGAGAAATCGCAAAAAGCGCCGAGCCTGACGCGTTTTTGCGTCAAGAAGTACTCTTGGCGGCCGTGGCGTTCTGAGAGTGATTTCGGCGCGTTAGGGCTTCGGAACAGGTCGCTCGAGGCCGCCCGGGGTCGTGATTTGGGGGACGGTCCCCCGGTGGGGAGGGGCGGGTGCTGACCATCGGTTCGCTCTTCTCCGGCATCGGCGGACTGGAACTCGGTCTTGAGTGGGCAGGGCTCGGTCCCACGCTCTGGCAGGTCGAGCGGGAGGGTTTCTGTCGCTGTGTGCTCGAGCATCACTGGCCGGAGGCGAAGCGCTTTGACGACGTTCGAACCGTGGGGGCAGCTCAGCTTGCCCGAGTCGATCTCATCTGCGGCGGGTTCCCGTGCCAGGACGTGTCCAGCGCGGGCAAGGGCGAAGGCCTTGCTGGAGAGCGCTCGGGCTTGTGGCGTGAGTTCGCTCGCTTGGTCGGAGAGGTTCGTCCCGGCTGGGTCGTCGTCGAGAACGTCGCGAGCGGTGCTGGACGGTGGCTCGATGCGATCGTGCGTGAGCTGGAAGAGCTCGGCTATGGCTGCCTACCTATCCCGTTGTCGGCGAGCGCTGTCGGTGCTCCGCATCGACGCGAACGGCTCTTCGTTGTTGCCCACGCTGACGGTGGCGGGCAACTACAACCGCAAGGGGGCCAGCCCGAACAGCGGGGACGGGTTGCGGACGGCGCTGCTTCCGACGCTGACGCCGACACAGCGGGACAACTCCGGCGGGGAGAGCCCGGGCCCAGTGCGTCCTTGCCTCGAGTCGCTGGCGAAGGCGGGGCTCCTGCCCACGCTGACGGCCTCGGTCGCCTCGAGGGGAACAGCGAAGCGCGGGCCAGCGGCGCAGGGCGGGCCCAGTCTGCCGGAACGGCTGATGCTGCCGACGCTCACGATGCGCGACGAGAAGGGTCCGGGCCCGGCGAAGAAAACGAAAGGGGGCGTCGATTTGCCCCAGTCGCTGGGTGGTCACCTGAACCCGGATTGGTGCCGTTGGTTCATGGGCTTCCCGGCGGCTTGGCTGGACGTCGACGACGCGCCCGCATTCGTGCGCTCGGCAACTCCGTCGTCCCGCAGTGCGCCGAAGTCGTCGGCTGGGTGATTCGCGAGCTGCTCCAGGACGGGAGGGCTGATGTCTGAAGTCGACCGTCTCCTCGCCTCCTGCCGCGTCTCGATCGCTTCGATCCTCGCGGACTACCACGAGGAACTCGACGAGCTCGCCACGATGCGCGACGTCGACGACTGCCTGCTCATGACGTTCGGCGACCAGTCCCGGATTGGTGAGCAGCTCCGCGCCGAGCAGTGGGAGCGGCGGCATGTCGCGAGGCGGGTGGGGAATGTGGTTTGGGCGAGATTTCGTGGGGGTGAGCGGTGACGCTGCTCGCGGCAAGTCCAGAGGCAGAGGCCCATCACTGCGACTGGCGCGAGCTGGTGCGCGTGGTCGAGGCGCGCGGGGGAGCGGACGCGTTGATCGTGGACGCGCCGTATTCGGAGCGGACGCACGACGGTCACATGGACAGCGCTGCCATGGCGAACAAGGCAAGCTATGCGGAACGCCACCAAACAGCCATTGGGCGCTACGCCAGTGTAGATCGGCGCCGCACCATCAACTACGACGCGTGGGCAGCCGCGGACGTGGCCGACTTCTGCGCAGCGTGGGCGCCCCATGTTCGCGGTTGGTTTGTCTCTCTGACAGATCACGTGTTAGCCCCCGCATGGCTAAGCGCACTGGAGGCAATCGGGCTATGCGTCTTTTCCCCGCTCGCTTGCGTCGAGCCGGGCTCTCGTGTCCGCATGTCTGGCGACGGCCCTGCCCAGTGGTCCTGCTGGGCCGTCGCCGCCAGACCACGCGGTGAGCCCTACAGCAAATGGGGCGCGCTTCCCGGTGCGTATGTGGTTCCCGCAGGCGGGCGAGGCGAGTGGCGCGGAGCGTACGGGGGCGTCCGTGTCGTCGGTGGCAAACCGCTGTGGCTCATGGAGCGGCTGGTCGAAGACTACTCGCGCCCCGGTGACCTGATCGTCGATCCCTGCGCGGGCGCATTCACGACCGGACAGGCAGCGATCCGGACCGGGCGACGATTCATTGGCGGCGACGCGCTCGCGGAACACGCAGAGATCGGGCGCCGCTGGGTCGAGGCCCCCAAACAGCGTGCGCTCTTTGGGGGTGCCGCGTGAAGCCTCAGCTCTTTGGAGGGACGAAAGGAAACTCATGCAACGAATAGCCTGGCTTATCACCCTCACCTGCGCGGCCTTCGCGCTGCTCTGCGGGACGCTCGCGTATGCGGGACCAGACCGTGTACTCGCGCTCGTGCAGCGTCTCCCCGTGGCCTGGGTCGACCGCGACGAACCGAAGCACGAGAGGCTCGCGCGGATGAAGGTCGTCGCCGACGCGTTTCGCCCGTTCTCCATGCGCGAGAGGGCTGCCGGACTTTCCGTGTGGTACGGGGAGAGCAAACTCGCGAAACACGTCCGGGACGACTGTTCGTGGCGCCCAGAGGGTAGCGCCGGCAACTGCGACCACGGCAAGGCGAAGGGCTACGGACAGCATCACCGCGCGTCGTGCCCGAAGCTCTGGACGCTGCCGAGTGGTTCCGACGAAGCCGTGCACGAGTCGGCGCGATGCACCGTGCGGCTCCTGCGATTCGGTCACGCGCGATGCGGATCGGTTGCGGGAGCGATGGCCGTGTTCGGTGGGCTCCCCTGTGATGCGACGACCCCGAACATCCAGAGCAAGCTCGGGTGGTATCGACGATTGGGGGGCCAGTGAAACTGACGCGCCAGCACTGGGCACGTGCCTCTGAGTTCGGCTTCGTGCTCTCGTTCGCGGCAGCAGTGGCCATCGTCGTCAACGGTGTGGCGAACGAGCCAACCGCGGTGCCGCCGGCGCGCCCCATCCTCGCCCCCATCGCCTCGCTCGCGACGACGTACTGCCCGGACCGGCTCGAGGTGTTCGAGCTGAGGCTGGCGCAGGAGGCCTGCTTCGAGATGGCGCTGGCAACCTGTCAAGGGCACGGCGCGGCGACGTTTTGGGGATGCTTCGACCGGCAGAAGGTGAACTGCGAGATCGGCAACACGCAGGAGAGGTGGGCCCCATGACGGCACGGTTGGCGATAGCCGCCATCACGGGGTGCCTGCTCGGTTTCTGTCTTTCCGAGCTCGTCGTAGTGGGTCCCATGCGTGAGCGCTGTGAGACGCGCGAGACCGACCGGTGCCTCGACGCCAACATGGACAACACGCCGGCATTCCGCGTTTGCGAGAGCGAGGCGAAGGAGATGTGCACCCCATGATCGCCTCCCTCCGCCTGCTCTGGGCCTTCCTCTGCGACTACGGCGTTCGTGGCGTAGCGGCTGCGTTCGTCGCGGTCTTCGGGTTCGCGCCGGCTTTGCTCGGGGCGGCGTGGGCGATTGCGAGGGGCGGATGAAACTCGTCTACGTGGTCGGCCCCTACACCGCGGACTCTCGCGAGAAGGTCGAGCGAAACATCGATACGGCCGAAACGATCGCTCGTGAGGTCGCGCTGTGCGGAGCCATGCCGGTCTGCCCGCACTCGCTCACGCGCA
>JAICQQ010000010.1 GCA_025937785.1 Polyangiaceae bacterium
GATACACTTCCAATCCCTCATGATCGAGCGTCATGCTCCAGCCATCGGCCCCACCTCGGCATCGGTTGCGCTTCTTCGGGCACGGGCACGTTTACGTTCACGTTCACGGGGCCATCGTCCAATTCAGGGACAGGCCCTAGTTTTCCACTGGTCCCCGCCCCTGCAGCTGGGACTTCATTTGCTTCGCGGCGAGGGCGTAGCCGCCGTCAGCCCCGTCGATGAAGTGCAGGTGGTCCCCGTCATAGGACCGGACCAAGCAGGTCATCAGCGCCGCGGAAGCCTGGTGGGTTCCATAAACCACGAGGCCCGCTTCGCGCTCGCGCTCCAGGAGTGCCAACAGCTCGGACCGCTCTTGCTCCGTCAGGTCCAAGACCATGCGCAGCGTCGCATCGAACTTCCGAAAATCCGTGTTCTCCGCCACCTCGCTCCGGTACTTCTTCGCGTCGAAGCCGAACGCGCGCACACCTAAAGTGGTGAGCACCCGCCCTACGGTGTTCTGCTTGCGTGCCGAACGTTCGGCGCGCGAGAAGCCTTCGCCGGCGCTCGCTTTCGAGCGAATGCGCGCCTCGACCGAGAAGTCGCCGGTGCTGGGGGTAAGTTGCAGCCCTGCGGCGGTCACTGGGCGCGCTTGATGGGGATCCACGATCGCCTGCAGCGCACCGAGCACGCGCTGGTAGGTGGCGACCTGCTCCGCCTCGTCTGCTGCCAGCGCCGCCACCAACAGGCAGGTCATGCTGCCACGGCGGGCTGGAATCGGTCGCCAGCGGCACTCGAACCCCTCGAAGTCGACCGTGCTGTCACCCTCCGCGGACACCTGATAGGCGAGCCCGCGCGTCGCGTCCTTCACCCAGGCCTCGGCGACTGCGAAGGCACTGCCCGCGAGCATCGCCAAGACCGTGTGCGGACCCGAGCGCAGGCGGGCCACCCCCGGCATGTGGCCAGCGGCGCGCAACTCTGCCACGGGAACCAGACTCGTTCGGAGCTCGAGCGAGAAGGCCTCCGCCGCCAGCTGACGGGCTCCTCGGAGCGCCGACTCGACTGCCTGCCGGCGCGAACCGGGGACCAGAAGCGTGGCGCCGTCGCCACCGAACACGAACGGGATCTCGAGGTCCTCGAGCGCGTTCTTGACTCCGATGATCGACGCCACCCCCAGCGCGTTGACGTCGCGATAGCGCCCGGCCTCGATGGCTCGCGTGGATCCTCTCACGTCGGTGACGACGACGAGCCAGGTTTCGGGAGCCGGGGCGTAGTTCGTCAGATCCGTGACGTCGGCGAAGCGCTCCAGCGGCGTCAACCGAGCGTAGAACTGTTCGTCCTCGAGAGCCATCCCACGGGGCAGTGTATCAATCCCGCGGGATTCGTGCCAATGGGCGCCGGCGCCCTGGCAGGGCATGCTCGCCAGCGATGGGCCACGATGTGTTGGACATCAGTCCCACCACGCGCGGTCGCGGTAGGTCGAGCACTTGGAACCGGCCGGGCATGTCACCCGCGTGCGCCCGGTAACGGTGTGCGATCTGAATCATCGTGCCCGCCAGGTCAGAAGTGCCCCATCCATGTCAGGTTCAAGCTGTGGTCCACGTCGCTCGTGCCCTCGGGTGCGAAGCGGTTCCAGACCGCGTACTCGGCCAGAAACGAGAATTGGTCGTTGAACGCCAGTCCGAGACCAGGCAAGTGCAACACTTCCTGGACGTGCAGATCGCCGTAGCGGGCAATGCTTAGGTTGTAGCGCGCGGTGACGCAGGCGAGCGTGTATTCGACTCCGGCGAGGAGATAGGTGTTGTCAGTAGAGGCGTGGCCGGCAATCGGCGGGTCCGCCGTCGCATCGCCCGAGTAGGGGTGAGCGTTCACGTTGGCGCCGGATTGATGCAGCACTTCGCCCCACATGCCGAAGCCGCCCCAGGTGAGCTTGGCGTCGGCGGCGATGCGCCACACCGTGTTCGAGTCCGGCGGCAGCTCTGCCGTAAAGCGCTCCCCCGAGAAGCCGAGCTCGAGCCGTGCGTTCCTGGCGAGGACCGCAAACGGTGCAAAGCGGCCGGCGAGAGTGTTGCGTCGACTGGCGCCAGGGATGGACACGGTGTCGCGGCCCAGAAGCGAAGCATTCAGACGGCCGTCCGCGATGAAAAACTGTGCGTACGCCTGAGCCCCGATGTTCTCGCCGAACTTGCTCTCGAGCGAGAACCCGTTGTTCGGATCGAATTTCAGGCCTTCGTACACCTGGATGTTGCCGTAAAACGTGTTGTCCCAGAAGAGCCCGCTCTGCTTGTAGAGCTTGCCGATCTTGAGCACGAAGGGTTCTGCCTCCGCGAAGACGTACGCTTCCTGCACCCAAGCGAGCCCCGGGTAATAGCTGCGCATCTTCTCGTTCGAGAGGCGAGGTTCGAAGCGTAGTCCGAACGCGCCGGCACGGGCTTCGAAGCGCAGCCGCGTGTAGACGAGGAACAGGTTTTCCCAGCCGTTGGTCGGCTGGTAATAATAGAGCGCGATGCCCCCGTTCAGCGTGACGTTGCGCGTCCAATCGGGCGCGGTATCCGACGGGGAAGCTAGGCCTTCTGGATCGGGCGCTTGCTCGGGCGCTGGTGTCGGCGCGCCGCGGGGTGCTTCGCCGGGCCCCGGCACCGCGTGCGCGACCGAGGGAGCGAGCCCGAGCGCGGTGAGCAGCGCTCCGAGAGAGAATGCCGCGCTCCGCATGCCGTCCGCCCCTGACGCGCTGCCCGTTCAGCCCGCGCGCCCGCTGCGGGCGAGGGAACCCTTGGGCGAGAGCGGTCCAAGGCTGGGCTGAGCGGCCACGCGCGGCACGTTGCGCTCCCAGAAACCCGAGGCCGTTTCCTCCGTCCATGCGTTGTCGGCGGGAAACTGGATGGCCATGAGCTCGTGCTTGATCACGCTGGCCGTAGCGGGGCGGTCTTCGGGGGCCTTCGCCATGCAGCGCATGATGATCCGCGCCATTTCAGGCGGTAGTCCGGGGACGCGTCCTTCGAGTGGTGGGGGTGTCTCCTGCAGGTGGGCGAGGAGCAGCGCGATTTGTTCCTTGCCCGGGAACGGGACCTTCCCCGTAAGCACGTAATACGCCACGCAGCCGAGCGCATAGATATCGGCGCGGCCGTCGGTCTCGTGCGCGAGGATCTGCTCGGGTGCCATGTAGTCGGGCGTCCCCATCAGCACGCCCGCCGCAGTGAGCTTCGAGAGTGGCACGGACTGGGACTGGGATCCGGATCCGGACTCGGACTCGGACTTGGATCTGGACTCCGACTCGAGCTCTTTCTCCAACTCTTCGAGCGAGCTGGGGCCGGGGGTCTGCACGTCGCCCAGCGAACGCACCAGGCCGAAGTCGAGGATCTTCAGCACGTCCACCTCGTCCGCGGCGCGGCAAAGGTAAAGGTTCGCCGGCTTGATGTCGCGGTGGACGAGACCCGCAGCGTGAGCTTCGGCGAGCGAGCTGCACGCCTGCATCAAGAGCGAGCATACCCGAGCGGGCGGCTGGGGCCCGAAACGCGTGACGAGGGTCTCGAGATCCATCCCATCGAGCAGTTCCATCACGTAGAAGAACATGCCGTCGTCGGTGACCCCGTAGTCGAAGAGCTCGATGGTGTTACGCGAGCGCAGCGTGGCCAACGTCTGGGCTTCGCGCCGAAACCTTTCCTGGCCTTCCGCGCCCGAGTTGGCTTCGGGACGAATCAACTTGATGGCAGCTTGGCGCGCCAAGAGCCGGTGCTCGGCGCGCCAGACTTCGCCCATGCCGCCCGCGCCGAGCCGGCTCACCAAGCGGTAGCTCCCCAGGTCTTGGGCTTCCGCGACGGCTCGCTTCGCGACGGCCCGAGCTTCGGCGGTCTCTTTGCGCATGCGCACGACGTGGCGCGCGAACAGCAGGGCCACGCCGAACGCCACACCCAGGGCAGCGAGCGCGAGCACCACCGCGCTTTCCTTGTAGACGCGCGAAGGCCCGAGCAACACCTCTTCAGGCAGCATCGTCGCGACGTGCCAGCCGAGCGCTGGCTCGCCGACGCTCGCGCGATCCATCAGGTGGCTCTCGCCGTTCGCTTCGAACGACATCGCCGCCGCGTCTGCCGCCGCCGCGAAGAAAGCGTCGAGCAGCGGATCTTTCAGGTCACGATAGCTGAGCGTGCGATCACTCAGGGGGAGCGTCTGGATCCGCTTCGCGGCGGACGGATCGGCGAGCAACGTGCCGTCGTCGGTGTAGAGCAGCACGCGTGCCCCGGGGATCGGGACCCGGTCGAGCGCGCGCGAGAGCTCGTTCACGTCGAAGTCGACCGTGAGCACCGAGCGTACCTTGCCGGCGGAGTCGCGTAGAGCCTGCGTGCGCGTGATGCCCGTGAAGTGAGTCTTGAAGAACGGGTACGGCTTGGTCCAAACAGCCTCTTTGGCACCGACCGCCAGCTTGTAGAAGCCGCGCTGGCGCGGGTCGTAGCTGGTGATCTCCTCTTTGAAGAGCTCGAGCCGCTTGCGATCGTTCGTGCCGTAGCGCCGCACGTGCGTGCCGTTCGGCCTCACGCGGCTGTCCTGGAAGCGCAAGCTGCCGTCGGTGTCGATGTAGCCACCTTGGAACGTGCCGTCCGGGAAGCTCAGGCTCACATAGGCGACGCCTGGGCGCCCTTGCATCAGATCGCGCATCGTGGCCGCGGCCGCGTCGAAGGGCTGCTCCGGATCGTGCACCAGCGCCAGCGCGCGCAAGCGCTCGAGCACCGCGTCTGCCTGCCCCAGCGCCTGGCCGATGTCTCTGCTGATAAGTGAATTGTGAGCGGTTACCTGCTGCCGGCCGAGCGCGAGCGAGCTTCGTGCCAGCGCCGCCTGTCCGATGATGGTGAGCAGCACTCCCACGGCGAGCACGAGACCAGGGACCACCACCAGGACGCCGAGGGGAGACGCGACCGCCGCGCCCATGCGTGTGACCAGCCGAGGTTGTTCGGTGGGTTGCAGCGACGGGGCAAGCATGGTTTGCGCCGTCGCCAGCGGCGCCATGTCAGCAGCAACGCGCGTTGCCGCGCGGGCACCGAGCTTCTTGTCGCCGATTCGGGGTCCCTGTCCCTGCATCCCGCCAATATCCAGCGTAGACGAAGTCCGGCCCGCTTAGCCACGGCGTTCGACGCCGAGGCGGCAACATTTTCGTCGGCGGAGGGTGGCGCTCAGAGTACTTCCGCGCCCGGTGTTGCGCACGGAACGATCGTGCCGCGCCCGTCTTTGCGGTCCGCCGTGCGGCAGGGCGTGAGCCGAACGCTGCCGCGACGGGTGATCTCCACGGTTCGGGTCCAATCCCAGGTCGTCGGCAGCTTCATCCCGTACGGCACGCCGTTCTCGTCCAGTATTGCGGTTGGTGGACCAAAGTGCGTGATGAATTCACGACATGACAGGCGACCTTCGAACCTGCAGCGCAAGATGGAAGCTGCAGCCGCGGGAGGCGGCTGCGGAGTTTCCTGTTGCAGGGTGCCGGGTGCGAAGTACCGAGTGCGGTCGATCAGCAAGACACCGTGCTCGAAGCGAAAGTTGCTCACCTGCATATCACCTTCCGGACCGCCGGGGCACATGCCGTCGTTGCGGCTGTCGGTCAGCGCCACGTTGGCCGGATAGAGACCGCGCTCGGCGCGAACGACCAGCGCCGTGGTCTCCATAGGACTGACCTGATCGGGGATGGTCAGCAGGTAGCGTTGCACACTGCGCAGCTCGGGTGGGGCGGCCCCCGCCACCGTAATGCCAGGGAGCGCGCGGCAGGGAGGCTGCGGGCTGTTCGCAGCGTCGAGGGCGAGCAAGCGAATGAACGCCTGGCACAACGCGTCTTCGCCGGCATACGGAGCTCCGAGGACCCAACTAGCAAAGAGGTCCCCCGAGTAGTCGACGCGTGCGTTGCCTTGCACTTGCGTCTCAGGCAAGGCGGGGCCCAGCAGTTCGTCGTGGCCGATCGCGCCCATCACTCGAAGCTCCGCGACGCGTAGCCCTCGTGGTGCGCCCGTCAGCGTGAGCCTCAGGCGCGAGAAGTTCGCCGGCGCGTCGGGCTCGAACAGCAGCTGGCTGCTGTCGCTGATGCTGCGCCGGACCGGGTGCGGCTCCCAGCGCGCGCCTGGACCCGGGACCAGGAGGCGTGCAGCCTCCAACATCGGCTCGAGTGGCCGGGCCGAGCCGGTCGAAGGCTGCACCGGCGTGAGCTCGATGCGCTCGATGGAAGCAGGCGCTGGCAGATCGACTTCGACCCACGGTGTGCGGTCGGGTGGGTTCGGCTGCCAACTGGTCTCGGGGAGCTGGTCGACGAGGTACGCGCCGGTGCTGTTGCCGTCGGCGTGCGACGAGGTGACGACGACGCTGGCCGTGCGATGCAAGAGATCGATCGAGCGCGCTGGTGTCGCCGACGCGGAGCGCACGTCCGAAGCCGCTGGCGAGCGGGGTGAACTAGGTGCTGACGTCGCGGTGGAGCGAACGCTGTCGTCGTCGCTCGATCGACTACGGTCCCGCCCTCGTGTGCAGGCGGCGAGCGACAGCACCAGCACGAGTAGCCAAGAGGCGTGCTGGCGGGTCATCGGGGAGATCCAGTGCCCGCATCGCGCAGGCGCTCGGCCGGGTCGAAACGGAAGAACCGGCTGAGCTCCGCGTAGAGCTCGGCATGTCGCCGTTCGAGAGTCAGCGGCTTCTCGAAGAACAGCTCCACGACCACGGCGAAAAATTCGGGCGCATTCGTCGCACCATAGGCGTCGATGAAGGTCTTCCGGTGGCGCTCCAAATCATCGAGGAGCGCGGCATATTCCTTCCCGGCAACGTGAGACCAAACCGAGTATCGCTCCAGGCTGTCGAGCTCGGGCGTCCCGTCCATCGCGCCGTCCTCGGCGTCCAGCTGATGCGCAAACTCGTGCAGCACCACATCGTGACCGTCGTTCGGGTTGGCAGAACCAGACACCACCGCGTCCCACGACAGCACGACGAGCCCACGCGACCACGACTCGCCGAGGCGCACCTCGTCGCCTTCGATCGTCACGTAGCCGTCGCGCCGTTGTCCGCGCACGCGGTAGCTCGAGGGATACACGAGCACGGTGTCGAGGTCCGGGTAGAGGGGGCTGTCGAGCTCCACACGGTGAAGCACCAACAAGCAGGCTCGCGCAGCGATCACGACCCGCATCTCCTCCGTCAGCGCGAACCCCCCCGCTCCCTCGAACGTCTTCTCCGAGCTGAAGATGCGCACCAGCGCCTCGAGCTTGGCGAGCTCGTCCGCCGTCAACAACAGGGCGCACGGCACGCGCCGCAGGATCAGCTCGCGAAACTGCGCGGGAAACGCCGCGGCGATCGCTTCCCCCCGGCTCAGCCGCCTCCACCAATCGAACATGCCTGAGCTTAACCCGGTCTTCCTCGGAGCGGGAGCGCGACTGGCAGCAGGGACCGCGGCCGCGACTACTTCCAATCCCACTCCGGATAGTACTTCGGGCAGACGTAGTGGTTGGTGTCTGCCGGCGGATCGACGACCTCGAAAGGCCCCCACCTCGCGAACTCCAGCTCCAGTGCTTCGGCAGCTCGCACGTGATCTTCGGTCACGTTCCAGCTGCTCGGGCTCGCCGACACCTTCACCGTATCCGTGCTGCACCAGACGAATACCGGCTTCTCGAATAGCGTGCAATGGCCGGGTTGCTCGATCCAACGCGTCCCGCTCACCAACCTGGGAAACGCGGAGAAGTCCTCTGGGCAGTATGGCTCCCCGGGAATTGCTTGCGGCGGTTTCTCGTGAAACACCTTCACGGGAATTGCCCAGCGACCCAGAAGGCGCACGAGCTCAGCCTCGCCCTGGTAACGGAACGCCACGTCCAGAGAGTCAGCGTCGTTGGCATGCCCGCCGTACGCTCGGAAGTAACGAAATAGCCGCAGCCTGGACGCCCAGTCTCTGAGCTCGGCTTCTGAATGCTCTCTGAACAGATATTGTTGCCATCGATCCATGAGCTACCCTCGAGCTGACGTTGCTTCGCGTGCGAGTCGAGCCGGCGTTCTGGTGCTGAGCTCGGCCGCCCAGTGGGTCGACACAGGCGTTGCGCGCGCTGCCAACCGGAGTTGGGCAGCCGTGGTCATGCAACTGGCCAAGTGCTCATATGGCGTAGAATCATCTCCACTAGCTGGGTAGCTTGATACTCGATGAGCATGTGGCCGGCACTGGGGATGACTTCGAAATGGGAACATCCCCCGCCTGCCGCAATGCGATCATGGATGGAGCGGGCGCACGCCATTGGAACGAGGGCATCCTCAGCGCCGTGGATGATTAGAGTCGGGCAACGAATGGAAGAGGCTGACTCGAGAAGTTGTTCGCACGGGCGTCCAAGGGTCACGTGAACCATGCTGACCAGGGTGGCTGGACGCAATGCAAGCGCATGAAGTTCTCGATCGAGCCGCTCGGACGAAACGGGCTCCGGGTAGCAGATGTCCCTCAGGACGCGCCGCAGCACTCCTTCACTGATGGGTCGGAGGCGGCGCGTTCGGATCATAGCCCCCGCAAGACGCGCGATCGTCTCTGCACCAGGCAAGGACAATAGCCGGTAACTAGGGTGTGCCGTCCCGCCTAGAGTGCCGATGAGTACCAGGCCCGCGATCCGTTCTGGATGCTTGGCTGCAGCGACTTGCGCCACACCCCCACCATGACTGTGGCCCACCACGTAGAACGGTCCCTGCCACGATAGAGCGTCTGCCACGTCGATGACGTGCTCGGCGAGGCTCTCGAGGCTCAAACATGTGTGTCCGGAATGAGCGCGAGGACTCCCCCCGAAACCAGGCATGTCGAACGCGACGACATCTGCTGCGGCGAATAGTTGCGGCACCACGTGCTCCCAATTCCGCAGAGAACCGGGGTTTCCGTGAAGCAGCAGGCATCGGGGTCTTCCTCGGCCCTCGCCCAAATGAACCAGAGCTTCGACCTCACTTCGCGTCCGCAACTTCAACTTCACGGTGTCGCATCCACCTCCTGTTCAGCCCTGACGCAGGTGTTTGGCGATGGTGAGGAGCTGCATGTTGCTGGTCCCCTCGTAGATTTTGCCGATCTTGGCGTCGCGGTAGTACTTCTCAGCCGGGTACTCGCGGGTGAAGCCGACGCCGCCGAAGAACTCGAGCGAGAGGGAGGCGCTCTTCTCGGCGACTTCGGAGGCGTAGAGTTTGGCCATGGCGGCTTGTTTGACGAACGGGAGCTTGGCGTCTTTCAGGCGAGCGGCGTTGTAGACGAGCAGGCGGGCGGCTTCGATTTCGGTGGCGAGGCGCGCGTATTGGAACTGTACGCCTTGGAAGTCAGCGATCTTCTTACCGAACTGCTCGCGTTCGTGGAGGTAGGCGAGGGCGGCGTCGAAGGCGCCTTGGGCGATGCCGATCATCTGGGCACCAATGCCGATGCGGCCCTCGTTGAGGGTCTCGATGGCGACCTTGTAGCCGCTGCCGACCGCGCCGAGCACATTCTCCCGAGGGACACTGCAGCGATCGAAGACGAGCTCGCAGGTGCTGGAGGCACGGATGCCGAGCTTGTCTTCTTTCTTGCCGATGCTGAAGCCGGGCATGCCGCGCTCGACGAGAAAGGCGGTGATGCCTTTGTAGCCGAGCGCGGGGTCGACGGTAGCAAAGACGATGAACAGGTGGCTCTCGGCGGCGTTGGTGATCCAGAGCTTACGGCCCGTGAGGCTCCACCCGCCGCCAGCGCCGTCCGTTTCGGTGGCGCGGGTGGCTAGGGCGAAGGCGTCGGAGCCGGAGCCAGCTTCGCTCAGCGCGTAGGAGCCAACCCATTCGCTGGCGAGCTGGGGCAGGTAGCGCTCGCGCTGGGCTTCGGAGCCCCAGCGGAGGATGGCGTTTTCGACGAGTGTATTCTGCACGTCGACGAGCACGGAGATGCTGGCGTCGACCCGGGCGAGGGCTTCGATGGCGAGGATGGCGGAGAAGAAGTTGGCGCCCGCACCGCCGTAGGACTCCGGGACCTCGATACCCATGACGCCGAGCTCGAACAGGCCTTGAATCACGCTGAGGTCGACGGTCGCGGTGCGGTCCATCGTGGCGACGAGGGGCGCGATGCGCTCGCGAGCGAAACCGAAGACTTGGTCCCGGAACAGGCTCTCTTCTTCTGAAAGATGGGTGAGCGGTGCTTGGGTCATGCCCAATGGTAGCTCACAGGCGTGGATTTCGTGGCAGGGGAATCGCCGGGCCGTGCAGGCCCGTGCGCCGTGATCTATAACGCGGCGCATGGCAGGTAACAGTTTCGGTCAGGCGTTCGTCATCACCACGGCCGGTGAGTCCCACGGGCCTGGTAACGTGGTCATCATCGACGGCTGCCCGCCGGGCTTGCCTCTAAGTGTCGAGGACCTGCTGCCGGACCTGGCGCGACGGCGGCCCGGCCAGAGCAGGCTGGTGACGCAGCGCCAAGAAGCGGACGAGCCCGAAATCTTGTCGGGTGTGTTCGAAGGTAAGACCACGGGCACGTCGATCGCGATCTTGGTGCGCAACACCGACCAGAAGAGCCGCGACTACGACGACATCAAGGACAAGTACCGGCCCGGCCATGCCGACTACACTTACGACAGCAAGTACGGCGATCGCGATTATCGGGGCGGCGGGCGTTCGAGCGCGCGCGAAACGGTGGCGCGCGTGGCATCGGGGGCGGTAGCCAAGAAACTGCTCCGCGAGCACTTGGGGGTGGAGGTGCTGGCGTACGTGAAGCAGGTGGGTGACTTGGTGGCGGAGGTCGACACCGAGACCGTTACGCTCGACCAGGTCGAGACGCTGCCCGATGGCAGCCCCAACATCGTGCGTTGTCCCGACCCGAAGCTGGCGGCCGAGATGGCGGAGCTGATCGAGCGCATGCGCAAGGATCAGGATTCCATCGGAGGCGTGTCCGAGATCGTGGCGCGCGGCGTGCCCGCGGGGTTGGGTGAGCCGGTGTTCGACAAACTCAAGGCCGATCTGGCAAAGGCGCTCTTCAGCTTACCGGCGGTGCTTGGGGTCGAGTACGGCGTCGGCTTCGGTTGTGCACGGCTGCGCGGGAGCGAGAACAACGACCTGTTCGTCCCCACCGATGGGAAGCGCGTGACCACGACCTCGAACCGGCACGGCGGCATGCTGGGCGGCATCTCGTCGGGGCTGCCGATCGTGCTCAGGGCGGCGATCAAGCCGACGAGCAGCTTGCCGCGGGAGCAGGCCACGGTGACGCGCGCGGGTGAGGCAACGACCATTCGCACCAAGGGCCGCCACGATCCATGCCTGTTGCCCCGCTTCATCCCCATGGGCGAGGCGATGGTGGCGCTGGTGCTCGCCGACCATTACTTGCGCTGGCGAGCGCAGGTGCCCGGGCGCGCGACGCGTTGAAGCTTCGATCTCTACAACGCCGGCTAGAGCTGCGCTGCACGGATGCCTCGGAGGCGCGATCTCCGGTCATGGTGCAGGCGCTTCGGGCAGGGTCCGTCGTCGGAGTTCGGCGACCGCGTGGCTCGCGTGGTCGAGGCCGTTGTCGAAGTGCTCGTCGGGGCTGGCGCGGCGGGTGAAGCGGCCGGTGGGGGTGAGGCTGAAACGAGCGCCTTCCGTGGCCACGAGCGCCATGATGCTGGGGGCGGAGACGGGGGTGTCTTGGTTCAGGTGGAGCGTGACGCGCTCGGCGGTGGCTTCGCAGCCGAGCGCGCGCAGGAGGCGGAGCTCGACCTTGAGCTGCATGAGCGAGGCGAGCCGGCGCACGGCGTTTGGGGGTGGGCCGAAACGGTCGATGATTTCGCTGGTGATGCCAGTGACCTCGTCGGCGCTGGTAGCGCTGGCGAGACGCTTGTAGAGGCTGAGGCGGACGCCGACGTCGTCGACGTAGCCTTCGGGGATGAGCGCCTCGACGTCGACGCTGAGCTCGGGGTCGATTTCGGGAGAGGTGGTGTGGCCGCTGAGCTCTTCGGTGGCTTCGTGCAGCATCTGACAGAAGAGCTCGAAGCCAACGGTCTGGACGAAGCCGCTCTGCTCGCCGCCGAGCAGGTCGCCGGCGCCGCGGATCTCCATGTCCATGCTCGCGATTTGGAAGCCGGAGCCGAGCTCGCTGTAGCGCTGCATGGCTTCGACGCGGGCGCGGGCCTCGTCGGTCATACGGCTCGGCGGCGGGACCATCAGGTAGCAGTAGGCCTGGTGATGGGAGCGCCCGACGCGGCCGCGGAGTTGGTAGAGCTGGGACAGCCCCATCAAGTCGGCGCGGTCGATGATCATGGTGTTGGCGCGCGGGATGTCGAGACCGCTTTCGATGATGGCGGTGCTGCAGAGCACGTCGAAGTCGCCGCGGATGAACTTGAGCATGACGCGTTCTAGGTGGCGCTCGAGTTGTTGACCGTGAGCGACGGCGACGCGCAGGCCGGGGATCAGGGTCTTCAAATGCGCGGCACGCTCTTCGAGGCCCTCGATGCGGTTGTAGACGTAGAAGGCCTGTCCGCCACGCTCGAGCTCGCGCTCGATGGCGCTCTGGATCATGGCGTCGTCGAGCTTGGAGACGATGGTGCGGATGCCGCGACGTTCGCTGGGGGGCGTGGAGATCATCGACAGATCACGGATGCCGCTGACCGCCATCTGCAGCGTGCGCGGGATGGGGGTCGCGCTGAGCGTGAGCACGTCGACGGAGTGCCGGAGCTGTTTGATGCGCTCCTTGTGGGTGACGCCGAAGCGCTGTTCTTCGTCGACGATGAGCAGGCCCAGGTTCTTGAAGTGGACGTCTTTCGAGAGCAGCCGGTGTGTGCCCACGACGACGTCGGCGGAGCCGTTCTTGAGCGCGCCCAGCGCCGCGGAGATTTCTTTCGTTTGCTGAAAGCGGCTGAGCACGCGCACGTCGACCGGGTACTCGGCGAAGCGATTCTTGAAGGTGAGGTAGTGCTGTTGGGCGAGCACGGTGGTCGGGCACAGCAGGGCGACCTGGCGACCGTTCATGACGTTGAGGAAGGCCGCGCGCAGGGCCACCTCGGTCTTGCCGAAGCCGACGTCCCCGCACACGAGCCGGTCCATCACGACGTCGCGGCTGAGGTCGGAGAGCACGTCGAGGATGGCACCGGCTTGATCGGGGGTTTCTTCGAAGGGGAATTCGGCTTCGAAGGTGCTGTACTCGTCGCCGGGTGGGGGGAGCGCGGGGCGCGTCACGGCCTTGCGCTCGGCGTACAGGCGCAAGAGCTCGTCGGCCATTTCGCGCACGCGACGGCGGACCTTGGCTTTCGTTTTCGAGAAGGTCTGGCCACCGAGGCGATCCAGCTTGGCCTGGCCGTCGCTGGATGTGTGCTTCTGGATTTGGTTGAGCCGGTAAACGGGCAGGAACAGCTTGTCGCCGCCCAGGTACTCGACGACGAGCAGATCGAGCCACACGTCAGCGACGTTGCGATGCTCGAGCCCTTTGTAGCGACCGATGCCGTGCTCGACGTGGACGACGTAGTCGTCGACCTTGAGCGAACGCAGGTCGTCGAGGCCGAGACCGCCGCCGCGGCGTGTGCGGCGCTCCTGGTGGCGCCGCTTGCCGAAGATCTCTTCCTCGGTGAGCAGGACGACGCCCTCGCTGTCGAAGCGTGCGCCGCGGACCAAGGGTGCGACCGCGATCGTGATGCTGGCGCGGGCGGCTTTGCGCCGGGCTTCGAGGGTGTCGATCACGGGAGCGGTGGTCCCGCGGTGGCCCAGCAGCGACGCCCAGCGATCGGCCTGGGTGGCCGTGCGGGCGACCAGGGTCGTGCGATAGCCGAGGGTAGCCCAGCGTTGCAGCTCGGTTTCGAGGGGGTCGAGCACCGCTTCGTGACCGCGCTGGCTGCGCGCCTGCTCGGTCGCGCGTTTCAGTTCTTGATGATCGACCGCGGCGAGGGCGGGGGCATCGGGTGGAGCGCCCTCGAAGACTTCGAGCTGGCCGTCGTGAGCGCTCAGCTGCTGCATCGAGGTGCGGTGCGTGACGACGAGGGTGCGCGCGCTCAAGCCGCGCACCAGGGTTGCCTCGTCGACGTACAGGCTCGACAGCGGAAAACGGGGTTCGTCCCGCGCGCGGGCTTCGTCGGCCTCGGCGCGTTCGCGGTTCTGGCGCAGGGCGCGCACGATCGCGGACGGCTCTTCGAGCACGACGATCGTGGACGTTGGCAGCATGTCGGTGAGCGCCGCGAGTTCGGCGTACGCGGGCAAGAGCGCCTCGGCGCCGAAGAACAAGCGACCCTCGCTGATGTCCTCGAGCAGGGCGCGGGTCTTCAGTGTCGGGAAGTCGACCGAGTCGCAGAGCGCTCGGACCATGCGCTCGGCGCGTTCGATCACGGCGGGGCTGCGCAGCATCTCGCGCGCGGGTGGGACGATGGTCTCGCCGCTCGGGCTCTGACTCTTTTGCGTCTCTGGGTCGAAGTCCTTCAGCGAGACGATGCGATCGGCGTCGAGCTCGACGCGCACGGGTCCGCCGCGCCCCGCAGGCCAGACATCGAGCAGTCCGCCACGCACGGCGAGCTCGCCGGGCTCCTCCACCAGCGGCGCTCGGGCATAACCCGCGACGGAGAGCGCTGCAGCGACCTGGTCCAGTTCCAGCACCGCGCCTTCGCGGAGGCTCTGGGTATGCTGGCTCAAGAGCGAGTACGGCACGCATTTGCGCCAGAGCGCACGGGCGGGGAGCACCAGCGTGTCCCTGGCGCCGGAGAGAAACAGCACCAGCGCAGAGGTCCGCGCCATCTCGCGGCGGCGATCGCTGGCGCGTTCGGCGTACGGGGAACCCTCCGAAACATCGTAAGAGACGAGCGCGGGCGGGCGCTCTTCGTTGGGCAGGCTGGGCAGATCGAGCAGACCCGTGCCGAACGCGGCCAGGTCGTCCAGGTTCTGCGTGACACCGTCGGAGTCTTCGGTCACGAGCAGGATCGGCCGATCGGTGCGTTGCCTCAGCGCGGCCACCAAGGCAGCCGCACTCGGACCCTGCGCGTCGACCAAATGCAGCGGGACCTGGCTCGCGAGGCTCTGCTGCGCGGCTTCGGCCAGCGTGAGGGGCCCACGCCGCGCGGACGATTCCTTCGCTGCCATGCTACTCGGAAAGCGCGGGCGCCCGGCTCGCCGCGCTCAGCCAAAAGTTGCGTGCCCGCAGGGTGTAGCGGCCCGTGGGGTGCGCCGTGAGGTGCGCCTGAAACGCCCGCATCGCTTCGGGATAACGACCGGACTGAAACAAGAGCACGCCGTTGGCGAGCTCCATCGGGAAGTCACGGTCGAGCTTGCCGAGAGCGGTCGCGTACTTCAGCTGTCGCGCACGCCGGGACGCCGGGGTCGAGATCAGCCCCCCCTCGGGATGTTCTAGCAGGAAGCGGTAGTAGACGCGCCACTCGTTCAGGCTCGGCTTGAAGGGAAACGTAGTGTCGAGTCCCGTGAGCATGCCCCAGCGAATACGGAACAGCACGATGCGTTCCATCACGCTCAGGCTCAGGCGCCCAGTGGTCTCCACCCAGCCGCTCTGGCTGGCCTTCTCGACGAAGTTGCCGGCCAGCTCCGTGAGCTCATCGCCAGCGGGGGCGCCACCTTCCCAGCGCTCGAGCGCTTTCAGGAACAACTCCGTCTGGATCGCGCGCAGATCGAGCAGCGCGTCCTTGCCATGCAAGTCGAGCGCTCGTGCTGCCGCGCGAGCGAGTGCACCCCCCGCCTCGGCGGGATCATCGTCCAGCGTGAAGGAGGCCGCGCTGAATGCGCGCAGCGCCTCGCCTACGGCGCGCACCTCGAAAGGCAGCGGTGTTTCTCGCACACGCTGCGCTCTTTGGGTCTGGTCGCGGAGGATGTCGGCGACACTCGCGGGGTCAATTTTCGGCACGGGTAAATCGGACGGTTCTGCGCGGCGCGGCAGGGCCAGCGCCAGGGCGAGGCCCGCCATGCATAGGGACAGCAGCCCGAGCTGCCATCCATCGAAGTGGCTTTTTGCACCGGTCGGCTTGTCGCCCTGTCGCTTCAAGGCGGTCGCAGCTTGACAGCCTCTGCTTCCCATCGCCACGATAAAAAGGCGCGGCACAGCGAACACCGCTGAGGCCGCAGCGCCCCGCGAGGACTACGTGTACGAGAAACGAGAGCACCCCCGTACCCCGATCGACGCCGACATCACCTGCGAGATCGATGGTGAAAATTACACCGCGCTTGCGAAGGACATCAGCCTCGGGGGCATGTTCATCGAAGCGGATTTCGTGCCCGCCTTCGGAGCGAAGATCCAGATCATCTGCCGCCTGCCCGGCATGCAAAACGACTCGAGCCTGCCCGCGGTGGTGCGCTGGGTAAAACCCGGTGGCTTCGGCATTCAGTTCGGCCTGCTCGGCGCCCGCGAAACCCACGCGATTACCTCGCTGCTGCGCCCGAAGAGTTGAGTCAGCTCGGGCTCTTGCGCTAATAGCCAGGGAGGCCTGGGAGGGCTTCTATGCTGCGCAATTTCTTCGTCTTGCTGTTTGCTACCGCGACTAGCGGCTGCGCCACGCTGTTTTCGGATGGGAGTCAACGGATCAAGGTGACGTCCAACGTGGACGGAGCCAGTGTACTGCTCGACGCCGAGCCCATCGGGCGTACGCCGCTGGAGTTCGAGCTCGATCGCGACACGTTCGCGCGCCACGAGCTCACCCTGACCGCCCAGGGCTACGAGAGTGAAACCGTCAATATCAAGAAGAACCTGAACACCACCGCGCTCTTCAACTGCACGTCGGTCTTCTCGTGGAGCACCGACGCTATCAGCGGCAACATGATGGAGTATTCGCCGGGCGCCTATTACGTCGAGCTGCATCGAGAGTCGGGGCGCGCCCCCCTCGAGCAGCGTCAGCTCGCGTACTTCGTGATCTTGAACCGCCAGCACTTCCTGATCGACGTCTCGAAGCGTCGGGGCGAGTACCTGAGTACCGTGGCGCGGCTAGCCGGCGTCGACGCTGCTGGCTTTCCGGCATTTGCTGAAGGGCTGGCGCGACGCCTGCCGGCGATGGCGCGCGAACCCTACCCGCACTTGCTGCTGCGTCACATCGAGCAAGTGCGCGTGTCGCAGGCCTTCGTCAGTCAAGCGTTGGCGCCCGACGTTCCGCGCTACTTCGCAGGCTGGCAGACGCCCCCGTTGCAGGTGGCGCTGGCCGGCACATCGCAATCGCAGTCGACCTGGGGGCAGCCAGCGGCGTCCCAGGCCGCGGTGTACGCATCGATGCCCGCCTTGCCCCAATGACGGTTGACGACGTGCACGCAGCCGTAACCGGCGGCGCACAGCCCTTCGACGATCGCGCAATCGCTGTCGTCCTGACACGCCGTGTGCCTCACGTAGTTGCGGTAAGTGGTAGCGAGGTCATCGCAGCTGCGTTGCTGCTCGGCGCAGGTCGCGTGAGCGGCTACGCAGGCTTCGGGTGAGGTGAAGGTCGCCTCACACTCGCTCCCTACGCAGCTGCAGCCTTCCATACCCACGCATTCGATCCCGTTGAAGACCCAGACACCCACGGGGTCGCAGCCGCCCATGTAGCTCACGTCCTGAGGGGCGCAGTCGGGGGCGAGGCACTCGTGGTGCGCCTCTTCGCAAGCGGCTTCGTTTTCGTACGGGTGGTCGCAGTCGTCCCCAACGCAGTTGCAACCCGAGACCCAAGAGCAGCGATCGCCCAGGAAGAATACGCCGAACGCCGCGCCGCAGGCGCCTTCACCCGCTACATCCTGCGGATCGCACGCGGCGCCCGCGCTGCCCGCGGCTCCTCCGACGCCCGCGCTGCCGCCCGAACTCGCCGAAGTCGTGTCGGTCGACGCGCTCGCGGTGCCGCCGGCTCCGCCGCTGGCGGTCGATCCGTTGGTGACGGGGCCCGGGCTACCGAAGCACCCGGGAGGGATGACGTCGTCCTGGCCGGAACAGTCGCTGCCGCCCGAGCCTCCGTGGCTCGACCCGCCAGCGCTCGAGGTGCTGATGTTCGAGCCGTCCGAGGCGCCCGTCTCCGACTCACCGCCGCAGGCGGCGACCAACAGCGCAGAGAGCCCGCAGGCGGCCCGAATGCTGAGTGGTACGTTCATCCCGCTCACCGCTGGAACGCGCACGCGCCACCGTCGCAGACGACTGTCAGCGGCGGCTCGTCGCAGTCACAGACACCGCCCCCGCAGTCTTTGGTCTGCCAGGCTTCGCCAAGCGCTTGCAGACCACTCTCCTCCCAACGCCGATTGATGGCGTGGAAGCAGCCGCCCAAGCCGACGCCGCATTGGCCAAGCACCGTCGTGCAGTCGCTGTCGTCCTGACAGGCCGTGTGCGAGACATAGGCGTCGTAGGCGGCTTCGATTTCGCTGCAGCTGAGCTCGCGGTCTTCGCAGCCCGCATGCGCCGCCGTGCAGTCATCCATCGAGGAATAAGTCGCGTCACAATCGTCGCCGACGCAGCTGCAACCGTCCATCGCGATGCACTCGAAGCCGTTGTAGACGAAGCGACTCGCCGGTTCGCAAGCGCCCACGTGCGTGGCATCCTGCGCGGCGCAGCCAGCATCGAAGCACTCGCGATGCGCCGCCTCGCAGGTGGCTTCGTCTTCGTAGCCGTTGTCGCAGTCTTCACCCACGCAGCTGCAGCCACTCACCCAGCCGCACTGGTTGCCGAGGAAGAACACGCCGAAGGCGGCGTCGCACGCGCCCATCCCCGAGACGTCCTGCGGCTCGCAACTCGCGCCCGCGCTGCCGCCAGCTCCTCCGGGGCCGCCCCCAACACCACTGCCGCCCGATCCCCCGGAAGTGCTGCCGTCGCTCGACGCGGTCGAGTTGCCACCTGCTCCGTTGCCGGAGCTCGCCCCGCTGGTGACGGGCCCGGGGCTGCCGAAGTTCGGGCTGGTGGTGGCCCCCGACGAGGCGTTGCTGGCGGTGTTGGTGCCGTTGCCGGTGCTGTTGCCGCCGACCTGGCTGCCGCCCGCACCATCCATCGTGGCGGTGGCCCCCGCGGTGTCGCCGCCCTGGTTCGATTCACCGCCACAGGCCGCGAGCACCAGCCCTAACAGCAACGACGCGACGCGTTTGTCGCGAATTTCTGTGCCAGTTGTGCCATGGCCCTGGAGCGCTGCGCGGTTCGTAAGCGGTTTCATCGTGCCGGCATCGGGCAGCAACATTCATGCCGGGCGGCGGCTGCTAGACGATCGATCGGGCCATGAACACGCTGAAGGGGTCGTGGGTGTAGTCCTCGAAGGGGCCGCAGCGTACGAAGCCCGCGCCCTCGTACAGGCGTAGCGCGGGCGTGAACGCGGGTGACGAACCGGTCTCGAGCCAGAGGCTCTCGAGACCCCGCGCGCGCGCTTCGCTGATCAGGTGGTTCAAGAGCGCCTTGCCGATGCCGCGTCCCAGGAACGCGTCGGCCACGCGCATCGACTTGAGCTCACCGCGGCGCGCGTCGAGCTGCTTCAGCGCGCCGCAGCCGGCGATCACGTCGTCGAGCCACACCGACCAGAAGGTCACGTTGGGTTGACGGAGCCCGTCGACTTCGAGGGCGTGCACGCTTTCGGGCGGCGAGTTCGCGCGCATGCCCGCCAGGTGCTGCGCGATCAGCGCGCGCGTGGGCGCTCCGGACAGATCGTCGAGCAGGAACTTCAAGGGAGGTCAGGGCGTCGCGGAGGCGGCCGGAGCCGGCAGCGGCGCCCAGCGCAAGCTTTCGCCGTACTGGCTGATGACCTTCTGGGTGCGCCAGCGCTTGAGCGACATCATGTACAAGCCCTTCTTGTTCTGGCGGGTCGAAAAGAAGGCCAGCATGCGACCGTCGGGGCTGCACGCCGGGTACGCGTTGGAACCCTGGTTCTGCGTCAAACGAGCGATGCCCTGCCCAGTCTCGGCGCTCATCACCAAATCTTGATGATCGTTGCCTACGCCGACCGCATAGACCAAGCGAATGCCGTCTTCGGTATCGCAAAATGTCGGAGCCGCAGCGACGAAGCCGGGTGGTGAGACGGCTTTGCCATCCACATAGACGCGCTGGCTGCCGTCTTTGGCCGGGTTGCCGCCGATCCAGGCGAGCTTGCCGGAGGGGCTGAACACCGGATGGGTGGAGAGCGGCGTTTTGGAGATTCGGTTGAGGTTCTTCCCGTCCGGATCGCCGACATAGATGGAGCTGCCGCCGTTCTCGGCAACGGCGATCGCGAGCTTGGTATAGTCGTGGTTGAACGCCACGCTGTAGACGCTGGTCTTGAAGGGAAGGTCGAGCGCGATGTGCTTCTGGCGCTCATAGCGGAACAGCTTGAACGGCGCGTACTCGTCGCTGCGCAAGTAGAACAGCTGTTCGCCGGAACCCCATGCTGGGGCGATCGACGTCGCCTTCGGGTCGCTGACGGGTGTGAGGTCGTGGCCGTCGGCGTCCATGGTGAACACGCGGTGGTGCCGGCCCCATTTCGCGGCGAAGGTGAATCGGCTCGCGAAGCCACCGGGTCTACCGGTGAGCGCGCCGAGCAGCGCGTCGGTGATGCGGTGGGCCGTGACGCGCACCAGCTCTTTGTCGACGAGCAGCGTTTTTTCGTAGACCGGGTCTTTGCCGACGGACAGAAAGTAGGCGAGGCCGAACACCTGGATCTTGCCCGAGTTGTGCTTGCGCGCAGCCACCTTCACGATGGATTCGGGACCGAGCTTACGCCACGCGTCGATGTCGACCGGATCGTCGAAGCCGTACAGTCCCGCGGGCGCTTTCGCGTCATCGATGACCTCGTACATGCCCGTAAGCTCGAAATCGCGCCGTACGACGCTGCGCACGACGACGTCTTCGAGGTCTGGAGAAAGCGAGGGGAGGATCGCGATCTTGGGCAGTTGCTCTTGCTGCACGCCCGTGACGACGAACTCGCCGAGCAAGTCCTCGTTGGGGGGTTTGGAAGGGGTTTGCGCCTGCGCGTGGGCCTGGCTCACCGAGAGCGCCGCGGTCACCGCTAAGGATATGGAAACTATTCGCATTTTGCTCCAGCGCCTGAAAAAACAGGCGAGACAGTCGCGCCGAGGATGTCGGGGTACAGCGGCGGCGGAGGTGGCAATTGTTGGCCGACTAGGGAATCCATCGTAGCTCGCACTTTCGCGTCGAACGTAGCGTTGCCGCTGGGTCGGGAGATCGAGTAGCCAGCCACGGTTCTATCTCCTCCGACGCTGACCGCCACGGCCGTACTCAACTTTTTGAGTTCTTCGCATGGAATTTCACCGGTGGGGGGGCGCCATCGGACCTGGAACCACCCGAGAATCTTTGCGAGGTACATGCTCACAGCGCGGGCCTTGAGCGGATCGGTCTCAGTTCCCTCTTTGACGCCGTCTGCGTGGCCTTCGCCTTCCACCTCCGGCGCTGCGTCTGGCGTGGCATCGAGTAACTCTTGGTCGACCTCTTTGGCTATTTCAGCGTCCGGCGGCGGAGCCTCAGCGTCGCGTTCCGCCACCTTACTGGTGGGGATGGCCGCGGGCTTGTCCTCGGCTTTTTCGGAAGGGGCGCTCTTTTCTTCGTACCGCTTAACCGGCACGGGCGCCTGTTTCTTCCACATGTCAGGAAGCTTGGGCTTCACCTTCTTGCCACCCAGCTTCAACAGCGGGAGGTCGTCCATGATCGGTTTGACGGCCATGGGCACCTCCTTGACTACGGTCTCTTCGCGCCGCGCGATCTGCCCTTTGTTTTCGCTCGAGGCCAGGAGTGCGAGCACGCCCCCTTCCATCAGCAGTGCGAAAGCTACGGCCAACGTCCAGTCCGTGGCGGTGTAATTGGCGGGCTTGGCGATCGCGATCGGCACGGGCAGCTATTTTGCGGGCACGCTGCTGGCGCGGCCAGGACCTTTGGGGGGGGCCGGCTCGGTTTCTCCCTCCGGCTCGGCTCCCTCGGCGCCGACCTCTTCCAACTCCGGTTGAACCAAAAGGTTCAACGATTCAACGCCACTGTTACGCGCCGCCGCCACGACCGTGGCGACCACGCCGTAACGGGCCTCTTTGTCGGCGCGGATGAACAGCTCGCGTTCGCGCTGCACGCGCTCGCTCTGTTTCAGGGCCTCGTCGATCTGCCCTGTCACGTCCTTTTCGCCGAACATGATGCGCTCTTCCTTGGTGATCGTGACCAGAAGGCGCGCGTCTTTGACGGGCGTCTGAGCCGCCTTCACTTCCGGAAGGTCGATTCGCAGACCGGTGGTCAACAGTGGCGCGGTGACGATGAATACGACCAGCAGCACCAACATCACGTCCACGAAGGGGGTGACGTTGATGTCGCGGAATCCGCCGCGTCTACCGCGTCCTACGGCGGCGCCCATCGCTCAAACCTGCCCCATGTACCCCGGGGGCCGGTGCGACTCGCGTGTGAGGGGCAAGGCGCCCGCCTGCTCGCGGGGTTGCGCCAAGAGCAGCGCGACCCAAACGTCGCTGGACGCCGAGATGTCGTCCATCAGTTCGGAGATGCGCTTGTCGATGTAGTTGTAGCCAATGGTCGCCGGAATCGCGGCTACCAGACCGAACGCGGTGGCGATCAGCGCTTCGCCGATAGCGGGTGCTACCACCGGGAGCGACGCGCTCTTTTCGACACCGATGCGGATGAAGGCGTTCATGATGCCCCAGACGGTGCCGAACAGTCCGATGAAGGGCGAGGCGGAAGCGATACTCGAGAGCGTCGGCATCAAGCTAGACACGCGCTTTTCTTCGTCCGCAATGGCACGACGCGCGATCGCCGACAGCAGATCTTTGGTCGGGTGCTTGTCCTGATGTTGCTTGGCCAGAGCCAGTACGACGCGAGCGCCCGGAGAGAGCCGGTGCTTCAAAGCGGCCTGAATCAAGGCGGTCGCGTCGCTGGCGTCGCTGGCTTCGACCTCGAACTGAGCGTGGTCCGACTTGAGTCTGCGCAACTGCGCGGTCTTGGCGAACCACACTACCCAAACGAGAAGCGAGGCTACGATCAGTATGAGCAGAACCACCAAAACGATGCCCGACGAGCGGAGCATCAGACTGAGTGGGTCGAGCGCGAGTTCCGGAGCCGGAGCAGCTTCTGTGGGTTGCATGCGATGCTGGGGTCGTTCTCGAGGGCGCTCAGTTGCCCAGCATCACATCCACGCGGCGATCGCGTGCCCAGGAGGCCTCATCCGTACCCGTAGCGTCCATTTCGCCGCGCGAAGTGGTGGCGATGCGTTCGGCGGCCAGGCCCTCGTTGGCGATGGCGCCCTTGACGTTCGAGGCGCGGCGGTCGCCGAGCACCATGTTGTACTCGGATTCGCCCCGGGGATCGGCGTGCCCGACGAGACGCATTTCGCGACCCTTGAGCGGACCGGTCGAGAAGCAGACGGCCAGCTTCTTCAAGATCACGCGATCAGCCTCACGCACCTGAGCGGAGTTGAACGCGAAGCGCGCCTCGGCGTCGCTGATGCCGCAGGCCCGGCGAATCTCGTCAGAGATGTTGATGTCGGACTGCTTGGGGTCGTCGCCCGGTTTCTCTGGCGGGGCCGGGGTAGCGGCCACGGGTGGCGGTGTGGTGTCGCCGGCGGGTGTCGCCGGGGGGGGTGCAGGGTCAGAACCGCAACCGATCAACACGCTCAGAGTGGTGAGCGTCGTGATCCACATTTGTCTCATGGCGAGTCCTCCTAAAACGGTAGTGAAGCTGGCGACGCCTTCGGGTCGGCCTGTGCGCCACGGGCCGAGGGGATCTAACGTGGGGTGAGTCCCGAAGTAACGTCTGCGTAGGATGCCGGGATTCCAGAGGCATCGGGCGAAATCTGTCAATGCCCGATCGCGACCCACCCCGATGTGCTGGGGACGAGGTGCTGGAAATTCCGACGAGTGGCTGGTTTGGGCCCGCGGGCGCGTCTGCTTTTTAGCGCAGACCGTAGAAGATCAACAGGCTAGTCGCCATGGCCACCAAAAAAATGAGCGCGACCAGCCTCCCGGCCTGCCGTTTGGCGTCGCCCGGGGCGCTCCGCGCGCCTTCCATGCGCGCCAGCGCCAGCAGGGAGATGGCTTTCAGCCGGCGCGTTGCCTGAGCCTGATGCGCTGGCGACTGGTTCAGCTCGCGGTAACGCTTTGCGGCCGGCAGCAGCTGATCGTGCGCCTGGCAGTACTCGAGAAAGGCGAGGTGCGCCTTGTCGTCCTCCCAGTGCTCGAGCACATGTGCCCACAGAGCTTCGAACGCGGCGCCTGCCAGCGCCGGCCCTGGGGGGGCGACGCCGTCGCTCACGACCGCATTTCCTCCAGGAGCTTTCGCGTCAGTTCGAAGTATTCGGCGCGTGGATGCGGTTCGTTCAGGATGTAGAAGTCGACCCCGCTCAGTCCAACGCAGCCGAAACAATAGGTACACCCGGTGAGCCGGGTCGAATGAAACACGTAGGCGCAGTTCGAGCAGTCCGTGCAGGCCTCGCTATGCTTGCAGTTCGTCAGCGATTCGGACTCACGACAGTGCGTGCAGTCGGAGCAGCGTACGCAACCGACACAGTAGTGGCAGCGCACCAGCGAGCTCGACTCGCGGCAGAACGTACAGCGGCTACACCCGTTGCAGTGAGTGCACTGAATGCACCCCGAATTCTCGATCGTCGCGGTGCTCGTCTCGAGCAGAGCTCGGAGCCTGCTTCTGAAATGTGCTGCAGTGATGACCTTCGCCATCGAGCCTGGGCGCCTGCTGGTCGCGTTGAACCCCTCGAATCGACCCGGAGCCAATCAGGCGCGGAGGGTACGCCGGAGCGTGGCCGCCGCCTCGCGCGTGGAGAGCTCGTCGGCGTACTCCTCCAAGCGTCGCAGGCGTTGTTCGAACACCGGACGCTTCTTGGGCGCCTCGCGCACCATGATGGTCTGCAGCGCGTCGATGGCCCTCCGCGCCCGATCTTCGTTGAAGTGCTCGAGGAGTTGGAGTTGCACCTCTTGATCGTCCGGAAACTCGAAGCCCGCGTTCAAATAGGCTTCAGCCGCGTGCGAGATGGCCGAGCGCCCTTCGCAGTCGAGCAGCCGCTGCAACAAGCGCCGACGCTCGAGCTCTTTCTCGCCGACGGGCTTGCCGTCAAGCTGCACGATGCGAGCCGTGCGACGGACAGGCGTAGCAGGAAGCTCGCCTTTCTTGGCGGCTTGCGCGAGGCCGGCGTTCATGGCTGCGTCCGAGCCGGTAGACTTTGGTTTGGCGGATGCGGCGACGCGGGGGCGCGCTGCCCCGGCGAGGATCACCGGTGAGTTGGGCCTGCGCGCTGCGATCAAGATGGGCTCTGAGGGAGCGCCCGAGTGACTTCGATCCTTGGCCTTGCGGCGTCGGCGACGCCCACCTCTGGCTCTCTGGCGTTGTCCATTCATGGCTTTGTCCTGGAAACCTTGTTCCTGGTCCTGGAAGGCACGGCTCCATGCCAGCCGCGCTGACGCTTGTAGCTTTGCTAGGCGCTGCCCAGTGAGGCGAGCGCTGCCCCGGTGAGGCGAGGTGACGGTGGCCAACGCCTCCGATCACGCTCGCTACAAGCTCTACCGGACTCTTTAGCACGTGGTGTGGGCCGCGCCGAACAAATTTTAGCGGGCGAGCGCGGTGTTTGTGGCAGTCTGCTTTTGCCGTTTGCGGCGCGAGGCGTCATCGAGTCCAGGCGAGTCGCCAGGCGAGAAGCAGAGCAGGTGAGACGAGGACGATGCTGGAATACGCACAAAAGCTCTGGAAGAACGGAATAGTTTCAGATTTTTCTGATGCTGGAAAAGTGTCGGTATTGGTCCATAGCTTGCACTACGGCGCGGGGGCGTTCGAAGGCATCCGCGCATACCGTAGTGAAGCTGGTCGAGCTCTGGTGTTCCGTCTGCGCGAACACCTCGAACGACTTTTGCAATCCTGCCACCTGCTCGGCATCGACGCAGGCTACGACCTCGGGGCGCTCTCGGACGCCTGTGTGGCCGTGCTGCGGGACAATGGGCTCACCGAGGCCTATTTGCGACCGCTGGTGCTGCTGGGGGCAGGCTCGCTCGGTCTGTACTCCAAAGAGAACCCTGTCGATGTCATGGTCATGGCATGGGCTTGGGGCGCGTATTTGGGCGAGCACGGGGTGCGCGGCGGTGTGCGCTGCAAGACGTCGGCCTGGGCGCGTCCCGATCCTACGGGAGCGCTGCCGCGCGGAAAGATCACCGGCCAGTACGTCGCCAACGTGCTCGCGAAGAACGATGCCATTCGCGACGGCTACGACGAAGCGTTGATGCTGGATACACGCGGCTACGTCTGCGAAGGCAGCGGCGAGAACCTGTTCATCGTGAAATCGGGTCGCGTGCTCACCCCGCCCGTGTCGGCCACGATTCTGCCGGGCATCACTCGAGACGCCATCATCACCCTCGCGCGCGAAGACGGGTGGGTGGTCGAAGAGCGGCTGTTGACACGCGACGACGTCTACCTCGCTGACGAGGTGTTCTTGACCGGGACCGCCGCGGAAGTGACACCGGTGATCGAGATCGACGGACGTCGAGTCGGCGGCGGCACCGTCGGCCAGACTACGAGCGACCTGCAACGGCGGTTCTTCGCCATCGTGCGCGGCCACGACCAGTCTCATCCCGAGTGGCACACCGAAGTCTGAAGTTCGCTGCCGGGTGGCTCGTGCTGTCCCTGGTGGGCTGCGCTCCGTCGTTGCCGCAAACGGAGGTGCCGGTCGGGGACGGCGCAAGCGCGCGCAGCAACGCCGGCTCGCACCGCTCCGTCCCGCCGTCCGCTCGCCACGAGCTTCCTGATCGCGACTGGCAGAACTTGGCGTCGCAACGTTTCGGGTTCCGCTTGCCGTTGCCCGACGCGGGACGCTGGGACGAGGTTGCGGACGAACGCTGGCTCACGCTCGTGCATCGACCCACGCAGGCGACGCTGCGCTTGCGGACGTGGCGTGCGTCGCCCCGCGTGACCAAGGAAGAATGCCGCGAGCAGGTGTACCTGTGGCGGAGCGAGCTGCGGCCCAGCAGCGAGCCCGTCGCCGAAGGTAGGCTCAGCGCGCCCGAGGGCTTCGATGTCGGGGTGCGCGTCGACTTGATCGCCGAGGGCTCGCAGGGGCGGCGCGCGCTGGCATTGGCGTTCGGTGCCACCGTGCGCCGGTGCTACGCAGCGTCCTTCGAAACCAGCCTCGCCGATGTGGACGAAGCCGAGATCGGAGCGCGCCTGCGCCTGATCACCGAGGGCGTCTTCGATCGGGTCGAAGTGCTCGGCGTCGAAGCCTTCGCCCAGCCCGAGCCCGAGCCACCGCCCTAGGCTCGGAGTTCTTGCCCTGCCGTGCGAGCCCGAGCTGGGGACCGGATGTGCGGGGAGCGCGTGGTTAGCGTACGCCGAGGGCCAGCGACTGGAGGGCGTCGAGGGCTTTGCCGCGTTGGAGGCCGACGGCGGCGACGCTGAGGCGCGTCGGTTGGAAGGCGATCTGGGCAGCTGCGAGCACGGCTTCACGGCTGACGTCGCAGAGCTCGCGGCAGCGATCGAGCGGGGACTGGTGGCTGCGCCGCAGCAGCGAGTGCGCGTAGAAATGAGCCACTGACTCCGGATCGTCGAGCATCGCGTCAAACTGCCACTGGCAGCGTCGTCGTGCTTGGTCGAGCTCCGCGTCGGTCGGTCCGCTGGCAGTCAGGGCCGCCGTCAGGTCAAGGATCTCTCGGAGCAGGAGCGGGGCGCGCTCGTGCGCCGTTTCTCCGTCCAACTCGATGACGCCTGCTGTATCGAAGGCCTGATAACCAGCGCCCGCATCGTAACACAGGCCGAGCTGATCACACAGACGGTGATACAGCCGGGTCGACAACCCGTCGTCGAGAATTCTGAGCAGCATCTCCGTGGCGGCCTGGTGCACGCTCGCGCGTTCGTGGGCGCGATAACAGACCGAGAGTGCGGTTTGGCTGGCCTTGTGCCCGAGGAAATCGAAGCGCGGTTCGCGCTGAGCCTCTGGGACGGCGCTTTCGACCAGCGAACCCGCGGGTAGCGCCTCCAGTCGTCGCGAAGCGGAAGCCAGTACGCTCTCGACCGCGACGGGGCCGCTCACGACGACCGCCAGGTTGCGACCGGTGTAGTGACGCGCGTGGTGTCGCTGAAGCGACGCCTGGTCCCAGGCATCGAGCGCCTGCAGCGTGCCGGCGATGGGGTAGCCGAGCGGATGATCGGCGAAGCACAGTTGCCGGCAGCGCGACGTGGCATCGATGTCGCGACCCTTCTCGTCGAGTCCCTCGAGGATCTCTTCACGAACGATGTCGCGTTCCGTGTCCAGGTCGGTCAGCAGCGGTTCGCTGAGGACTTCGCAGAAGGTGCCGAGGGCTGCATCGAGGCTTTCGGGCGGCAGCGAGATGCTGAGCGTCCCGAACTCTTCCGAGGTGCTGGCCTCGAGCGTGCCCCCCAACGCTTCGAAGCGCGCGGCCAAGCGATGGGCGCTCGGGTACGCCGGCGTGCCTCGGAACAACATGTGCTCCAGGAAGTGACTGATGCCGTTCTGGGCGCTCGATTCGTAGACCGAGCCGACCCGGATTTCGGCGGTGATCACGGCCCGGTGCAGCGCAGGCATGCTGACGGCTGCGAGCGCGAGACCGTTGTCGAGCTCACGGACCTGGGGTTCGAGCGCCCCGATCCCGCGCGGCTCCATCATGATTCTTCGTCGTTCTCGGCTTCGCCTTCGGCTTGCTCTTGCGTGGAATCGACGAGAGCCTTGTCGAACGTCAGCTCATCGCCCGCCTGTTTCTTCAGGGCGTCCAGGTAGTTTTCGAGGAGCTCGGCACCTTTGACTTGGCTCAGCTGCCGGATAAGCTTGACCTTGTCTTTCTCGAACTCGGCACGTTTCGCCGGCTCCTTGCTCTTCAGCTGCATCACCGCGGCACCGTCGTAGGTACCGATGGGCTTTTCGTGCAGCTGCTCGGGCTTCAGGTTGAAGGCGATGCTGGCCACGTCCCCCTGCGTCGCGTTCCTGATGGGGTTTTGCAGGATGTTGAAAGCCGCCGAGATCTCGACCTTGGGACGCTCGTCGTCGCCTTCACCAGGCAGCGCGTCTTTGCCCGCGAGCGGGCCGCGTTCGAGGTAGCTCTTCACCAGCTCGTCGGTGGCCGTCTTCAGCGAGTCGGTGGTCTTGGCCTTGGCGATCAGCTCCTTCGCGAACTGCTCGGCGAGCTCTCTGGCCTTCGCTTGCGTCGCCAGCTTGCGCGCGACGTACTGCCGCGCGGTGGTCTCGGCTTGGCTCGCCACGAGCGGCTCGTGATACTGCACCAGGTGATAGCCGCGCACGGTCTCGACCACCGGGCTCACGGCGCCGAGCTTCAGCTTGCTCATGGCTTGCAAGAGCTCCTGCGCGCCCGGCCCGTAGTGCTCGCCGAGGCAACCGACGGCCCCGCCGAGCGGCGCGGTGTCGGCGTCCGAGAGCTCGCGGGCGAGCTTCGCGAAGTCCTCGCCCGCCTTGAGTCGCCGTTCGGCTTCCTCGATTTCGGTGCGCTTCGCCGCCTTCTCGTCAGCGCTGGCGTCGGGAGCGAAACGCACGAAGATCTCGCTGACGATAGGGCACGCGGCCTTGAAGTTGTCTTTCTCGCGAGCCAGCTCGCTGTCGACCGCGGCCTTGTTGTTCATGGCCCATTCGTCGACGTCGCTGTTCGAAAGGTTCAGCACGTAGCGCGCCATCCATTCACCCCGCGCGTCGACGGTGCGAATCACAGCCTCCGAACGTTCGCGTTCCCAGAGCAGGAAGGCCTCTTGCTCCGAGACGCGAGCGCGCGATCGCACCAGATCGCGCATGCGAGCGGCGACGTATTCTTCGTGCTGCATCTCTTTGAATTGCTTGGTGCCGCGGCCTGCATAGTTGCGTACGACTCGGCGATACAGGTCTGGGTTGAAGCTGCCGTTGTCTTTGACGGGCAAGATGCGTGTTCCCAGCGTACCGGGGGCGCACGCCGGGCCTTCGGGGATGCAGAGCCGCAATTGCGCAGCCAGCTGCGCTTCTTCCTGTGCCGGCAACGACAGACGCGCCCTGCCTTCCATCAACTGCGCGTCCAGGTCCTCTTCGCTGATGCTGATGCCGAGACGCTTGGCGTCCGCGTTGAGCAGCAGCCGTTCGGCGAAGCCGTTCAGGATCATACCTTTGACCTCGCGAGCACCGTCGCCGGTCAGCTCGAGCCCGCTGGCGCGCACAGCGAGGCCATAGCTGGCGTTGAATTCTTTGAGGTCGACGCAGGCGCCTTCGAACTTCACTGCGCAGCGCTCGGAGCCGCTGGCGCTGCCGAACTGCCCGCCCATGACGAACGCAGCAATGATGGCGAGCACGACCGCGCCCATGAAGATCTGGGTGACGACCCCACCCTGGCGAAAGAAATTCATCATATGACAGGTGCCCCGGCGGCCCGGGTGGGGCCGAATAGCACGCGAGCGCGGTCGGGTCTATCGAGTGTCGGCGCAAGCGGGGCCGTGTCACACCGCCCCGCAGAACGTGGAATTGCCTACTGGGAGCTTGGTCCGGGGACCGTCTTATCGATCCCCAGGGCAAACCGGAGCTCGTCCACGAGTTCGCCGGGGCCCGCGACGACTCGCTCGAGGCTGACTTCGTACCATGTGTCCAGTGTTTTGGTGCGGTCGCCGGGATCGAGGATGGGCACGGCCTGCGTCTGAACCTCGGCGTAACCGCGCGTGGTGAGGGCATCGCCGAGTGCCCGCGCGCGTCCGACGAGCTGCGCCGGGCTCTCGCCAGGAAAATCGTTGCCTTGCGCTCGCAGTACCACGCGCACTGCGAGCGGCTCCCCCGAGCAGGCAGCGACCCCGCTATCCATGATGAGGTTGTCTCGGACTCGCTCGGCGAGGACGACGCGGTCCTCAATCGTGCGGTAAACTTCGAAGCCTTCTCGAATCAGTGTCTTTTTCAGCTCGCGTGGGCTGGGATTCGGCATTTCGGTTCGCTTGCGACCTCACCGGTGGTCTGGCTGGCTGGTGAGTATTCCCGTTGGGTATGGGCAACTTCTGACGTGAGCGCCGCCCCCGGAGCGTCCCAAGTCTTCCGAGAAACTTCGCAGACCCGTAGCCAAGCGTCAAGCATGCTCGAATCCCGGGTTTTTTTGCTCCGTGGTGCCGCATGACCCCGCAGCGCGTGGTTTCATGGACCTGGAGGGTGCGTCGATGCTTGCGCGGTTCCACCAGGTCCGTTGCCCGAGCGCTGGAGCAGCCCGAGGGCCGGTCGTGCACAGGCCTCTGCGAGGCGCCCATTCGACGTCAGCCGCGCTAGGGTTCGCCGGTGCCGCCCGTCCGGTCTGCGTTCGAGCTCTTGGGACCTGAGGGTCCATTCGCCACCAAGTTTGGAGCCTACGAGCATCGAGCCAGTCAGCTCGAGATGGCAGCGGCCGTGGAGCGCACCCTTCGAGAAGAGCGGATCTTGCTGTGCGAAGCCGGAACCGGAACCGGCAAGACGCTGGCGTATCTGGTGCCCGTGCTGCTCAGCAAGAAGCGGGTGGTGATCTCCACGGCCACCAAGGCGCTCCAGGAACAGATCGCCTACAAGGATCTACCGCTGATCGCGCGAACGCTCGAGATTGAACCGCGCGTTGCGGTGATGAAGGGGCTCACCAACTACGTGTGCCGGCGGCGCCTCGGTGAGTTCCGCACGAGCGAAGAAGCAGCGCGCCCGCGCTACGCCTCGGCGTTGCGAGTATTGAATCAGTGGGCGGCGGAGACAGAGACCGGTGAAACCGCGGAGCTGGCGGGGTTGAGTGAGGACGATCCGATTTGGCCGCACGTGACGTCTTCGACCGATACGCGCATCGGCGCCGGGTGCGCGTACCACGACGAGTGTTTCGTGACCCGGATGCGGCGCGACGCCGAGTCGGCGCAGCTCCTCATCGTCAACCACCACCTGTTCTTCGCCGACCTAGCGCTGAGAGGACCGCACCCCGCCAGCGTGTTGCCGGACTACGATGCGGTGGTCTTCGACGAAGCGCACCAGATCGAGGACGTTGCTGGCTTGTTCTTCGGGTCTCGAGTTTCGAGGCTCAAGACCAGTCGGCTCGCGACCGAGCTCGCGCGGGTGATCGGCGCCGTGGTTCCCTCGTCCAACGTGCCCGAGCAGCTGCAGCGAGCGGCGGATCATTTTTGGGAGGTCGTGCTGCGCCAGCACCAAAGCAGCGGGCCTCGAGCGACGGTGGAACCTGATGCTTGGCGCGGACCAATGCAACAGGCTTACTTTGCGATCGACCTCGCGCTGGAGGGCGTGCTCGGCGTGCTCAAGAGCATCGATCCCACCGGCGACGCGTTGCCAGCGGCTCGGTTGCGCCCGGCAGTGCAAGAGCTGTTGGTACGACGCACCCAAACCTTGCGCGATCAGCTGGCGAGCGTGGTGGACGGCGGAGCCGGTATGGTCACTTGGTTGGAGCTCGCGCCCCCGGCGCTGAGCTCGACACCCGTCGATCTGGCCCCGGTGCTCAGCGATCGGGTGTTCGCCAGCATTCCCGCGGTCGTGCTCACGAGCGCCACGTTGACTACTGGCGACACGGCGCCGCGCATGCCCGCCGCCGACGCAGCGTCGAAGCCGACATCATTTCACTACTTCCGGCGCCGCTTCGGCGTGGGCGACGACTTGGGCGCGGAGGAGCTCGCCGTCGGCAGTCCCTTCGATTTCGAGCGGCAGGCCGTGCTCTACACACCGAACGATTTGCCGCCTGCGCGCTCAGCGGCGTTCTTGGAGCAGGCCGCCGATCGTGTGCGCGATCTGGTCGCGATCACCGGCGGCGGTGCGTTCGTACTCACGACCTCGCACGCCTCGATGCAGCGGCTCTACCAGCTGTTGAAAACCCGGCTACCGCGTCAGACGGTCTTCGTCCAGGGCCAAGCTCCGAAGCAGGCTCTGGTTTCGGCGTTTCGCGCGTCGGGTGACGCCGTGCTCGTGGCGACGCAGAGTTTTTGGGAAGGCGTGGATGTCCCGGGGCGCGCGCTCAGGTTGGTCGTGCTCGAGAAGTTGCCGTTCGCCGTGCCCACCGATCCGGTCGTGCGCGCTCGCTCGCTAGCGATCGAACGGAACGGGGGCAACCCGTTCATGGATCTGTTCGTCCCGGGTGCGGCGATCGCGCTCAAGCAGGGGTTTGGCCGCCTGATCCGGACGCGGCGCGACTATGGCGTCGTGGCGTTGCTCGATGAGCGCGTGCACACCAAGGGCTACGCCAAGCGCCTGCTGCGCGCGCTGCCGCCAGTGCGCATCACCCACGCCTTGGCCGACGTCCAGTCCTTCTGGGATCAAGCCCGCGCGCTGGACTGAGCAATCGGGCTTTCACCACGCCGCGCGGGCTCGTAGAACCGAGCCACGCGCGGCGTCGGGTGTCAGCGACTCAGGCCTTCCGCGGCGCCTTCTTGCCGGGCTTGGGCTTCGCCTTCGCCGGCCCCTTCTTTGCGGGCGCTTTTGCCTTGGCAGGCGCCTTTGCCTTGGCAGGCGCTTTTGCCTTGGCAGGCGCCTTTGCCTTGGCAGGCGCCTTTGCCTTTGCGGGCGCCTTTGCCTTGGCAGGCGCCTTTGCCTTGGCAGGCGCCTTTGCCTTTGCGGGCGCCTTTGCCTTTGCGGGCGCCTTTGCCTTTGCGGGCGCCTTTGCTTTGGCAGGAGCCTTCGCTTTGGCAGGAGCCTTCGCTTTGGCAGGAGCCTTCGCCTTCGCCTTCGCCTTGGCCGCGGCAGGTGCTTTCGCTTCGGCGGGAGCCTTCGCCTTCGCCGGGGCCTTCTTGGCCGGTGCCCCTGGCTTGGCGTTCTTCACGGGAGCCTTGGCCGGTGCCTTCTTGGGGGGAGCCGGGGGAGCCGCTTTGGCGGGCGCCTTCTTGGCGGCCTTCTTGCCTTTCGCGGGGGCTGCGGCGACACGTGCCGCTGTGGCGTCGCCAGCCATTGGGGGCTCTGGCTTCTTGGCGGGCGCCTTCTTGGCGGCAGCCTTCTTAGCCGCCTTCTTTTCAGCTGCGGCCTTTTTCTTCTCGGCAGCTTTTGCCTTGGCGGCTTCCTGCTTGGCTTTCTTGGCCGCCTTCTTCTCGGCGTCGGCGGCCTTCTTCTTTTCGGCCGCAGCCTTCTTCTTCTCGGCGTCGGCCTTCTTCTTTTCGGCCGCCTTCAGAGCAGCAGCCTTTTTCTTCTCGGCGTCGGCCTTTTTCTTTTCGGCCGCCTTCAGAGCAGCAGCCTTTTTCTTCTCGGCGTCGGCCTTTTTCTTTTCGGCCGCCTTCAGAGCAGCAGCCTTTTTCTTCTCGGCGTCGGCCTTTTTCTTTTCGGCCGCCTTGGCTTTCGCCGCTTCTTGCTTGGCCTTCTCCGCAGCTTTGGCTTCGGCCTTCTTCGCCGCCTCTGCTGCTTTCTTGGCACTCTCGTCTGCCTTCGCCGGCTTGGGCGCCTTCTCGGCTACCGGCTTTTTGGCCGCCTTGGCCGGCGGTAGCTTGTAGTTGCCATCATCGTCATCGTCGTCGTCGGCATCATCGTCGTCGTCGCCATCGTCGTCGTCGTCGCCATCATCGTCGTCGTCGCCATCATCGTCGTCGTCCGCGTCTTCCTCCAGATCGGCGGAGTCGTCCTGGTAACCGCCGGGCCCGCCGTCGTCGTCATCGTCCGCATCGTCGTCGTCCGCGTCGTCGTCATCGTCCGCATCGTCGTCGTCGTTCTCGTCCTCATCGTCGGAGGGGGCCGCGGAGCGGGACGCATGGGTATCGGAGCTGGGTGCTTCCTCGTCGCTCCAATCGTCGTCGTCATCGTCGTCATCGTCATCGTCGTCATCGTCGTCCGACAACGACGAAATCACCGCGTCGTCGTCCGCGGCAGAGTCAGCGCCCAGGTTCAACGCGGTGCTTGCGCGCTTGCTGAGGGCCGTCTTGATACTGGTGTCGAGATCCGCGAACTCGAAGGGTTTGTCGACGTGCGCATCCGCACCGTACAACGGCGACGTCATCTCGTTGAGGTTCTCGCCGATGCCAGTCAGCATCACGACTGCCGTGTGGGCTAGTGATACGGTCTCGCGGATCTTCCGGCACACTTCCCACCCGCTCATTCCGGGCATCATGACGTCGAGCACCACCACGTCTGGCAGGTGATCGCAGGCGAGCTCCCAGGCCTGGTCTCCGTCCGAGGCTTCCAAGACTTGGTAGCCTTTCGTTCTCAGGTGTCCGGCAACTAAAGCAAGTGTACTAGGTTCATCATCCGCTACTAAAACAGTCGTCTTCTCGGGTTCCGCCATGATGCCTCCGCGTGGCCAGCACAGATATCATGAGTCCAGCATGGCTGCTGCGGTCAAGCGTGCGTCCCGGTTCTCTTTGGATCCGGCCAACGAATCCACCCCACTTCACGTCCAAGCTGCAGGTGAAAAATGCGGCAGTTGTGTCCTAGCTTCCCCGGGTTTTGTCGGCATTTTCGGCTTTTGTCGCCCGAGGGGGAAAGCTCCCGGAACTTTTGCGCGTTACAAACGTCAACGCACAATAGGGGTATGCAAGGAGATCCTGGGTCGTGAGCGGTAGGTTGAACTTGGCAGCGCTCAGACGCAGCGCGCGATGGACCGGGATCCGCTCACGCCTAGGGGACGGGATCCGACGTGGGGTTGTGTCGCTGCCTGTCGTCCTGGTCTACGGGGTCGGGGCGCTGACATTCATCAAAGTGGGACAACCGTCAGGCAAGGTCCAATTCTGGCTGGGTTTGGCTGGGGGTCTGCTGATGCTGGCCTGGGCGGTTCTGGTGCTCGGTAGCCTGCTCAGGCGCCGGCCGCGAGGGCATGGGGCGCTGCTCCTCGATCGGCATCACCAGCTCGACGGCCGCCTCGCCAACGCCTTGGAGTTCTCCGATCTCCCTGCCGACCAGCAGTCACCCCTGATGCGGGTTGCGATCTCCGACGCCCTGGAGCGCATCCAAAAGCTGTCACCCCGTCGAGCTGCACCATTTCCGATGCCCCGCGAGCTAGGCATCGTCGCGCTGCTCACGGTCGGGCTGGTGGGGGTAGCGCTGCTCGAAGTGCGGGTACTCCGCTACGTTCCTCCGCCAGCGAACAATTTCAAGCCGATGGTGATGACAGGGGACGACCTCGAGTTGTTCCGTGACCTGGCAACCGAGCTCCAGAACCAGGGGGATGACCCGGAAACGCTGGCAGCCGTGCGGCGGTTCAATCAGCTGATCGAAGACATTTCACAGCGCCGGCTCGAACGGCGCGAAGTCTTCCAGCGCTTGGCGAACCTGGAACGAGACCTGACCAAGGCTGGCGAGGCGGAGCGTGAGGCGACCGAAGAGGGTTTGGAGGGGCTTGCCCGTGAGCTCGACAAGGCGGATCTTTCCAAGCCGGTAGCAGACGCCCTGAAAGAGAAGCGGCTGGCCGACGCCGAGAAGGCGATGCAAGAGCTCGCCGAAAAGCTCAAGAACAAGCGGCAGCCTCCAAGCAAGGCGCAGCTCGAACGACTGCGGAAATCGTTGGAACGCGCCAGCAAAGCGAGCAACGAGCGGTCGCAGTCGTTGCTCGAGCAAAAGGACGAGCTCGAGAAGGAAAAGAAGCGGCTGCTCGACAAGAAGAAGAAGGGCGAAGAGCTGAGCAAGAGCGAGCAGAAAAAGCTCGACCAGCTCGAACGGCAGCTCGAACGGCTCGATCGCGAGAAACAGAAGAGCGAGCGCGCTCAAAAGCAGATGTCGGAGCTCGACAAGAAGCTGGCCGAGGCGGCGCGCGATCTGATGCAGGCGCAGGGGCAGGACTCGAGCGCCGAGGACCTTCAGCAAGCGGCCGAGGACCTGAATCGAATGGCCAAGAAGGAAATGACCGAGCAGCAGAAGCAAGAGCTGCTCAAGCGCCTGCAAGAGATGCGAGAGATCCTGCGCCAGCAGGGCGCCGGCGGTCAAAAACGCATGCAGCGCATGATGCGGTTCGGTCAGCGCGCGCGCGGTCAATCAGGACAACCCGGCGGCGAGCAGCCCGGCGAGGGGCAAGGTCAGGGTGAAGGCAAAGGCGGGGGCCAGGGCCAAGGACACGGGCAATCCCCCGGCGAGGTGACACCGATGCTGGTCCCGGGTAAGGGAGGCGGCGAGATCCCCATGGCCGGTGAAGGGGCGGGCCAGGGCCAGGGTCCGGGTCAGGGTCAGGGTCAAGGCCAAGGCGCCGAGCAGCCCGGGGGCGGCGGTGGAAAGGGCGGCAAACAGTGGGGCACGGGCCACGACGATAAGCTCGCGGGCGAAGGCACGGACCTGAAGGGGCAGACCAAGGACGTGGTTGCCGCCGGGGCCGATACGGGACAAGGCAACGCGTCGAGCGAAGTGATCTACGGTGCAGCGCAGCGAGGGTTCGTGGGGCGCGGGTACCAAAAGGTGTACACGGACTACCAGACGGTCGCGGAACGCGTGATGAACCAGGACGAGATCCCACCGGGATACCGTTTCTACGTGCGCCGCTACTTCCAACTGATACGGCCACGGGAGTGACACAATGGATGAAACGGAACGGGCACAAAAGAGCGTCGAGCGCTTTCAGAAGCAGGTAGGCGTACTGCGCGAAGAGATCGGTCGTGTCATCGTGGGCAATCGGGGGGTGGTCGACGGTGTGCTCACCTGCATGCTCGCCGGCTCGCACGCGCTGCTGGAGGGCGTTCCCGGTTTGGGTAAGACCATGCTGGTGCGCACGCTCGCCGAAGCGGTGGGCTTGGACTTTTCGCGCATCCAGTTCACGCCCGACCTGATGCCCGCGGATATCATCGGCACCACCGTGATCGAAGAAACGGCAACCGGAGCCCAGCGCTTCGAGTTCAGGAAGGGCCCCGTGTTCGCCAACATCGTGCTGGCCGACGAAGTGAACCGCGCCACGCCGAAGACGCAGAGCGCTCTGCTCGAGGCGATGCAAGAGCACCGCGTCACGGTGGGCACCAAGACCTATCAGATCGAAGAGCCGTACTTCGTGATGGCGACGCAGAACCCCCTGGAGATGGAAGGCACCTACCCGTTGCCCGAAGCGCAGCTCGATCGCTTCTTCTTCAAGTTGCAGGTCCCCTTTCCGACTCGGGAAGAGCTGCACACGATCATCGATCGCACCACGACCGCGCACCACGTCGAGGTGAAGCCCGTGGTGAGTCGCGCCGACATCCTCGAGATGCAAGAGATCGCGCGCAGCGTTCCCGTCGCGCGCTCGGTGCAAGACTATGCGATTCGCGTGCTCGAAGCGACCCACCCGGACCACGCCGAAGCCACCGAACGCGTCAGGCGCTTCGTGCGCACCGGCGCCTCTCCGCGTGGCGCTCAGGCGATGCTGCTCGCATCGAAGATTCGAGCTTTGCTCGAGGGCCGCTTCGCGCCCTCGATCGACGACGTGCGCACGGTAAGCACGCCGGCCCTGCGTCACCGGATCTTGCTGAACTTCGAGGGCGAGGCCGAGGGCATCAGCGCCGACGCCGTGATTGACGAGATCCTCGAGCAAACGCCGGAATCGAAGGCTTAGCCCTGATGGGCGTTCTCGATCTGTTCAAGCGGGCCACGAGCCCGGTGTCGCGGCGCTTCTCGTACCGCCCGCCGCCGACGCAGGAGCTGTTCGACGACGAGTTCCAGCGCAAGTTGGAAATGCTGGCGCTGGTGAGCCGCAAGGTGTTCGCCGGTCGCATGCGCGCCGAGCGGCGCACTAAAAAGAAGGGCAGCGGTGTCGAATTCGCCGACCATCGCAACTACGCCGAGGGCGATGACTTTCGCTACGTCGACTGGAACATCTACCAGCGCTTCGGCAAGCTCTTGGTGCGCCTCTACGAGGAAGAGGAAGATCTCAGCATCTATCTGATCGTGGATTGCTCGAGCTCGATGGCCTTCGGCGACTCGAAGAAGTTCGACCATGCGCGACGCCTGTGCGCGGCGCTCGCCTACGTGGGCCTGGCCAACCTCGATCGCGTGACGATCGTCGGGGTCTCCGACGGCGAACTGGTGCGCATGCCGCCGACCCGAGGCAAGGGCCGCATCTTCAAGGTGCTGAACTTCTTGCGCCAGCTCGAGGCCAGCGGTACCACCGAGCTCGCCGAGACGCTCAGGATGTTCGTGGCGCAACACAAGCGGCGCGGGCTCGCGGTGCTCATCAGCGATCTCTACGATCCTGCGGGCTTCGAGGGTGGCATCAACATGTTGCGCTTCAACAAGTTCGAGCCCTTCGTGCTGCACATCGTTGACAATCGCGAGGCGCGACCCGATTTGAAGGGGGACATCCGGATTTACGATTGCGAGACGGGTGACGAACGCGAGTTGACGGTGACGGCGCAGATGCTCGAGAAGATCAGCGAAGCCTGGCGGCAGTACCGCGAGAGCATCGAGCGCTTCTGCGCCTCGCGACAGGTGTCGTACTTCGCTGCGCCCGTCGACATCCCGTTCGAAGAGTTGGTCCTGCAAGTGTTTCGTCGCGGAGGGTTTTTGCGCTGATGCATCTGGCTGGTCTGCCGCTCGCCACGCTGCTCACCCTCGGCGCCGTGTTCGGTACGCTGATCGTGGGGCTGTACATCCTGAAGCTCCGCCGCCGGCCCGTGGCCGTGCCCTTCTCGCGTATTTGGCAGCAGGTGCTGCGCGACAAGGAAGCGACGTCGCTATTCTCCCAGCTGAAGCGGCTGCTCTCGTTGCTGCTACAGCTGGCCCTGGTCGCGCTGTTGCTCTTGGCCCTGGGTGACCCGCGGACCAAGCAGAACCTGGTCGAGGGTCGCAACCTGGTGGTGCTGATCGATGCCAGCGCCTCGATGAAAGCCACGGACGTCGCGCCGACACGGCTCGACGTGGCCAAGGCCGAAGTGACGCGCATGATCGAAGGTCTCGGCGGGTCGGACCGCATGCTGATCGCCCAGATGGATGCCTCGATCCGCCCCCTCTCGACCATGACCAACGAGGTCGCCGATCTAAAGCACGGGCTCGATCAGGTCGCGGCATCGGATACGCGCGCCGACTTCTTGCGCGCGCTGAGCTTCGGGGTCGATTCGCTGCGCGGGCTGGGCAAGGCCGAAATCGTGGTCGTCAGCGACGGCGCGCTGGGTGACTTGGACCGTATCAACCGCCAGCTCGATCTGTCGAAGGTGGCGCTCAGCTACGTGAAGGTCGGCAAGTCCGCACGCAACGTCGCCATCACCGAGTTCTCGGTACGCCGCTACCCTCTCGACAAGTCGCGCTACGAGGTGATGCTGGAGCTGACGAACACGAACGACAAGCCAGTCAACACCGAGCTCACGCTGCTCGGCGACGGCAACATCGTCGACGTGACGCAGCTGTCGCTCAAGCCGAAAGAGAGCCTGCAGCGCTTCTACAAGGATCTCGCGGGCGCCAGCCACACGCTCGAAGCGACTATCAAGATGACGGACGGCAAGCCCGACGAGCTGCCCGCCGACAATCATGTCTACGCGTTGATGCCCGAGCGCCGCCGCGCACGTGTGCTGGTGGTGACCGCCGGCAATACGTACTTGGAGGCGGCGCTGTTGCTCGACGAGTACCTCGACGTGGAGGTGATCGCACCCGAGAAGTACCCGCCGGCCGAAAAGTTCGACGTCACGATCTACGACGCCGTGGCGCCGCCGCACGACCCGCGCACCGGGCCAGCCCTGTACCTGGCGCCACCGGCGCAAGGCAGCCCGGTCGAGCTCGGCAAGCCGATCGACATGTTCGGTTTCGACACTTGGGACAAGAAGTCGCCGCTCTTGCGCTGGATGGAACTCGGGGACATTCAGGTGGCCAAGGGGCACACCTTCAAGCCGGACAAAGAGCAGAAGGTCGTGGGCGCCAGCGAGCTCGGGCCCATCTTGGTTTCGGGCAGTCGATCGGGCCAGCGCTACGTCGCCATGAGCTTCGATCCGCGCGACAGCGACTTCGTACTGCGCGTCGGTTGGCCGCTGTTCATCCTCAACACCGTCAACGCCTTCGTCGAGGAAGACAGCTCGTACATCTCGTCGTTCCGCACGGGTGAGGTGTGGCGCGTGCCCGCGCCCAGCACGACCGACGTAGCCACGTTGACCGAGCCCGGTGGCAAGCGCCGGTCGGTACCCGTGAAAGAAGGGCGCGCCTTCTACCTGGGTGAACACGCGGGTTTCTATCAGCTCGAGGCCGCGGACGCGCCGCCGATCCGGTTTGCGGCCAACCTCTCCGACATCGAAGAGAGCCACATCGAACCGGCCACCAAACTGGAGATCGGGAAGGTGAAGGCCGGCGCGCTGGGCGAGTTCAAGGTCGGCGTCCGGCGTGAGATCTGGCTGTATCTCTTGCTCGCGGTCATCGGTGTGTCACTGATCGAGTGGCTGACCTACCATCGCAGGTGGACGGTGTGAGCGCTCGCATTCGACAACTTCTGTGGGTCGCCTTCCTGGTGGCGCTGGCGGGCGGGCTCTTCGTGGCCTTCCAGCATTTCGTGCTGGGCGCTCCGGCTGCGATGTTCAAATGGGACGAGGGCGGCAAGTCGTACGAGCTGCTCGAGCCGCGAGCGCTCGGCGTGCTCTTGGTGCTGCCCGTCTTGCTGTTCGTGCTCGGCCGCTCACTCGCCGATCTGCCGTGGCCGCAGCGCGTGTTGTCGGTGCTGCTGCGTCTCGCCTTCTTGGCGCTGCTGGGGTTGGGGCTGGCCCGACTGGTGCGCACGGCGGAGACGCGCAAGGTGTGCACTGTGGTGTTGGTCGACGTCAGCGACTCCGTGCCCGCACCGGCGCTCGACGACGCCAAGCAAGAAATCCTGCGTCTTTACGGCGCGAAGGCCGAGGACGACCTGCTCAGGGTGGTCAGCTTCGCCAAACGCCCCCGGCTCGTCGAGATCGGGGAGCAAGCCGGCGTGCCGCCCAGCGTGAAGATCGAGCGGCACCAGGTCGAGAAGCAGGACGAGCTCACCGGCGCGAAGCCAGGTGCGGGCTCGGACTTGCAGGCCGCGCTCCAGCTCGCCTACGGCTTGTTTCCCCACGGCTACCTGAAGCGCGTCGTGCTGTTCACCGACGGCGTCGAGACCGACGGCGACCTGCTCGCCGAGGTCAACCGCGCGAAGAGCCTCGGCGCCAAACTTTACACCGTCCCCTACCGCCGCCCCGCTCCGGGCGAAGTGGCGTTGCGATCGCTCAAAGCGCCCGACAAGGTCGACATCGGGCAGCCCTTCGACCTGGTGGCTCAGGTTTATGCCAGCCGCGAAACGAAGGCGCGGGCGCGGCTCTACCAAGGCGAGACGCTGAACGGTCTCGACGGCGTGCGCGAGATCGCGCTCCAGCCGGGCGAGAACGAGGTCAAGTTCCAGAGCGTGGTGCGCGTGGGCGGCGAGGTCACCTACGCGCTCAAGCTGGACCAGCTGGGGACGGATACCTTCAGCGAGAACAACGCGTTCTCGGTTACTGTCGACGTCCCGGGTCGCCCCCAAGTGCTCTACATCGAGGGGCAACCGGCGCGCGCCAGCTATCTCTTGAGTGCCCTCAGCGCGCAGCAGTTCGACGTGGACGTGCGCGCGCCCGCGGCCTTCCCCGGCAGCATCAAAGAGCTCGAGCGCTACAACTTCTTCATTCTTTCCGACGTACCGCGCGAGCAGGTCGACATCTCCGGTCAGCAGCTCGTGGAGCAGTACCTGCGCGATCTCGGGGGCGGCTTCTTGTTCGCCGGTGGCGAGGCAGGTTACGGCCTCGGCGGCTGGGCACACACCACCATGGAGCGGATCCTGCCCGTCCGCATGGACGCCGAGCGCCGCAAGGAAACCCCCAGCGTTGCCATGGTGCTCGTGATCGACCGCTCGGGATCGATGACGGGCTTGCCGATGGAAATGGCAAAAGCCGCGTGCAAAGCCACGGTGAGCACGCTGAAAGGTGACGATCTCATCGAGATCATCGCCTTCGATTCGGCGCCGACGCGCTACGTGAAGATGCAACCGTCGCGCTATCGTTCACGCATCCAGAACGAGATCGCGCGGATCCAACCGGGTGGCGGCACCGAGATCTTCCGAGCCCTCGACATGGCCTACCAGGACATCTCGGTGGTGGCGGCCCGCAAGAAGCACGTAATCTTGCTGACCGACGGCAATGCCGCCACGCAGGGCATCCGAGACTTGGTGTCCGCCATGATCGCGGAGTCGATCACCGTCACGACCGTCGGCCTCGGCTCGCAGGTGAACGCCGAGCTGCTGCGCATGATCTCCGACACCGGTGGTGGGCGCTTTCACCAGGTCCCCGATCCGCAGAGCCTCCCGAAAATCTTCACGCGCGAAACCGAGCTCATCGCGCGTCAGGCCGCGGTCGAAGAATGGTTCCCCGTCGAGCAGACCGCCCCTGCGGACTTTCTGAAGGGCATCGCCATCTCGAGCGCTCCCCTGCTGCACGGCTACGTGGCGACTCAGATGAAGGCGCCGCCGGCGCAGCAGATCCTCGCGAGCGATCGGGGTGAACCCATCCTGGCGCGCTGGCGCGTCGGGCTCGGCTGGTCCTTGGCCTGGACCAGCGACGTGAAGAACTTGTGGGCGGTCGACTGGCTGCGCTGGGCAGGCTTTTCGAAGTTCTGGGGCCAGCTCGTGCGCGAGCACATGCGTCAGAAGCACCGACGTGAGCTCGATATGCAGACCGAGGTGGTGGGCGGGCGCGTCCACGCAGTCGTCGACGCGTTCACCGTGGACGAACGCTTCGACAATTCGATCGAATCGAAGCTTTACGTCACCGGGCCGGCGCCCAAAGGCGAAACGAAAGAGTTCGCCATGCGACAGACCGCGCCCGGTCGCTACGAGTCCGACTTCGAGCTCGACAACTACGGTTCGTTCCTGCTGCGCGCCGAACACCAGAAAGCCCAAGACGACGGCTCGCTCCGCTCGGTCGGTGTGAGCTACGGCCACGTCTCGAACCCCTACCCGCGCGAGTACGCCAGCTTCGAGCCCGACCTCGACAAACTCCGCCGCGCCGCCAAGGTCGGCGGCGGCGCAATGGACCCCGAGCCCAAGAGCGTGTTCGCCCCCGGCGACGAAAAGATCATCAGCTACGAGAAGCTGCAGAATTGGTTCATCTTGGCCGCCATCGTCGTGTACCTGTTCGACCTGCTCGTCCGCCGCGTGCGCCTCTTCGATCGCAAGTTCCTGCCGAAGAAGCGACGCCGCGGAGCCGGGGCCTCGTTGCCGCCGCCAGGACGCGGGGGCTCGGTGCCGCCCCCGAGCCGTCGCTCTTCGTTGCCTCCGTCGACGGCTTGATATCTTCGGCGGTCGTCCACCACCAGGCGTGTGATTTCTCCCGCGCGATTCGCGCTCTGGAAGGAATCGTCGGCATGTCTCCGGGCCGCTCGGACGACAGAGCTGACATGAAGCGAATCCGCCACTCGCGCCCGATCTCTCTATTCGGCCTGCTGCTCCTCGTCACCTTCGGCCCAGCCGCCGCGTCAGCGCAGTGCGCGGTCGAGGTGCTCGAGGACTTCGAGGTCGAAAAGTGACCGTCGAAGACCCTCACTACGAGAAATTGTTCGAGGTCGACATCGACTACGTCTTGCGCCTCGATCCAGTCCGCCTCAGGGCTGGCTTTCGTGCCGTGTCCACGGACCAGGACCAGCCCGAGCCGCGATCGTTGGGTGGGAGCTACGACCGCGCTGGTGGACCTGTTCGAACTGCCAGTGACTCGTCTCTGTTCGGCGTTCAACCGAAGAACGTGACGATGCTGAATGCTCCGAGGTCGAGGGGATCGCCGGGATTGCCATCCTGGGGCAGCGCCGGCTCGGAACAGCTGAACTCGATCGAGAAATAGGTCCACCCGAATTGTTCATCCACGGCGGTGTCGCTCGCCACTGCCGTGCACGCTTGCACGGGCGCATCCCAACGTTGCGGCACGTCGCCGTCCGGTACTTCGACCACCAGGCTCGTCAACGTCAGCTCACCGAGCGCCGGCTCCTCCGCAAGGTCCATCGAAACGCGGATCGCAACCTCCAGCGTGTTCGGGTGAAACGCGGAAACCGAGCTCGAGGTTCCGGTACCGGAGCAGGCAAACCCCGTATGCGTCACGCCTGGCAGCTGGAGCCCAACGTAGCAGTCGTGTCGAGCGAGCGCCGTCGCGGCCGGGTCCCCCCCAGCCGTGCCGCCGTCGTCGCCGGAACAGCCGATGAAGCACGCCAGGCAAGCGATCAGAGCACCTGCCAACCCTCGCATCCCCGTCCCCTGGTCGATCATCACTTCGACCTTGGATGATAGGCTGCCCGCTCGACGCTTCGCCAAAGAATCGGCCAGTGCGGCCCAATGAGTAACCGCGTGTGTGCCCCTGCGCGACCAGGTCGCACGTTCTGAGCGACCGATTCCAGTCTCTCGGTGCTAGGTGTCGCACGGCTTCAGCTACCGTCGGTCGGGGCGCACCCGACACGAGAGTGGCTGATCACGACATCGTCGATCCAGACCACGAAGCCCGGTGGTGCGGTTTGGTAGTTGTAGAGACCAATCCGGATGTCGTCGAAGGTCGGAGGAATGGCCGGTGGCGTGCTGCACTCAGCGGCAGTGGGCTCTCCACCGGAAACTCCGATTTCATCGAGTTCGACGCCGTCGAGGTAGTAGCGAAACGTCTGCGACACCGAGTCGATCTCCCACTCCGCGCAATGCCATTCATCATCGAATCGATAATCGTAGTTCGAACCACACCCCCATTCGGCCCCCGAGGGTTGAATGTTATACAAAAATTGGTGGTCGCCCTGGTCGTTCTTCACCGTGTCCACCGTTCTGTACTCACTGTCGTTGCCGCCCAGTGATACGAACGTCGCATGCACGAACGTGCTAGGGACCGGTTGTTCCACGCGGTAGAAAATGCGCCCGAAGTGGCCCGATCCGAAGTCCATCGCAGAGCGCATGATGCGCCGGGGCCCACTTTCAGCGCGCCCAACCTTCAGCGAGCGGCTTCCGCTACGTGCTTGATCGCTGGCCACGCCGATGTCGCCTTCCCAGGACCAACCGTTGGGTATCTCTGCGAATACCGTCGATTCGAAATCTTCGCAGAGAATGGCGGCGTCGCACGGGTTTGCGCCCGACCCGCCGCTGCCGCCTGATGCCACGTCGCTGCCTCCCGTCGTGCCAGCGCTCCCGCCGCCCGAGCCGGTGACGGCGGTGGTGGTTCCCGCAGCGGCGGTGACGCCAGTCGAGGCTCTGCCGCCGACTCCGGTGACGCCGCCCGTGATTGCGCCGTGCACGCCGGTGGCTGCTGCATTGGTGGCCGTGAATCCGCCCGAGCCGACAGCCATAACAGCCGTGCTCGATGCACTGGCAGCGCCGAAGCTGGTCGACGTAGCGCTGATCGTAGTGGTCGAGGTACCGCCCATGGCGCTCGTTGTGCCCTGTCCGGCGCCCGCGCTGCCCGTACTCGCGCTTTCATCCTGAGCTGATCCCGACGCACACGCGGCGCACATACCGACCATCGCCGCCCTCGCGATCCAGAAAATGTGACGCGGTGCGCCCGCTCTATGCCTTGATTCGTCTCCTACGCCTGAGCCCCCGGTCACGCCTTCAGCTCGCCGAGTTCGTCCGTAGGTCCGTCGCTGAAGCCATCCATGGGCGCGCCTACGGCATTCAGAATCGTCGCGAGCAGCTTGTTGCTCGAACCACCCCTACCGCTCACGCCGCCGATGTCCGCTTGGCTGCCCTGGATGACCAGTGACTCGCCGAGCTTGAAATAGCCCGCACCCCCGACGATCACGAGCGGCAAATCACCGGTCGTGTGGCCTTGACCGTGCGAGAATTCGTTGCTCCAGAACACGACGCTGTTGTCCAGCAGCGTCCGCCCCTCGGCTTCCACGTAGCCGTCGAGCAGGTCGAGCATCTTTTTGAACTCGCTCATGTTCCAGCGGTCGATCTCGAACAGCATGTTCTTGTAACCGTTGACCGCAGTCTCATTGAAATCGTCCGTGGTGCCGTGCGAAAGCGGGTGATGCCGGTAGTTGTGTTGAATGCCGTCCCATTGATACATCGGTGAGCCTGCAACCGCGGCTCCCCACTGCAGCACGGCTGAGCGGGTGTAGCCACACGCCAGTGACAGCACTGCGACGCGAGCGTGCAGCCGCGCCATGGCCGGGAAGTTCTCGTTGGCTTCGACGCTGCTTGACTCGATGCCTTGGAGCGCCGCCGCGCTGGCCTCGTCCAGCGCGCACATGACGGGTCCCGTTGGGTCCGTGATCGTACCCTCGACATCGCGGATCAGTTGAAAGTGAGCCTCGAGCTTTTCACGATCCGCGCCGCTCAGGTCCATCGCCTGCAAGCTGCTGAACTCGGTGCGCACCAAATCGATGACGCTCTGACGCTTTCTCAGCACCGCGTCGACCATGGGATCGTCATCGCCGGTGCCCGGTGCCGCCGACCCCATGATGGCGCGGTACGCCAACCAGGGGTTGCTTTCGGCGTCGACCATGTCGCCCGGCCCCCTGTACGAGATAGAGTTGAAAGTCGTAACACCGAGGTCACGACCTCCTGGACGCAGCACCAGCGCCTCGCGCCCGGGTGGATTCAACGCTTTTGCGATGAGCTGGTCGATGGAGGCGGCGGCGGGACCCGAGTTGCCGACAGCTGCAGCTGTGAGTGCTTGCTGCGTTCCTTCCAAGTGTCCCGTCCAGGTGCCGACCGGATACCCGTGTACACCGCGAGGAATCAGGATGCGATCTGCGTAGGGCGCCAGCGGCTCGCTACCGCGGCCGGCGAAGGACTCCGGCGTCAACCGTCCGAAACTCGGCCAAAAGCGTTCGGTCTCCACACCGCTGCTGCAGTGGAAGGATAGAAAGCGGGTCGTGGGTTGCCCCTCCTGTGCTTGGAGCGATCGTGGGCGGACGCTCTCCAGAAAGGGAAGCCCGACGGCGACACCTGCCGCGCCCTGCAAGAAGCGCCTGCGATTGAGAAACTTCATGTCCTTCATGACTCTACTCCGCGATTCTCTTGACGTGGGAAAAGGCGGCGCTTTGGACCAGCTGCTCGATGAGCTCGCGCACGCCGAAAGTGGGCGCTTCGAGGGCGCGGTGGATGAGCGCCAGGGTGCGCAGGTCAAGGTCGCTCTCCGTGCGTCCGTGGCTGTACCTGAGCCAGTGTTTGGCGTAGCAGGCGCGCACCTCTTTCCCGGTTGCGATCTGCGACACGAGCTGACTCGCGTCCGCGAAGTTCAGCGATGAATCGCCCAGGGTCAATGTACCCGTGCTGTCGATAGGGGCCCCGTTTTCCGTTTCGCGTGCTCGACCGAGCGCGTCGAAGCCTTCGAACGCGAAGCCAACCGGATTGATGCTGGAGTGGCAACCCGTGCACGCAACCATGGATGTCTTCCAGGTGAAGAAGTCGCGCGTGGTCACCGGTGCAACCGCTGGCGCAGGGGGCTCGACCCCTTCGGCGCCGGGCGGTGGGTCCTCTATCTCCTGACACAGAATGCGCCGAAGCACGTATACGCCGCGTAGGATGGGCGACGTCGTCGTGCTCGACGAGCTGTGACCGGTCAAGAAGCTCAATTGGGTCAAGATGCCGGCGCGCCCAGCGTCAGCTGGGAAGTCGACGCGCTGAAAGTCGCGGCTGAAACTCCCGGACAGCCCGTAAATACTCGCCAGTTGGTCGTTGACGAACGAGTAGCTGCCCGTGAGTAACAGAGAGACGGCGCCATTCTGGTTCAGGGTGGCTTCCTCGACGTAACGAAGGGTTTCTTCCTGCATCGCACGCGCGACTTCCAAGGAGAACTCGGGGAACGAATTCGAATCCTTGCTTGCTCCGAGCACGCCCTCCAACTGGAGCCAGCGCGAGTGAAAGTCCCGCACCTTCTCGCCGAACTCCGGCGTCTGCATCAAGCGTCTTGCTTGGGTGACCAGTTCTTCGGTGGTCATCAACCGCGCCGCGCTCGCCTCCGCGAGCAGTCCATCATCGGGCGCGGAATCCGTGAGCAGAAACGCGAGGCGTGTGGCCGTTTCGAACTGGGTGAGTGGAGTCGGGATCGCTGCGTCGCCTTCGCCCCGCTCGACGCGGTACAGGAAGTGCGGCGATTGAAGAACTGCTTCGACGACGACCTGAACACCGTCACGAAACGCATCGCCGCTCGCGACGAGTTCGTTGCCAGCCTCGAACAGCGTTCCATATCGGGAGAGCTCTTCAGCCGTGGCTGGCCGCCGGTAGGCGCGGAGGAGCATGCTCGACAAGAACTGGTCCTGGCAGCCAGAGTCGCTGGTAGCGCAGCCAACGAACCGTTCGTAAGCCGATGGCGTGTTGACGAGTTGTTCGGCGAGGCTCTCTGCGGTGCGTCGATAGTCCAGATACAATCGCTCGGTCACGCGCAAGACCGAGGCCTCGAAATAGCCGTCGAGGGTCGGTGCCTCGGAGGGAAAGTCGGTGGTCGGATCGACCTCGATCTGCAGAAGCTTGGAGACGGCGCGCGCATACTGCCGGTGAGTCAGGCGCGGCAGCTGGGTCGTCCCCTGCACGCCGTCGGGCAGCATGTTTGGGTCGACCCCGTCGATGTCGTCCACGTCGGGCGGATCGGGGAGAGCAGTGCTAGCCGTGGTGCTGGTTGCCGACCCGAAGCCAGAACCTCCGCCGCCCGTCGTCGATCCGGCTGTCGCTGTCGTGATCCCGGCGCTGCCATCACTGGTGTTGACGCTGCCTGTGGTCACTCCGTCCGTGGGGTAACCCCGGGCAGGCTCCCCTTCGGGCTCGGTCACGCACCCGCACAGCGCCAGGGCACCCCAAAGCGCCCAATGGCCTTTTCGTTCGATCATGCTTCAGAAGACGCGAACGCTCTGTCATCCGGATCGCCAAACTCGAGGTGTAACTATCCAGCAGCAGTTGAGTCCGGCGGCCTCGTGCAGCCTCGACGATTTTTGATCCGATCTTGCACCACCGCACGTCACTAAGCATGAAGCCCCTTTCCTGCACATGAGTACACACGCCGCCCAGGCGCAAGAGTGCGCGAACCCTACGTGGGAGGACGCGCACCGTGGCGCCGAGCCCTCACCAACCGAGCTGCTCGTTTTGTTGAATGAACGGCCCGAACTGGGGGCGCGCGCTCTGTTCCGAGTTTTCTCGAGCGACGTGAATCGGCTCGTCTGGCGGCTCTTGGGCGCCGACGCTGAGCACAACGATCTGGTCCAACAGGTGTTCTTCAAGGTGCTCTCCCAGCATCACTCATTGCGCGACCCGCACCGACTTCGGGCTTGGATCCACTCCATCACCGTGAATACGGTGTACCAAGAACTCCGGCGGCGCGAGATGCAGCGCCTTTTCCTTTCGGCGTGGCGCCCGACCCAGCTGCATGGCGACTTGGTGCGTGAGATTGAGAGCAGAGATTTCCTCGTGGCCGCATTGTCCGTCGTGGGCCGTCTGTCCGCGAAGCAGCGCATCGTCTATGTCTTGCGTTTTCTCGAGGGTTGCTCGCTCCCCGAGATTGCGGAGATGTGTGGCGTCTCGCTAGGCACGGTAAAGCGGCGGCTGAAGGGGGCCGTCGCGCGCGTCGAACGGCTCGTCGTGAGCTCGCCAGAGTTGTCCGAACTTTTCGACCCCAAACCCGAGAGCGAAGGAGGCGGTCGATGAGTCATGACGCGTTGGGTGCACGACTGGCCAAATCTCTCGGTGTCGGGCCTGGCAAAATGTCCGTGGTGGCGCAGGAAGCGCGGATCGCAGAGGCGGCGCGGCTCGGATACGCGGAGCGTCGGCGGCGATTGCCACTCGCTTGGGCAGCCGTGTCGGTCCTGGTCGCCAGCGTCGTGATTGCGCTCGTGATTCGGCCCGTGGCGGTCACTTCCAGCAGTGCTACGCCTGCGAGCGCCGCGCTGAGCGCAGCGAAGATCAAAAGACAGCTCGAGGCGAAGTCTCGCACGGCGCTGGTCGCGCTCGAGGACGGCAGCGCGCTCTCGCTCGCGGCGCACACTAGAGCGAGTATCGACGAAGGAGAAGGGAAGAACACCACTGTGTCGTTGGCGGGCGGCCGCATCGATGTGCACGTAAAGCCAAGACAAGCTGGCGAGTTTCGCGTCGAGGCAGGACGTTATCGAGTGCGTGTGGTGGGTACCCGGTTCAGCGTCACCTACGCCGCTTCTGCGCAGCATATTCGCGTCGAAGTGACTCAGGGGCGGGTTCGCGTCGAGGGTCCCGAACTGCCCGAGGATGGTCTCTTGGTGGACGCTGGGGGACATTTCTCCAACGAGGTAAGCAGCGCTTCGAGCACGGCGCACACGGTCGTCGACCCGCCCGAAGAGGCATCGCGATCGGAGCTTCCCGCGGTCGCGTCGGCGGCTCCGCGGGCTGAAGCAGGCGAGGCGGACGCTCACGACTGGCAGGCCTTCGCGGAGCAGGGTGAGTACCGGCGCGCCCTCGAGGTGGCCGAAGCAATGGGCTTCGATGGTTTGGTGCGCACCCTGGGCGAAGCGCCCCTGCTGCAGCTGGCCAACTCCGCGCGCTTTTCTGGCAACAACCCCCGCGCCAAACAGGCGTTCCTCGGTGTGCGTAGACGATTCCCGAGCAGCCCTTCGGCGATACTTTCAGGGTATTACCTTGCGCGACTCGCTCTGGACGTCGAGCACAACCGACTGCAGGCAGTGGAGTGGCTTCAGACGTACCTTCGCGAGGCTCCGCGAGGGCAACTGTCAGCAGGCGCGCGGCTCGATTTGATGAAGCTGTTCTTGGAGACCGGTGATACGGCGAGCGCGCGCCGCATCGCCGCCGACTATCTCAAGCACCATCCGAACGGAAACCGGGCAGACTTCGCGAAGTCGCTCTTGCAGCGGACAGCGCCGGAACCGTGAAACGGGCGCTGAAGTCGGCCTTGGTCCTGGCGATTCTCAGCATCGTTGGCTTGGGACACGCCGCGGGTCGTGTCGTGGTTCTGAAGCCCACGCACGGCGCAGCTTCGACATGGCCCGAGGCTACGCGCTCGGCCTTGGCAGAGTTGGCCCTCGCCGGGTTCGAAGTAGTGGTCGAGCCGAGCCAGGAGATCCTACTCGAACGCTTGCTGCAGCAACTGAAGCAAGCGACGCTCGACGAGAGTACCGTCGCGAGCGTGCTGATCACTCGCACGCCGGCCGGCGGCTTCGGGTACGTATGGATCAGGGAAGCTCCTCGCCCGCTACAGTTGATGGAAGAGCAACCCGACTCGGCGCTCGCCCACAATGCCTTTGCGTTGCGCCTGGTCGATGTGTTGCGGGAGCGCCGACTCACCTTGCCCGCGACGGAGGCACCAAAGCCGCGCGATAACCCCATGCCAGAGGCGCCATCGACGAACGCTGGCGGCAGGCTGGGCCTACACGCGGCGGCTGGGATGAGCTGGGTGGCCGCTGGCGCCATGGCGCCGCGCATCCAGTTCGGAGCTCAGATGGAGCTGATGAACGGTTTCTCGTTGAGTCTGTCAGGCCACTCGTTGCTTGCACCAGTTTCGCTCGCTACCGAAGCTGGGGATGTGAGCATTTACAGCCGTGGGGCGTCGCTGGCGCTGCTTTTCGATCCGCGAGTCGCAAACCGCTGGGGCGTCCTAGCGGGCGCGGCGACAGGCACCACCTGGTTTCGTTCGAATGGACGAGATTCTGCGACCCATGTGGCTCGGTCCGACGTGGCCACCGTCGGCACCCTCTCGCTACTCCTCGCAGGGCGCTTTCGAACCGATCGCTTTGTCGCGACGCTCTCCGGCGAGCCGCAATGGTTGCTACCCAAACTTCGAATCACGAGTGCGGACGGACGCGAGGTCGAGCGCGTGCGACTAGCGTTCGCCCTGATGCTAGGGCTGGGATGGCAGGTATGATCTCCAACGAGAAGGTGTGTGCATGCGCCATTGCGCTGCTACTGGGCGGCTGCTTCGACGGTGAGCTGACCAGCTTCACCGAACGCACGCTGGAGGGCCCGGGGGGGACGTCATCGGATCTCCCCATGGTGCCGACCGCGCGCTCGCCGCTCTTGGTCGACGACTTCGAAGACGGCGACACACTCGCCGAAAATGGCTTTGGTTGGTGGTACACCCAGAACGATACGACCGGCGATCAAGCTTTCTCGATAGAAGCCGTTGCGGACAGCAACGGGGGTCGCGCCGCCTACAGCGCCGGGAGCGGCTTCGAGGTTTGGGGTGCGCTCATCGGGCTCGATTTCACGCCGGGTGAAGGGGTGTACGACGCACGTAGCTTCGGGGGCTTTCGGCTACGCGCTCGCGTCGACGCTGGCAGTATCCGCGCAGTTTCGGTGCGACTCATCGAGAACGCCGAGCTCCAATTCGCTGGCGACGTCACGTTGACGACTGAATGGCAAGAGTATCAGTTCGCCTTTTCAGAGCTCGCGCCGGTCGACGATTCCGGTCCCGCGTTCGATCCGGCACGGCTGGCGGCCCTGCAGGTTTTCGTGCTTTCCAGCGAACGGTTCGCCATCTGGCTCGATGATGTCGTTTTCCTGCCGCCCTAGGACATCGGCGCGCTGGGGCCGACTCGGCATCAGCCGTTCGTCGCGCTCGCGCGCTCCTGCCTGCGCAGGAGCGCGATCTCGAATCTGGTGCCGGCGCTCTCGGTCGACGTGACGCGGATGGAACCGGCGTGGGCTTTCACGACTTGATCGACGATGTAGAGGCCGAGGCCGACGCCTTGCGTGCTGCGGTCGCGATCGCGCGGCTTGAACGCCGAGAACAGGTTCGGCAGCGTGGCGTCGGGAATGACGCCGTCGTTCTGCACGATGAGCGCGATTCGCGCTGGGTCGCTGCCGTCGATGCTGAGTCGAACGCGGCCGCCAGGGCTGCCGTGCTCGAGCGCGTTGCCGACCAGGTTCGAGAGCACCTGGTTCATGCGGTCGGAGTCGAGCTCGGCGCACGTGTCGCCGGTGACCTCGAGGCAGAGACGGCTCGCGGCTGCCGGGTCGAGCTCGGCGATCAGGTGGCGGGCGAGCTCGCCGAGATCGGTGTCGCAGCGGGTGACGGGGATGCCGCCTTTGACCCGGCTCAGGGCGAAGTCGAGCACGTGCTGGATCAGGCGCTGCATGCGGTGTGAGGCGCGCTGGATGACCTTGGCGCGCTTGGCTATTTCGACGGCGTCGTCGGGACGCTTTTCGAGGAGGTATGCGGTGGTGAGGATGTTGGACAGGGGGTTGCGCAAGTCGTGTCCGAGCACGCCGAGGAACAGGTCGCTCATGTTCTGGGCCAGGCGCAGCTGCTCGAGCTGGTTCGCAAGCCTGCGCTTTTGACGGTGCAGCTGGGCGAACACCTCTACCTTGCTGACGAGCAAATAGGGGTGGAAGGGCTTGAACAGGAAGTCGACCGCGCCCGCTTCATAGCCCTGGAACATGCGTCCGCCGTCGGGCATGGCCGCTGTCAGGAAGATGATGGGCACATTCTGGGTGCGGCCCGAGCCGCGCATCAGCTCGGCGAGCTCGAAGCCGTCCATGTCCGGCATGTTCACGTCGAGCAGCGCGAGGGCGATGTCGTGGATGAGCAGGGCTTCGAGCGCCTCGCTGCCGGATCGCGCTTCGATCAGGCGAATGCCGGGGCGCTTCAGCAGGGCGCGCAGCGCGACGAGGTTGTCCGCGACGTCGTCTACGGCGAGCACGTTCACCTCGTCGAGGTGCAGGTTATTAGGCGTGGAAGTCATGCAAAACCTCCATCATTTGGGGGATGGTGAGCACGTGCGCCTCAGGCGCGGCCGCCAGCGCCGCGCGCGGCATACGGTTGGCGAGTGCGGACTCGGGCGACTGGACCCAGGCGAGCCCGCCGGCGCGACTGATCGCGGCGAGCCCCGCAGCGCCGTCGGCGTTTGCGCCCGATAGCACGATGCCGAGCAGGCGCGGGCCAAAGGCCCAGGCGGCTGATTCGAAGAGTACGTCGATCGAGGGACGCGCGAGGTTCACGGGTTCTTCTACGGAAAGGGACAGGTTGAGTGAGGCGTCGACGAGCATGTGATAATCGGGGGGGGCGAGGTAGAGGCACGCGGGTTCGGCGATGTCGTTGTCCTCGACCTCGCGCACGGGCAGCGTCGATTCGTGGAACACGCGAGCCCAGTCGGCCTGTGAGCTCGGAGCGACGTGCAGGACGGTGAGCACCGGAACGCCGAGGTCCGGGGCGAGCGCTGGCGTGAGTTTGCGCAAGAGCTCGACGCTGCCGGCCGAGCCGCCGATCACGATCGCGCGCGGCGCGCGACGTACGAGCTCTTCGAGGTGCGCTACGGCGGTCATCGTTTTCTGTAGATGCGGTTCGGGCGATCGATCTGGATGAAATCGTCGGCGCGCGAGGTGCCGCGCAGGTTCTCGCGCGAGCCGAGCGCGAGAAAGCCCTTGCGTACGAGGGAGTCGTGAAAGAGCCCGATGGCGCGGTTCTTGAGCTCCGCGTCGAAGTAAATGAGCACGTTACGGCACGACACCAGCTGGACTTCGGCGAAGACGCTGTCAGTGGCCAGGCTGTGATCGGAGAAGACGACGTTTTCGCGCAGCTGGCGATCGAACACGATGCCGTCGTAAGCGGACGTGTAGTAGTCCGAAAGCGAGGCTTTGCCGCCCGCCGAGCGGTAGTTCTCCGAGAAGGTCCGGGCCCGGTCGATCGCGTACACGCCGAGCTCTGCGCGGCGCAGCGCCTCTGCGTTCACGTCGGTCGCATAGAGCAACGTGCGGCGGAGCAGGTCTTCTTCGTGGAGCAAGATCGCGAGTGAGTACAGCTCCTCGCCGGCGCCGCAGCCCGCGACCCAGACCTTGAGCGAAGGATAGGTCGCCAGCAGTGGCAGAACTTGCTGCCGCAATGCCAGGTAGTAGCCGGGATCGCGGAACAGATTGCTCACCTGCACCGTCAGGTAGCCGAGCATCTCGGCTGCCGTCGCCGCATCTCGCAGCACGAGATGTTGCAGCAGTGACAGGCTCTGGCACTCGAAGTGCTGGAGCGCGAGCTGCAGGCGGCGGCGCATGGTCGGGCGTGCGTAGCGCCGAAAGTCATGCCGATAGCGTCGAAAAAACGCTTCGAGGAAGAGGTCGATCTCGAGCTCGGTGAGCTCTGACGTGGCGTTCATCGTGGCAGCCACACTCTGCATAGGGACACCAATCGCTCGACCTCGAAGGGTTTGGCCATGTAGTCGTTGGCGCCCGCGCCGAGCGCCTGCTCGCGATCGTCGGCCATGGCCTTGGCGGTGAGCGCGATCACGGGAAGCTGCTTCAGGCGTTCGCGCTTCCTGAGCTCGCGGGTGGCGGTGAGGCCGTCCATCTCCGGCATCATCAGGTCCATCAAGACCAGGTCCACGCTGGGCTCGCGGTCGAGCACCTCGAGGGCTTCTCGGCCGTTGCGCGCGATCAGCACCGTCGCACCGCGCGGCTCGAGCACGCGCGAGAGCGCGAAGACGTTGCGCACGTCGTCCTCGACGACGAGGATGGTGCGCCCTTCGAACGCCGTATCGCGCTGGCGCACGTCGGCGAGCATACGGCGGTGGTCGGGGGGCAGCGTCGACTCGACGCGATGCAAGAACAACGTGACCTCGTCGAGTAGGCGTTCGGGCGAGCGGGCGCCTTTGACGATGATGGATCGCGAGTACTTTCGCAGTTTTTCCTCGTCAGCGCGCTCGAGATCTTTGCCCGTGTAGACGATGACCGGCGGAAATGAGTAGCGGATTCCCTCGGCCATTTTCTCGAGTAGATCGTGACCCGACCCGTCGGGCAGCGTGAGGTCGAGCACCATGCAGTCGAAGCTACGGCGCTCGAGCTCGGGCAGCGCTTCCTTGACGCTGCCCGCGACGACGAGCTCCACACCGATCCCTCCGAGCAGCAGCTTCAGGCTCTCTTGCTGGCGCGGGTCGTCCTCGACCAAGAGCACGCGTCGCACCTCGCGCTCGTAGCGTTCCTCTAGCTTTTTCAGGGCGGTGACGAGATCCTCTCGCGCGACCGGCTTCAACGCATAACCGATCGCGCCGAGCTCGAGCGCGGTCTGCACGTTGTCCGCTGCGGAGATCATGTGAATCGGCACGTGGCGCGTTGCAGGGTTGCGTTTCAGCCGTTCCAGCACCGAGAGACCGGAAGCGTCGGGCAAGCCCACGTCGAGCAAGATACCGCTCGGCTGGAGCTCGCTGGCGAGCGCCAACCCTTCTTCTGCCGTGTGCGCCACCGCACAGTCGAAGTCCAGCTCGTGGGCGAGGTCGTAGAGGATGCGGGCGAAGGCAGCGTCGTCCTCCACGACCAGGATCAAGCGACCCCGCTGGCGCGGACCCTCGCGATCGTCGCTGAACGCCGGCGTGCGCTGGGAGGGCGCCTTTGGCTCGGCCCTGACGGATACGCGTTCGGGACTCGCCCAGGCGGCTTTGGCGGGCAGCGGCGCCTGGGCGGGCTCGGGAAGGGTGCCCTCGAGCGGCAACTCGAGCGTGAAGGTGCTGCCCTTGCCGAGCGAACTTTCGACCGAGATGTCGCCGCCGAGCAAGCGCGCGAGCTCGCGGGAAATTGACAGGCCGAGGCCGGTGCCGCCGTGTTTGCGACTCGTCGTGCCGTCCGCCTGACGGAACGCCTCGAAGATCACCTCTTGCTGATCCGGTGCGATGCCCAACCCCGTGTCACGCACGGAGAAGCGAATGCGACCCGCTGCTCCGCGTGTGATCAAGAGCTCGACCGAGCCGGCCTCGGTGAACTTGAAGGCGTTCGCGAGCAGATTCTTCAAGATCTGCTCCAAGCGGCGGCTGTCCGTTTGCAGCGTAGGCTCGAGCTCCGCGCTGAGGTCGATGCGGAAGGTCAGGTTTCTTTGCGTCGCGAGCGCCCGGAACGAGCGCTCGAGGCTGTCCTGGACGTTCGCGAGGGAGACGGGCTCGGCGCTCACGTCGGCGTGACCCGATTCGATCTTCGCGAGGTCGAGGATATCGTTGATCAGGACCAAGAGATCGTTGCCGGCGCTGTAGATGGTTTCAGCCGAGCGCACCTGCTCTTCGTTGAGGTTGCCCTCGGCGTTGTCTGCGAGCAGCCGCGCGAGGATCAACGAACTGTTGAGCGGTGTCCGGAGCTCGTGGGACATGTTCGCCAGGAACTCGGATTTGTACTGGCTGGCTTGCTCTGCCGCATCGCGTGCGGCGGCGACCTCGTCGCGCTGGCGCTCGAGCTCTTCGGACTGGATCTCCATGGTCGCATTGGTTTGCGCCAGCTCCTCGTTGGCTGCCTCGAGCTCCGCCTGCTGTGCCTCGAGCTCCGCCTGTTGGCTCTGGAGCTCATGCGCCTGCCGTTGGCTCTCGTCGAGCAGCTCGCGCAGGCGCTTCTGGTACTCGGCTGAGCGAATCGCGATCGCGGTGGGTTCCGAGATCCGCTCCAGCAAGGCCCGATCCGTTTCAGTTGCCTTGCCCATCGTACCCAGCGCCAGCACGGCGAGCGTGCGCGTTTCCGTGCGGAGCGGAGCGATCGTCACCGAGCGGGGCGCGCCGCTTCCGATGCCCGCGTGCACGCGCAGGAACCCCTCGGGCACCTCGGGCACGATAGTGATGCGGCCATTCTCGGCCGCGGCACCCACGAGGCCTTCCCCGGCACGAAAGGCGAGCTTGGTGTCATCGTCGTCGAGAGCGTAGCCAGCCGCGAACTCGAGCGCGCCGTCCCGCTGGACGAGAAAAGCCGCGCCGACCTGCGCGTTCACGGCGCGCACCACCCCGTCCAGTGTCCGCTTCACGACCTCGCCGACCGGCAGCTCGCCTTGAAGTGATTCGAGCAGTGTAGCCTGCGTCCGGCGCAGCCAGGCCTCACGCTCGCTGTCCTCGCGAGCGATCATGAGTTTGCGTACCATGAGCGCCACCGGCCAGAGTGTCGCAATGTACATGCTGCGGTTGGCGAGACCGAGCCAGTTTTCCACGAGCGACACGGAGCGGAGGGGGTCCAACACCGAGGAGAGGGCTGTCACCACGGTCGCCAGCGCGGCCACGAAGAGCGGCAGCATGGGGCTGCGCGTGAACAGGCACATGCCGAGTGGCAGCGCGTAGAACACCCACACCGCGAGGCCGAGTGGGGTGAGCAGTTCGGCGGCGATCACGCCGATTAGCAAGGCACCAATCCCGAAGTGTTGAAGGGGCGGGGTGCGCACCTCGTCCTGTCGGCTCATCGCCGAGCGCGGACAGCAAGAATTGGGCCGGCGAAAACGCCGGCGAAGTTGGCCACATTATCACTCCGGTGGGCGCAAAGGTGCCGCAGAGCGATCTTTTGCCCCGCCGGCGTTAGTCCGCGTCGGCGGGCAAGGCGCGCTGTACCTGGCGGGCATGCGGGCTGCGTGGATACTTGGCCAAGAATGCGCGTGCCCGCGCCACGGCTGCCGGATCGCCCGAACGGCGCAACAGCTCGATGGTCGCGGCCTCTCGCTCTTGCGCCAGGCGCGCATTGGGGAACTTGGCTTTGGAGGCGGCCAACACCTCCGAGGCGCCGTCGAGGTCGCCGTGCGCCAGGCGCGAGCGCGCTTCGCGCAGTAGCGCGACCTCTTCGCTCAAGGAACTGGCGGCTCGCGGCACGGACGCCGGCTCGCTGGTTGCCGCGCTCGAAGACAGCCTCGGCGGTGTGGGCTGGCTCGTGGGCGTTCGCTCGAGCTCGAGGGTTTCGATCATCGTGTTGCTGGGTGCGGGCGCCGGCGCGGCCCCAGTCTTGCCAGGGGGCGTCGGGACGCTCGTCTCGGGCGCCGAACGAGGGCTGGGCGTCGGAGCCTGGTTCGAGCGGTAGGGAGCGATCAACAAGAACGCCAACGTCGTGGTCACGACGCCCGCGGCGAACCCCAGACCATGATTGGCGAGCAGGGCTCTGACAGAGCGGCTGCCGCCGCCTGCGCTGGTGGCCGGCGTGCCCACCGACGCGCTGCCGTCAGGGTCTGTGGCACCGGGGATCCTCGCGAGCAAGCTTTGCCAGACGCGCTCTTGCTCGCCCGGGTCGGGTTCGGGGTCGGGACTCAGCCTCAACAAGGTACGCTGGATCTCGTTCGCTTCGCTGTCCGGATGTAGCCAGCGCTTGGGCATCATGAGGCACCTCCACAGCGGGACTCTTGGAAGGAAGCGCGCGCTTCGGTGCGCTCCACGAATCGTTGAAACGCCCCGCGCGCCAGCCGCAGGCGGGAATGCACGGTAGCCACGGAGACTCCCACTTGTTCCGCGATCTCTTCGCCGCTCATGCCGTCGAGCTCGTAAAACGCGAAGACGGCCCGCTGCTCCAGCGGCATGGCATCGAGCGCACCCGCGAGCAAGCGGCGATAATGCGCCAGCTTTGCCGCGCGATCGTCACCGGCGTCATCGCTAGCTTCGACCGGGGTTTCTGGGTCGAGTACCTCCAGGCGTGTGGGAGCTGCTCGCCGTCGCTGGCTCGCCACGCGAAAGCAGATCGCGTAGAGCCAGGTGGTGATGCGGCTGTGACCGTCGAACTCGTCGAGCTTGCGGTGGACGACGAGAAACACGTCCTGCGTGCTGTCCGCCAGATCGCGATCGGGTACGCCCAGACGCGCCAGCACGCGCCAGACGAACCTGAAGTTCGCCTGATACACCTCCGCAAAAGCCGCCGCCTCGCCCATCAGTAAAGCTCCCACGAAACGCCCACCAAGGCCCACACGCCCAGATTCGGGCTGGAAAACACCGTGTGTTCGCCCTCGGCGTCCACTACCGAAAACCCCTGCCTTTCCAGCGGCGCGGTGGCGACGAGCTCGGCGGCCCACCCCAGGGCGTGCGTGACGCGTCCTCGCAGCTCTACACCCACGCCCAGCGCTGGCTGAACATGCTCGTGTTCCCAGGACTCGTCGAAGCCCGTCCCCGCGCCAGCGAGCCTGCCCACGGTGGGTCGAAGGCAGAACCAAACGCGCGGGCTCCTGTCGATGACACCAACGCACGCCCGCAGGGCGGCAAACAGCAGCGACAGGGTGACGCTCCCGCCATGACTGTCGATGCGATCGGGTCCAACGCCACCCGCGACGATGCCGAACGATGCGCTCGTGCCGAGGTCGGCGCGGACGCCGAGCTCGCCGCCAGGCGCGGGATGCTCGAGGACCGAGGCTGCCACGCCCACGAGCGCGTCCACGCCCAGGCGCAGCCAGGGATCCGTGGGTGCTCGCCGCGGCGCGCGCCGAGCTGGGGGGTGTTTGGGCGTCGCTGCCGGCTGCGCTGGCTCTGGGGGTGCTACGGGGTCGGAGCTGGTGCCTTCCTCCGTAGCGGGCGGAGGATCCTCGGGCGCCGGCGCCTCTTCCTGACTGGTCCACATCAGCGCCAAGCTGACGGCTACCGCTTCTCCCAAGGCAGTGCAGCCCGGGCCAGCGTCGCTGAGCTGGCGTTGCCCGACACTGCGTCCGTAGGTGCGGACGGTCGCGCCGTAACCTTCGCCCGCTCGGTGCATAGTGACCTCGATCCAAGCGCTATCTTCTCCAGGTCCAGGACCAATGACTTCGCGCGCGACGATCGCGTTCACGTGAGCCGCCACCTGCACGGCGTCAGGGCAGGTCTCCGCCCCAGCTTCGCGGATCACGACCAGCGCAGTCTTTTCTTCCGCGAAGCTGGGTGCGGTCATGAGGCCCACCGCCAACGCCACCCAAGGCAACTTCAAGCCGCACGCCTCACTAAGGGGTCCCCTCCTCGCAATTGCCCCGAACGCGATCGCAGACTTCCCCCGCCTGTTGCACGAGATCGTACTCGCTGCCCTTGGGCACGCAGTACGAGCCCGCGACGTCGACCTGGTCCTCGAGGCCAATGTCGCCGAACAGGGGTGCACACTCCATCGAATCGGGGCACGCGCAGAAGGGCCCATCACCCGGCCCGTCGCAGCGGCAACTACAGATCGATGTCTCTGTCGACCGGCGCGCCGTGAGCTGTGGCACGACCGGGACGGTGACGGGTGTGTGGCTGTCCGGCACGAAGCATACAGGGTCGATGGCGGCCTGTTCCTCGGACTGTCCGTAGGGGCAACTGGCTCGCCCCTGGAGATGGTTGACGAGACAGACGCCCGACTCGCATGCGGGCGACTGCGTTTCGGTGGAGACGTTGCCGACGTAGAAGCCGCTGAAGGTCGGATCGTACTCGCTGCCCACGACGCAGGTCTCGCCGAGTTTTGCGGGCGTGACCTGCCGGTCGGTACCCTGGCAAGCGATGTAATGCAAGTCGTCCTCGGATTGCCGCTCGATGCCGAGGACACGCAACCGGCGCTGCTCAGTGGCTGGGCATTGTTCTACGAGTTCAGGATTGCCCAGACCCTGCGCGGGTGAAACGTAGCACCAGCCGACGGCGTCGCCGGTTGCCTCCTCGTTCTGGCACTGGGCACGCGCGTTGTCAGTCAGGTGTTGCACCTCGCAGAAGCAATGCGCGGCACACTCTTCGGGAGCCTGGCAGTGACCTTGGAACAGCATGTCGCTCTGCAAGAGCTCTACGAGCGCCGCACTCGCGGGCTGACGCCCGGGTCCGCTGCACGTGCAGTCGGCATGCTCCTCGTCGCTGCCCACGACCTCAACCATGACGCAAGTCGCTGCCCCGTCACCGACCGGTAGCGCGGCTGGCATGCACATCCTGGGATCGTTCGAAAAGTTAATAGGGCTTAGCCATTGATGCGTGGTGCCTCCCTGCGTAGGGCCTTCCGTGCCCGTCAACGGGTCAGTCCCAGACTCCCCGACCACGCTGTTCTCTCCCTGGCACGCCCCCACCGCGAGCAAACACGCGCCTATCCACCGCTGAATCTTCATGCTTCCAACCTCCATCCTCGATCGTGAATGGGAGCGCGCAACCACCCGCATCAACGAATCGAAACATGCCTCCCCGCAGGTTGCGGGGCCGGTCTCAATTCGCGACGCGGGTTCGAGTCCGAACGACCTTTTGCTGCGTCTTGTCAGAAAGTCCGGGACAGGCTGCGTGGCTCGTGCTTAACCCCGCCCCAAAATGCGCATCGAAGCCATCTCGGTCGGGAGCAACCCTCCGCACGAAGTGAACGTCGTCATCGAGGTACCCGTGGGCGGCGAACCCATCAAGTACGAGCTCGATTACGAGGCGGGGACGCTGGTGGTAGACCGCTTTCTGTACACTTCCATGCGCTACCCCGGCAACTACGGCTTCGTGCCGCACACGCTCTCGGGGGACGGCGACCCACTCGACGTGCTCGTCGCCAACCAGCGCGGCATCGTTCCCGGTGCGGTCATCGCCGTGCGACCCGTGGGCGTCTTTTTCATGCAGGATGAAGCCGGCATCGATGAGAAGCTGATCGCGGTCCCGGCCTCTCGTCTCACCCGTCGCTACGACCAGGTCAACGACTACACTCAGCTTCCCAGCATCACGGTGGAGCAAATCGAGCATTTCTTCGAGCATTACAAGGACCTCGAACCGCGCAAGTGGGTGAAGGTGCTAGGGTGGGGTGACGCGAGCGAAGCGCGCCGCATCGTGCTCGAAAGCATCGAACGCGCCAAGACTGGTGGCGTGGAGCCGAGCTCACCGGTGAATGTCACGGCTCCCCGCCGCGACTGACAGCCTGATCGGACGCTGGGCAGCGCCTCCTTTCTGCTCGTTGGATGGATTCGGTCGCCGCGCGTTGACCGGCTCCGGCTCGGCTTGCTACTTTGCTCCAGCGATTTCGCTGGAGGTCGGATGGAGACGAGGCTGGCGCAGCAGACTCTAGAGCGTGTGCTTCATCGGACCACGAGTCTGTGCAAGGTATGCAAGAACGCGCTCCCGGCAGAGATCGTGGCCGATGCGGCGGGGGAGGTGTGGATGCGCAAGACCTGCCACGACCACGGTCCGCAAGCCGTGCGTCTGTCCACCAGCGCCGATTGGTACCAGCGCACGCGCTCCATCCAGCAGCGGCGAGTTGCGCCAAAGGTCATCCAGCGAGCGGTCGATCACGGATGCCCCTTCGACTGCGGTCCTTGCGAGAACCACACGCAACGCATCCGGCTTCCGGTCGTCACCATCACCAGCGCGTGCAACCTCGATTGTCCCATCTGCTACGTGCACAACAAGAACGACGGTGCCTTCCACATGGATGTCGGTGCCTTCGCGCGGGTGCTCGATCACCTGCGAACGGACCACGGGGGTGAGCTCGACATCGTGAACCTCACCGGGGGCGAGCCGACGGTGCATCCGCATTTTCTCGAGTTTTTGGCGATGGCGCGCCAGGCGGGAGTCCACCGCGTCACGATTTGCACGAACGGTATCCGGCTGGCGAAGGACGAAGGCTTGGTGGAACGCATCGCCGAGCTCGGCGGTCGCGTGGCGCTCTCTTTCGACTCGTTCGAGAAGGACGCCGACGAGGTGCTGCAAGGCGCGCGGCTCTTGAGCATCAAGCTGGCCTGTCTCGAGCACCTCGAGAAGCACGGCGTCGATACCACGCTGATCCCGGTCATGACCCGCGGGGTGAACGATCACGAGATCGGCAGGATCCTCCGGTTTGCGTTCGGTAAGCCGAACATTCGCCACATCGAAGTGCACACCATGACGTTCACCGGGCAGAGCGGCGTGGCGTTCCCGCGCAGCGGCCGCATCTCGATGCTGGAAGTGCTCGAGCGCATCGAAGAGACCAGCGAAGGGCTGCTTTGCGTCGACGACTTCGTGCCGTCCCCGTGCGCGCACCCGCTGTGCTACCAGATCGCGTATCTGCTCGTCGATCCCGAGGGGGGTGACCCGATCCCGTTCACGCGCTTCATGACGAAACAGGAGCTGTACGAAGCGCTCTCGGATCGGCTCTATCTCGAGCCGACGGCCAAGTTGGAGCGCGCGATGCGTGAGTCGATCGATCGGCTGTGGATCCGTGGCGGCCCGGACGCCGAACGCACGCTCGGGTTGCTCAAGCGTTTGCTGGGGCTGATGTTTCCTTCGGGCGAGGATCTGTCACACGCCGCTGCGTTGCGCGTCGCCGAGCAGGCGGTGAAGGCGGTCTACGTTCACTCGCACATGGACGAAGAGACCTTCGACACCGAGCGCGCGGCGGATTGCTGTGACAGCAACTGCTACGCCGACGGAACCACGATCCCGGTGTGCAACTACAACGTGCTGTATAGGGAGAAAGAAGCGCATTTCAATCTCACGCCGCGGCGCTGGAACGATCGCACGGGCGGGCAGCGCTCCTTCCCGAGTTTACCGATCGTGACTGGGTGACATGGGACCGGGCCGACTCGCTGGTAAACGTTGCCTCGTGACCGGAGGCTCGCGCGGCCTGGGCCTGGCCCTGTGCGAGGCGTTCGCGCGTGCCGGCGCCAAGGTGGCCTTCACCTTCTCGCGCAACGTCGAGGATGCGAACGACGCGCGGCGGCGCATCGAGCAGGCGGGCAGCGAGCCGCTCGTGTTCCAGGGGTCGGTCGCGGATGCGGCGCACGTGGGGCGAACCGTGACGGCGCTGGGCGAGGCCTGGGGCGGCGTCGATGTCTTGGTCAACAACGCCGGCCCCACTCAGATCTTGCCGCTCGCGCTGCTCGACGAGGCCGACTGGGACGCCGTGATGAACACCAACGTGAAGGGCGCCTACTTGTTCTCGAGGGCCGTGCTGAAGTCGATGATTCGTGCGCGCAGCGGTCACATCCTGAACGTCGGCAGCTTCGCGTCCGAACGAGTAGTAGAGGCGCCGATTCACTACGCCGCCGCCAAGTCTGCGCTGCGAGGTATGACCGAGGCGCTGGCGCGCGAGGTCGGCCGCTACGACATCAAGGTCAACTTGATCGCGCCGGGGCTGCTCGACGTTGGTCTCGCGAGGAGTCTGCCTCGCCATCGGCTTGACGAGTACCTGACACAATGTCCGATGGGTCGCCTGGGGACGGTCGTCGAGATCGCCGACTCGGTCGTGTTTCTGGTGTCGGACGAGAACAGCTTCATGACGGGCGCGAAGCTCGTGTTCGACGGAGGCCTGTGACGTGACCACTCAGAGCACCGTGGCCCGGATCTTGCGTGAGGGGTTTGACGATTTTCGAGAGTTCGTGAACCCCTTGGTCGCTCTGCGTGCTCAGCTCGCGGCCGAACCGAGCGCCGTGCACCACGTGGACGCGGGTCGCCTGGTGACGGACGAGGGCCGAGTCATCGAAGATTTTCACGGGACCCAGGCCTTCGGGCATCGCCACCCTGCCATCGCCCGGGCCCTGCTCGAGTTCCTCGAGTCGGATTCACCCTCGTGGTTCCCTTCGAGGGTGAACCCGTACGCGGGCAGCCTCGCGCGGCGGCTGTGCGAACGAACCCGTGCCACCGGCGAGCCGGCACCGCCGTATTCGAACGTCTACTTTTCGAACTCGGGGAGCGAGGCGGTCGAAGCCGCTCTCAAGCTCGCTCGCGCCGTTTCTCGCAGGCCGCGTGTGCTTTCACTCGAGGGCGCCTACCACGGTTGCACCATGGGCAGCTGCGGGCTCATGGCGAAAGGGGTCTTTCGCGATCCCTTCGAGCCCCACGTTCCCGGGCTGGGCGCGCTCCCGTTCGGAGACCTCGATGCGCTGGCCGGAGCGCTACGTGGAGGCGACGTCGCAGCGATCGTGGTGGAGCCGATTCAGCTCGAGGGTGGCGTGCATCCACTGCCGGCGAACTACGTCGCGGCGCTGTGCGAGCTGACGCGCGAACACCGGGCGCTGCTCGTGGCCGACGAGATCCAGACGGGCCTCGGCCGAACCGGGCGCTTTTTGGCGAGCGAGACCTGGCCCCGGCGACCCGACGTGGTCTTGCTCGGCAAGCATCTCGGTGGCGGGCTCTTGCCGATCTCAGCCATGCTGACGCGGCGCGAGCTGTGGGAGCGCGCCTACGGGCAGAACTTCGAGACCGCGGAGGCGCACAACTGCACCTTCAGCGGCAGCGCTCCCGTGTGCGTCGCGGCGCACGCGGCGCTCGACTTGCTCACCGGCGAGCTAATCGCTCGCGTTCGGGAGCTGGGCGCGAGCTTCCGTCGAGGCCTGACGGAGGCGCTCGCGGGCCTGCCGCTGTTCGACGAGGTCCGGGGTGACGGGCTCGCTGTCGGCATCGCGCTCGAGGGGACGGATCATCCGTGGCTGTCCTTCGAGCATTTCGGGATGAGCGACCTGTCGGGGCACCCGAGCGTCGGTTTGCTCTTGTGCCACCGGCTCTACAAGCGTGGCTACTTCTGCTTCGTGTGCGGGCACGACTGGAGCGTGCTCCGGCTGCAACCGCGTTTCACCATCGAGCCCGAGCGGCTCGCCGAGTTCACCAGCGTCGTGCGAGAGGAGCTGTCAGAGCTGTGCGCGCTGACGTGAGCTCGTCGCAAGCCCTCGTGTTCGGCGGCACCGGCGCGGTGGGCAGCGCCGTGCTGCGAGGACTCGCCGAGGCTCGCGTACCCACGGTGTTTACCTATCACCGGTCGCACGAGCGGGCCGAGGCCCTGGCGGCGGAGTACGCCCAGCGCGCGGTTTGCGTCGACCTGAGTCGACCCGCGGCGATCCGCGAGCTGATCGACGAGCTCGACCGGACTCAGGCGGCTCCCGATCTGTTGATCCACTGCGCGGCCCAAAGCCGTAACCTGGAACTCGCCGGCATCGACGACGACGCTTGGCGCGCGGTGCACGGCGTGAACGTGCAGGCCGCCTTCGTGGCGTGTCAGGCGCTCGCGCCGCGCATGGCGCGGCGAACGCGCGGTCACGTGGTGCTCGTGGGGGCCATGGATCGGTCCCAGTCGATCCCGCTGCCGGTGCATTTCGCGGCGAGCCAAGGGGCGCTGGCGGCCATGACCATGGCGCTCGGCAAGGAGCTCGGGCCGCACGGTATTCGGGTGAACATGGTGGCGTTGGGGCTCTTGAACGCCGGCCTGTCGCGCGAGATCTCACCGCGGCTGGTGGCCGACTACGAAAACTTCAGCGCGCTGCGCCGCATCGGTACACCGGACGAAGCCGCTCGCGCCATCTTGTGGCTAGCGCTAGAAAATACGTACATGAACGGTGAGGTGCTGCCGGTGAACGGGGGGCTCTGAGCGATGCGATCCGGTGCGCTCACGCAGGTGGTCGACTACGCGATCCCGCCGCTGTTCGTGCTCACTGCGCTGGCGGCGACGTCGGCCGTACAGGGGCTCGTCCCTGAGTTTCTGGTGACCGGGTTGGTGGTGGGCTTCCTGGCGGTAGTGGCTGCGATCGTCGAGCGCGTGCGCCCGGAGCGGGCCGAATACGTCGAGCTCGACCAAGCGTTTGCCGTCGACGCGGCGCACTTTTTCTTCAATTACCATTTCGGTTACGTGCTCGCGGTCGGGGCTTGCGCGGCGCTCGGCCATGGCCTGAGTTCGTACGTGCGCGAGCCGCTGTGGCCCAGCGATTGGCCGTTGGCACTGCAGGTCGCTTTCGCCGTGTTTTTGGCCGAAGGCGTTAGCTATTGGCAACACCGCCTGTTCCATGAAGTGCCGTGGCTGTGGCCGTTCCATGCGCTGCATCACCGTGGTGAGCGGCTGAACCTGGTGCGCGCCGGCCGCTTTCATTTCGTCGACATCGGGCCTGCCGCCTTCATGGCGCTGGCGCCGCTGGTGGTGCTGGGCGCCCCCGACGCGATGCTGACCTGGGTCGCTTCGATCAGCGGCATTCTGGGGGTGCTCGAGCACGCGAACATTCGTATGCGGACGCCGGCTTGGCTAGGCTGGCTCGTCTGCACGCCCGCGCTGCATCGACACCATCATTCGCGCGCGCTCGCCGAAAGCAATCGGAACTTCGGTACGCTGGTCATGCTGTTCGACGTGCTCTTCGGCACCTACGAGGCGCCGCGCCCGAGCGGCCCCCTCGCCGTCGGTGTCGAGCATGATTCGGCGCCGCGCGGCTTCTGGAACCAAGTGGTCACACCCTTTCGTCGAGCTGCGCGATGACCCAGCGGGTGCTTTGGGCGCTGCTGGCGATGGGTGCGTGGACGCTGCACGCGGCGCACAAACTCGAGCATGGGCTGCTCGCAGAAATGCTGTGGGCATGCCATGTCGCGTCGTTCAGCATCGGCCTCGGGATCCTCACGCAGCGGACCTGGCTGGTCGCGGTGGGGACCCTGTTCCAGGTAGCGGTCGGGGTTCCGGCATACGCGCTCGACGTGATCGTTCTTCGTAGCACGACCGTCACCTCCGTCTTGGTGCACATGTTGCCCCCCGTCGCCGGACTCGTGACACTGCGCCGCGGCGCCGCTTGGCCCCGCTGGACCCCCCTCGCCGCAGGGACGCTTTATGTCGGGTTGATCCCAGTCTCACGCTGGCTCACGGAGCCCGCGTTGAACGTGAACCTGGCGTTCCGGCCCTGGCCGCCGCTCGCGGGCCTGACGGCGTCGCCTTGGCCGACTTGGCTCGGCAACGTCGCCGGGATGGCGCTGGTGTTGCCGGTCCTCGATCGCTGGTTGCGGCGCCGGTTGACGCGGCGCGACCCTGGGGAGGCGAGCCGTGGTTGAGGCGCTGCTCTCGACCACGACGAGCTTGTGTGCCACCTGTCGGCGCAGCGTGAGCGCCGAGATCTGGCGGGTCGAATCGCGGGTAGTGATGCGCAAACGTTGCCCCGAGCACGGCGCGGCCGAGGTGCTCGTTTCTTCGAACGCCGACTGGTACGTCGAGATGCTGAAGCATGCGCCCGCGCTCGTGCCCCCGGTGCCACGGAAACAGGTCGCCCAGGGGTGCCCCTTCGATTGCGGGCCGTGCACGAGCCACGAACAGCGTGTCGCGCTTCCGATCGTGCCGATCACCTCTGCTTGCAATCTCGACTGCCCCATTTGCTACACGCACAACAAGAACCAGGGGGCGTATCACATGTCCGAGGCAGAGCTCCGCGCGGTGCTCGGCCACCTGCGGCACACGGATCCCGAACGCCGAATCATCAACCTGACTGGCGGCGAGCCCACTCAGCACCCGGCTTTCGAGCGTCTGGTCGAGTTGTGTTACGAGGAAGGTATCCACCGCATCACGGTCTCGACGCACGGGCTCCGCTTTCTCAAGGACGAATGGCTGCTCGAGCGACTGGCCCGGCTCGACGCGCGCGTCATCTTGTCGTTCGACTCGTTCAAGGCCGAGACCAACCGAAAAATGCTGGGCGGGCAGCTGCTCGACGCCAAGCTGCGGGTGCTGGCGCTGCTCGAGAAGCACGCCGTCAGCACGACGCTGCTGCCCGTGATCGCTCGCGGCTCGAACGACGACGAGATCGGTGCTTTCTTGGAGCTCGCCCTCACCAAAGACTTCATTCGCAGCGTCGAGTTGCACACCATGACCTTTACGGGGCAAGGTGGCACTAGCTTCGATCGCGCCGGGCGCTACTCGACCTACGACGTGTTGGCGGACGTCGAGCGGCAGACCCGCGGCGCGCTCGCGGTCTCCGATTTCGTGCCCTCGCCCGCGGCGCATCCGCTCTGCTATTTGGTGACCTACTTGCTCCGCCTGCGTGACGGTAGCTGGCTGCCCTTTCCCCGCTTCATGCATGCGGCCGATCTGCGCGCGATGCTCGCGGGCGCGCTCTACCTCGAGCCGGGCGCGGAGATGCAGCGAAAGCTGCAGGACGTCGTCAACCGGCTGTGGGCCGGAGACCTCGCTTGCTCGCACGCCAGCGAGGTGCTCGCCGTGCTGCGCGAGCTCACCGAAAGACTCTTCGCGCCGCAGCTGTCGGATCGCGAGCGCCTGCACATCGCCGAGTCTGCGTGCAAGGCCGTGTACGTTCACGCGCACATGGACCAGGAGAACTTCGACACCGACCGGATCCGGCAGTGCTGCGTGGGTATTCGCGAGCCCGACGGGAGCAACGTTCCTTCTTGCGCTTACAACGTCCTCTACCGCAATCGCGACGCTCGTTTCGCGGAGCGCCCGGCGCCCGCGCTGATCACGTTGGGGACGGGACGGCTCACACCGCGGCCTGACCGCTGAGCTTGCCCTCGACCATGTTCAGGAACGTGCGGGGGGTGAATAGACTCAAGATCTGACCGGGTTTTAGGCCGGGATGGATCCTGTGCGCCGATTCGGGGATCAGTGAGCGCAAACGCTCGAGTCCCGCTTCGGAGATGACGCCGCTCGGTGCGAACTCGTCATCGCTCATGCTGCCTTTGGCGGCTCGTTCCATCTCACCGCGCGTGATCTGGATCTCGAAGCTTTGCTCGAGGCGAAAGACGATATCGAGGAACGAGAGCGAATCGGCACCCAGATCGTGCATCAGGTTCGCGTCGAGCGGGACCGCCTCGAGTTCGAGGGAGAGAGACTTCGCGATGCACTCGCGCACGACGGTTGCCCGATCCTGGGTGGCTGCTCGAGTTGATTCCATGGCCATCGCCTCCGGCTGGTTCCACACATATCACGCCGACCGCGCCCGCCGGGTCACGGCTTCGACGGAGACACGCACCGCGCCGACCAGGCCCGGGGCGCTGGCGCTGAGCCCGATCGCCGAACGGGCGTCGACCGGCTCGGCCTGGCTCACCACGGCCGGGTGCCCGGGCTCGCGCAAGCAGGCGACCGGAGGCAGCCGGCGGCGCCGAAGCAGATTCGACAGCGCCATCGCCTGGACCAGCGCCGTCGCCGCACCGAGCAGCCCCGTCGAGGCTTGGAGCGCCGTGAGCCGCAGCGCAGGGGAGACGCCGCGGGCCAGCGCTCGAACCTCGCCCCCGTCGAGCGCTGCTCGGCCCAGAGCACATCCGTCGACGATGCGATCGCCGCGCGCCAGGCGAGCGGCCGCCCGAGTGATGGCTTCGGCGCTTGGCTCAGCCGTCTCGCCATCCGCTGCGTCGGCGGCTTCGATCCTGCTCCAGGCTCGGGCTCCCGCGTGCTCCGCGCGCTCCAGCACCAGCGCAGCGGCTGCTTCGCCCGGGACCGCGCCGCTGGCGTGTGCGTCGTAGGGGGCTCTCAGCTCGGCGAGGTCAGCGCTGGTCAGTGCGCCGCGCGCGGCCATCTCGAGGATGGTCTCGGGTTCGATCAGCGAGTCGTAGGCGACCACGAGGGCGGCGTCGACGGCGCCTGCGGCGAGCGCTCGCACGGCGGCCGCGAGTGCCTGCGCGCCGGCATTGCCGCCGCTGAAAGTGACGCCGTCCCCTCGAGCGCCGATGTCCTGTGCCAGCAGTGCGTGCGCGTTGTTGGAAAGGTGCTGCAGCATCCAGAACGGGTGGAGCTGCTTGAACCCTCGATGCCAGGAATCGGCCAGGTCGGGTCGCTGCTCGCTCAGCGCGGGCATGATGTCGTTCCAGTGGGCACGCAGCCCACCCATCGCCGAGTACAGCCCCAACCTGGGACCGCCCGTGACGCCAGCGTCGGCCAGTGCTTCGTGCCCGACCTCGAGCGCGAACAGCCCGAGGCGTCCGAGCACACGCGCGTGGGGGGACGGCCGGGGTGTTCCTGGAATCAGCGCGGCGAGTGAGCACGCATAGCCATGGCTGGGGAAGCGAGTGTTTTGCTGCGCCGCGCGCTCGCCCGCGAGCCAGCGCTGCGTCAGCTCCTCGACGGAGCTTCCGAGAGGCGAGCGCAGCGACCAGCCCGTGACGGCAGCGCTCACGCGCACCTCCCGAGCACCACCGACGCGTTCTGTCCGCCGAAACCGAACGAGTTGGACAGCACGTGGTCGACGCACAGCTCGCGCGGACTTTCGCCGATGATGGCGAGGTCGCACTCCGGATCTCGCTCGCGGTGATGCGCGGTGCCGGGGAGGATGTTCTGCTGAAACGCCATGAGGCAAGCGGCAAGCTCGATGGCCCCGGAGGCGGCCATCAGGTGCCCCACGGCGCCCTTGATCGAGCTGACCGGTATGCGCTCCGCGACCTGGCCGAAGGCCGCGCGGATCGCGCGGACCTCCGCCGGATCGTTCAGCGGTGTCCCGGTGCCGTGCGCGTTGATGTAGCCGATCGCAGCGGCGTCGAGCCGAGCGCGCTCGAGCGCGCGCACCATGGCTCGGGTCGCTGCGCTGGCGTCTGGCCGCGGCGCGGTGGCTTTGTAAGCGTCCTGAGTGCTGCCCCACCCGAGCACCTCGGCGAGCGGTTTCGCACCGCGCGCCCGGGCGCGTTCGGCCGATTCGAGCACGAAGATCGCCGCGCCTTCCCCCATCGCCAGGCCGTCTCGCCTGCGGTCGAAAGGTCGGCACGCGTCGGGCTCGTGACGCGGCGACGGGGCACCGAGCCGCGCCATGCCACCGATGCCGAGCGGGTTCAGCATCGAGTCCGAGGCTCCGCACACGACCAGCGCCGCTTCGCCGCGCTCGATCAAACGAGCGCCGTGAGCCAGCGAGAGCGCGCCCGCAGCGCATGCCGACGTGTGCACCACACGCGGCCCGCCGAGCCCCAAGGTGTCGGCGATCAGGCGCGCCGTGAGATCCACCGGCGCCCGAAAGCGTACCCCGGGGAGCGCCGCTTCGGCCTCCCTTGCCCAACGGATCTGCCCCTCTTGCATGAGCGGCGCAAAGTCCTCGAGCAACGCTCGTTCCAGGCCCAGCGCGAGGCACAGCCAGGCGTCCGGCTCTGACTCACAGCCTGCGCTGCGCCAGGCTTCGAGCGCCGCGAGCACGCCGAAGGCTACCTTTCGGTCCCGTAGCATGCCCTGGCCCTCCCAAGCGCTGAAGCTTTCCGCGTGAGCGCTCTCGGGCTGGTGTTCGCGCATCCAGGCCGCGCTGGTGTGCGCCACGGGAACCTCGCCAGCGACGCGCGTGGGGAAGCAGGACGCGTCGAAGGACCGAATCGGTCCCACGGCGCTGGCTCCGGCGGCGAGCGCATCCCAGAACCGCTCGGTTCCGACTCCGAAGGGGGAGACGACGCCGACACCCGTGATCACCGCGCGCGGCTTCATACGGCCCCCGAGCGAAGGGCAACGATGCCGACGTCGCCGTCCAAGCCGTGACTGACGACGACGACGCGAGCCAGCTGCTCCGAAGCGAGCAGATCGAGGGCGACCGCCCAGGCCAGCGCCGGGCTGGCTGCCAGCGATTCGCCGAGAACCATCGAAACATCGAGCACCGGGCAGCCGGGCAGCACGGCGTCGGCGAACGCCGCGATCGACTCGCGCGCCGGGGGTCCCCACGGCGCGACGATGACGGCGTCGACGCCGGAGCCGTCGAGCCCCGCGTGCCCGGTTACCGAGACGTACTCCAAGAACCCGAGGGCCCGCCCGCTAGCCGTCGGGCGAGCCAGCGCGAGGAGCGCGGCGCCCTCGCCCGGCACCAGGCCGCGCTCGGCCCAACCCTCGCGCACGAGCTCCGCCCAGGTGACGGCGTGCACGCTCGAATCGGCGCCTCCCGCGAGGGCCCGATCGCACTCACCGCCGAGGACGGCGTGCGCGGCCTCGAGCAGCGCCACGACCGTGCCCGTGCCCCGCGAGAAGAACGCCGCGTTGGGGCCCTGGGTGCCGTGAAGGATGGCGCTGTGGCACAGCGTGAAGTTGTTCATGAGCTGGAAGGCGAACAGCGGGTTTACGGCAGCGAGCCCCTCTTCGCCGAAGCGTGTCAGCGAAAGCTCGTGGTCTCGCACGCTGGCCGCGAGCAGCGCGGTGAGCTGCTCGATGGAACCTCCCGACGCGCCGACCCCGAGGTAGAACCCGACATCTTCGAGTCCCTCACGCCAGTCCGCGTCATGCAACACGGCGGCGCTCGCCATCGAGGCCAGCACGGCGCTGCGCGACATCAAGAGGCGGGCACGCTTTTCGACGACGGACTCCGGTGCAGTGAGTGACTCGACCTCGAACGACAACGTGCCCGGGTGTGAGACCGCGAGCTCGATCGAGGGCGTCGGCTGACAGCGCACGCTCGTCAGGATTTGGCCGAGGCCCCGCCAGCCGCGCCCGTGCGCGCTGACTGCCCCGGCGCCGACGATCGGAACTGGAGGCACGAGCGCTCCCATCACGTCACCCGTTCCACGACGATGCAAGCGTTGGCGCCACCGAACGCGAAAGCATTGACCAGCGCCGAAGAAGCGTCGCACGCGACCGCAGCCCCCTGCACGTGTCGCAGCTCGCACTCGGGATCCGGCTGGTTCAGGTTCGCGGTCGGGAACAAGCACCCGCTGTGCACGGAGTGGACGGCGCACACAAAGCCGACCGCTCCGGCGCCGGCCACCCAATGCCCGACGGCGCCCTTGACCGAGCTCACGTACACGTCCTGCCAGTTCGAGCCGAGCACGCGGCGGATCGCCCTCGCTTCGACCGCGTCGTTCAGCGGGGTCGAGGTACCGTGCGCATGCACGTAGTCGACCGAGGTCCGTCCGGCGTCGGCGAGGGCACCGTACATGGCTCGCGCAGCACCCTCGCCTTCCGGATCAGGCTTGGTCAAGTGGTATGCGTCCAGCGTGCGCGCGCTGCCGCTGACCTCGATGCCCAAGCGCGAAGGTGCATTCGACAGCACCACCATGGCGGCGCCTTCACCGACCACGAAGCCATCTCTGCGCACGTCGAACGGACACGATACGCCGCGGGCCGAGAGCGCGCCAAGCTTGCCGAAGCCCACGAGCATCAGCGGGTCGACGTCGGCACCCACGCCGCCGCACAGGGCCACGTCGCACTCGCCGAGCCGGATCGCGCGGGTCGCTTCGACGATGGCGGCGGCGCCGGACGCGCACGCGATCGAGATGGTCTGCACTGATCCGCGCGCGCCGATCTCGCGCGCCAGCGCGGACGCTACCGCCGCCGGGGAGACCGCGCTGGCGTCGATGCTCTGCGCCAGCGGTCGCGCCTGGATCCCGAACGCCTCGTGATCGAATACCGGTCCGCCGCCCGCGGCGCGAGCGAGCGCGCGGATCGTCGCGAACGAGGCGCGGCCGGATTCTGCGCCGATGAACACGCCGATGCGCTCGGGCGCGGCGTCGGCGCTCGCCATGGCCCAGGCTTCGCGGGCGGCATGCTGGGCCAGCGCGAGGCGGCGGTCGTCGGTGTGCTCGAAGCGGCGCGGGATGCTGGCGGCAACCGTGCACGGGAAGTTCGCGACGTCGAACTGCTGCACCGCCTGTACCGCCGAGCGCCCTTCGGCGAGCGCTGCGGCGCTCTCGGCCCAGGTATCGCCGAGCGGTGTGATGGCTCCGAGGCCCGCGACGTAGACGCGGCGCCTGCTCACGACGAAGTCGCGGGCCCGCCCTCCGAAGAGCCCGTGAGCCAGATGTTCAGAACCTCGCGCCGCCGTTCCAACAGCTTGGGCTCGGTGACGCGAGCGAAAGCGAAAGTCAGCTCGGCCTCCGCGGCCAGCTCTCCGTCGAGGCGCGCGCTGGTGCGGACGCGGCCTCCGTCTTCACTCGCGTGATTGCCGAGCGCTTCGAGCTCGAGTCGATCGCCGGGTCGGACGAGCTTCTTGAACTTGGCCTTGTCTACCATCGTGAGCAGCGCATGAAGGTCGGTACGGCCGCGTTGCCGGAGCGTGGCTTCGAGCAAGACGCCGCCGAGCTGAGCGAGCGCTTCGAGGATCAGTGCGCCGGGCATCACGGGATGTCCCGGAAAGTGATCGACGAAGATGTCGTCTGCGAGCGACACGCACTTCACGCCCGCGGCGAACTCGGGCGGCTCGAGCGAGGTGATCCGGTCGAGCAGCACGTAGCGCATGAGGCGGTACTACCACAGCTTGGCGCTTTACGGACCGGGCTTCTCTTTGCTACCGTCCCTTCGACGCGCGGAGCTCAGCTAGCGAGTGAACGCGAGTGAAAGGGAACGCCATGGATTGCACGACGTGTACTCCCACTCCAGCCCGGAAGGACCGCCCCCACACGTTTCTGGCGCACGAGCACGCGAGCTGTCCCTCGTGTGCAGCACGCATCGAAGGGCGCGTCGTGCTGCGCGCCGGTCGCGTCTACAATCTGCTCCGCTGCCCCCAGTGCGGCCCGCAAGAGCTGCTCGTCGCCGAGGACTCGGCTCGCTACCTGGAGGAGTTTCTCGCCAAGGGCCAGGTGCCCGATGGGCATGCCGGCGACTGGCTGTTCAAGACGACGACCTCGACCTGTCCCGCGTGCCTGGCCTTGCTCGAAGCCGAGGTGGTGATCCGTGACGGCAAGGTCTTCTTCAAGAAAGAGTGCCGCAAATGCGGTCCGTCGGAGGCGCTGGTCTCCGAGGACGCCAGGTACTACGTGCAAGCCTACGCTTTCGCCCGCGCGGGCACCGAGCCGCTCGAGTTCACGCAGCCGGCAAAGCTCGGTTGCCCCGTCGATTGCGGAACCTGCAGCGATCACGAACAGCACACCTGCCTGCCCATCATCGAGGTCACCGATCACTGCAACCTCGAGTGCCCGATCTGCATCGTCGACAACCAGTACTCATCGCACATGTCGCTCGAGGTCTTCGAACGCACGGTCGAGGGGCTAGTACGCGCTGAAGGTCGCTGCGAGTCCGTGGCCATCTGCGGCGGTGAACCCACGAGCCACCCCCGCATCTTCGACCTGATCCGCGCTGCAGATCGCCCCGAGATCGGTCGCGTGGTGCTGATCACGAATGGCCTGCGCATCGGGCGCGACCTGGGCTTCGCCAGGCAAATCAAAGACAGCGGCGCCTACGTCGCGCTGCAGCTCGATGGCTTCGACGCCGAAACGCACCGCGTGCTCCGCGGCCGCGATCTCACCGAAGAGAAAGCGGCGACGCTGCGCACATTGCGCGAGCTCCGCATCCCGACGCAGCTCATTTTCGTGGCCGCGCGCGGGGTCAACGAGCACCAGATCGGGCAGGCCGTCGACCTGCTCCTCGGCGAAGACCACATACTATCGCTGAACTTCCAGCCCGTGGCTTTGACCGGCAACGGCGGTGGGCGCTTCAGCCACGACCCGATGGATCGTCTGACCATTCCAGGCGTGATCGCGGCGGTGGCCGAGCAAACCAACGGTCGCATCAGAAAGAGCGACTTTTCGCCGCTGCCCTGCTCGCATCCGCAGTGCGTCTCGCTCACCTATTTGCTGCGTCTCAACGATGGCAGTTACCTGCCGTTTCCGCGCTTCATCGACTTCAGAAAGCACGGCAGCCTGCTCAGGTCGTCGGCGACGTTACCGGCGACCGCCGAGATGCACGACACGCTGCACGAGGTCATCCACGACTTGTATGCGCGCGAACGAGAGATCGAGCGAGGTTCCGAAGCGCTCGCGGCGCTGCGGCGAGCGCTCGATGTGATGTTCCCGGGGCGGCCGGTCAGCGTGAAGGAAGAGCTGCGCATCGGCGAGGCTCAGGCCAAATCCATCTTCTTGCACCACTACATGGATCCGCACGATTTCGATCTGGAGCGACTGCGGAAGTGCTGTCACCACTACGCGCAGGCGGACGGTCGCATCATGCCCGGTTGCGGCTTCAACCTGTTTCATCGTGGAGCCGCGAAGGGCCCGGACACCGCCGTGCCCGCTTGGGCGAAGCATGCTCCGCTGGGCTCGGGGACAGCGAGCGCGCGGCTCCGCGTCGTGACCTGATGAGGCTGCTCGAAGGCCGCGTCGCGCTGGTGACGGGAGGGTCGCGCGGCCTCGGTCGAGCGATCTGTTTGGCGCTCGCGCGCGAGGGCGCGGACGTAGCCTTCAACTACTCCAGGAACGACGCGGACGCCGCTGATCTGCTCGAGCGCCTCCAGGCTGCCGGGGTGCGTGGCTGGGCCTCGAAGACCTCGGTGCTCGATCGAGCTGGCTTGCAGACGCTGGCGCGCACCCTTGAAACAGACGCCGGCCAGATCGACATCCTGGTCAACAACGCGGGCGTCGGCCAGGTCGTTCCGCTCGCGCTCATGGAGGAAGAGGACTGGGACCGAGTGATGTCGGTCAACGTGAAGGGCGCCTTCCTGACGACGCAGGCGGTGATGCGGGGCATGATCAAGCGGCGCCGCGGCAGGGTCCTCAACATCAGCTCGCTGGCAGGCCTCAAGATGATGGAAGCGCCCGTGCACTACGCGGCCTCGAAGGCCGCGCTGAAGGGCTTCACCGAGGCGCTGGCGAAGGAGATCGGGCGCTACGGCATTACCGTCAATTGTCTGGCGCCCGGCATCCTCGAAGAAGGGGTGAGCACCAACCTGCCCGAATCGAGGCTGGCCGAGTATCTGCGGCATTGCGCGCTCGGTCGCAAAGGGACCTTCGACGAGTGCGCCGAGGTGGCGGCGTTCCTCGTCTCCGATCGGAACAGCTACATGAACGGCGCGACCATCGTACTGGATGGCGGCGTCTGAAGCTCAACCGACGACGGAGTAGCCGCCGTCCACGTGCAGCGTTTGGCCGTGAACCATCGCCGCGGCGTCGCTGCACAGGAAGCCGACCACGTTGGCCACGTCTTCGGGGGTCGTGAGGCGCCCGAGCGGCGTGCGACTGCTCGCCACCTCGACGAGGTGCGCCCGGTTCGGGAAGTGTTCGAGCGCCCGCGTCGGTACCAGACCAGGGCTGACCACGTTGATGCGAACCCCCGCAGGGCCTAGCTCGAGCGCCAGCTGCCTAGCGATGGCTTCGAGCGCCGCTTTGCTGGCGGCGACCGCCGCGTACTGTGGGATCGCGCGGACAGCGCCCAGCGAGCTCAGCGCCACGATCGAAGCGCCACGCGCCAAGAGCGAGCCCCGCTCGGGCCCGGCCTGGATCAAGCCCTGGACCAAGCTGAAGAGCGACCTGGCGTTCACATCCATGGCCCAGTCCAGGTGGCGAGCCGTCAGTTCGTGCACGCCGCGAAAGACACCCGAAGCCGCGGCGTGGACCAAAACATCGATGCGATCGAACTCAGCGCACACTGCCTTTACGAACGCCTCCGAGCTCGCGGTGTCGCCGAAGTTGACACGAAAGACGCTCGGCGCGCGCCCGCGAAGCGCTTCGAGCTCAGCGGCGGTGGCTCGCGCTCGCTCGTGATCCGAAAAGTACGCGATGCCCACTTCTGCGCCGCGAGCCGCCAGCAGCCGGCAAATGGCACGCCCGATGTCTCCTGACGCCCCGGTGACGAGCGCCTGCTTACCGCTCAAGTCCAGCATTGCAAGGTCGGCGGAGTATACCTTCAGTTCCGATGCTCACGCAGCGGCTTCGTGGGCGAGTCCCGCGAGTAAACTTGCGGGGGCACCGTGCTCCCTCGCGTCAGTCTGGCCTCGAGCCGTGTACGCCGTGGGACCGCGGTCAATCGAGCTGGGCTTCTACGCAAGAAACGCTTTCCAGCTCCTGGTCCAGGTAGAGGACCATTTCGTAAGAGGTGCTGTATGCACCGCCGCTGTCGTAGGTCCCATCGAGAATGACGTCGCCGTCCTCCCCCGCAGCGAAACCGTTCAAGTGCGCGTAACCGCCCAGCCTGACGTCGATCTGCTTGCTTACGCCGACGCCCTGCGAGACCTTCGATACGAGGATACCCCGCGATCCCGAAGGGTAGTTGTAGCCGAACGCGACCAGCCATCCGTCCCCGCTGGGGGTGACCGCAAAATTGAACCGCTGGGGATAGTCCTCTCCTGCGAGCAGGCGGAGCTCGGAGAGTGGGGCGCCTTGAAGATCGACGACGGCGACCGCTGCCACGTCTTCCGGACCCAGATCGAGCACGACGAGGACCTCGTCTCCATTCCTCGACAGGCGAGTTCGAAGGTCATCGACCACCTGTGTGCTGAGGATGGCCTCGCTGAGGGTGGCGCCGTCAGCGTCCAGCGCGGTCACCACGATGCCGCGCGCATCGGAGAAGGCTGCGAGGTAGCCGCTCCCCGTCCAGAGCAGGCAACCGCCCGGGGCTGCGGGCGGCGTGACCTCGGGCTGTCCCGTGCATTCGTCGTGGGGAAGCGTCACCTGCGGCAGCGACTGCGGGTCGTCAACCGATTCGCAGCCTGCCCCGAAGGTGGTGGGCGCGCCACCGGAGGTCGCACCGCCACCGGAGGTCGCACCGCCACCGGAGGTCGCACCGCCACCGGAGGTCGCACCGCCACCGGAGGTCGCACCGCCACCGGAGGTCGGCCCTCCGCCGACCGCCGACGTCCCCCCAGTCGTCGTCGAGGCTCCGCCCGTGCCCACTCCGCCGGAACCGGGGGAAGCCCCGCCGTCCGGGGCACCCCCATCACTCGCACACGCGCCGACCCAGAGTGCGACCACGGGGAACAGCTGTCGCGCGAAGACCATTGAACGCCAATATACATCAGCACCTATGAACTTCCAGGACTTCGTTGGGCGCAATCCGCTCGTGTGTCTCGAGTCGTGGTCTTCGGAAACGCCGGGGAGTGTGAGAGCGCGAAGCCCCAAGACGGGCGTGACACGAGCAACTGGCTCCCGGAGCCGATGATTCGACGACCTCCTGTTACTTGCTTGATTTCGAGCGCTGACGCGACGCTCCGTGGTCGCCGAGATGCTCGACCAGGTGCTGCCACACGGCTTTGACACGCGGCACCTCCCGCAGCATCTGGTGGGTGACCAGAAACACGTCGTCGCTGGGCCACGCCGCGGCCTCTTCGCGCAGAGCTGCCCCGAGGCGCACCGGAACGAGCCCGAAGTGGTCGAGGCTCGGTTCGGGCACCAGCACGACCCCGGCACCGGCGGTGGCCAGCGCGATCTGAAGCCGCAGGCTGTCCGAACAAACGCTCGGGTCGCGCGCTACGTGTTGGGTTCGCCACCGTGCTGCCGGGACGTGGCCACGGCCCTCTCCCCAGCTGATCCAAGGAGCATCGGTCCACGACCGCAGGGTGCCGAGGGAACGGGCGAGCTCGGGCGCCGCAGCGAGCGTCCACTTCAGAGTGAACAAGCGTGTCACGATCAACTCACCGCGCTCGGGTCGCACGACGCGCAGCGCGATGTCGGCTTCGCGGCGCGTGAGGTCTGCGAGAGCCTCGCTCGGAGCGAGCTCGATGCGCAAACTCGGATGCCGTTCGATGAGCTCGGGCAACAACGGTACCAGGACCACTTCTGCCGCATCGGGGGGGCAGGTGACGCGTACCAAACCGGTCACCTCGCGCTCGAGTCCCTGTGCGGCGCTGGCGAAGCGACCCATCGCCTCCTCGATCTGCTCGGCGACCGGCAGCAGATCATCGGCTGCCAGGGTGGGCGTGATACCCGAGCGCCCCCGCTGAAACAGCGTCGCCGCGAGCGACTCTTCGAGCCCTGTGAGGCGCCTCGAAACGGTGGAAGCATCGACGCCGAGGCGCTGACCGGCGGCAGCGACCGTGCGAGAACGATAGAGGGCGAGAAACAGCCGCACGTCGTCCCAGTCGAACGCACTTCGCGAGCTCAGGGAGCGTTGCATTTTCGCAACGCTAAGCTGCAGAGTTACGACTGGCAATGCATTGGCGCAGGATTCATTCTCTCTCTCTCTGAACTCGTTGGAGGATCAAATGGCAGAAATACATAAAAATACGGTAGTTTTTGGTGGAGCTGGCAAAACTGGGCGGCGCGTCGCGGACCGTCTCAGTGCGCGCGGGTGGCCCGTGCGGCTGGCGTCTCGATCGACCCAAGTGCCCTTCGACTGGACTGACGAAGGCACTTGGTCCCGCGCGCTGGCAGGCGCCAACCTCGCGTACCTCACGTACTTCCCGGATCTGGCGATCCCCGGCGCGGCGGACGCCGTGCGGCGCTTCACGCGCGCCGCGGCGAGCAGCGGTGTCGAGAAGCTGGTGCTGTTGGCCGGGCGTGGGGAGCCACAGGTTCACCCTGCCGAGCAAGCGGTGCGCGACTCCGGGATCGCGTTCACCATCCTCGAGTGTGCCTTCTTCAACCAAAACTTCAACGAGGGCCTGCTGGCGCCGGTGGACGGAGTGATCGCGTTTCCTGCTACACACGTGGGCGAGCCCTTGCTCGATTGCGACGATGTTGCCGACGTCGCCGTCGCGGCCTTGATCGAC
>JAICQQ010000211.1 GCA_025937785.1 Polyangiaceae bacterium
ACGCCGCTCGATGCGGGAGGGGTTGCGAAGGTTCGGGCTCGATCGACGAGCGGATTGTTCGGGTTCTGCTCCACGAAGCGGCGAGCCAGGTTCCGCGCTTCCTCGGCCCGCCCCGCTCGTGCCAGCGCTTCGATACGCAGCAGGCGTGCTTCGACGGCAAGTTGCCGCCAGCCCGGACCGCGCCCGAATCGATCGAGCTCGGCGAGCGCGGCTGCAGCATCGCCCCGGCCCAGCGCGGCACGGGCCCGCTGCATACTTGCCAGCTCTTGATCCAGGCTGGGGGGTGGCGCGGGCGCGCGTTTGACTGGTGGGCTGGGCGCTACGGGCGGCGCATCGCTCGAAAGAGGGGGCCTCGGTGCCGGTGCGGGCGCCGCCGTGCTCGCGTCCCGAGCCTGTCGCTGGGTGCTGGGTGGCGCTAGCCCTTCGGCGGTGATGTCGACGCGGTTCGCAGGCTCTTGCAGCGAGAGGATGGTCGCGGCGATGGCTGCGGCCGCAGCCACGGCAAGCCAGACGCGCCCCCCGCGCCCCGCGGGTCCCGGCGAGGCGGCTGGGGTCACGCGCTGCGGCTGGGCTCGAAGCGCCTCGGCGATACGCTGCCGCGCCGCCTCCGGAGCCGGCTCACGACGCGCTGCCGCGAACAACTCGCGGGCGCGCTCGTCGAGCGGATCTCGGCTCAAGGTCGCCCCCCAAACGGATTCTTCGAGGGGTGCTTGTCCAGAATAGAGCGAAATCGCTCACGGGCGAGGCGCAATCGGCTCGCGGCGGTGCCGACAGGGATGTTCTCGAACGACGCGATCTCGGTGACCTCGAGCCCCTCGATCTCGGCGAGCACCAGTGCGCGGCGGAGCTTATCGGGGAGCTCGGCAAGTAGCTCGTCCAGCAGACGCCAGGCCTCGGCGAGCGCCGCCTGAGTGTCAGGCCCCGCGGCGGGCCAGGCAGACGCTTCCACGTCTTCGACCAGCACCTCACGGCGGCGTCGCTGCGCTCGGCGGGCGTGGCCACGCACTCGCAGCGCGATGCCATAGAGGAAAGCCCGCTCCCGCTGGGGCATGATCCGATCGAGCTTGGTCGAGGCAATCATGAAAACTTGCTGGGTGGCGTCATCTGCGTCGGCTGGAGCGAACCCGAGTCGCCTGCAGACACGCCAAATGAACGCGAAGTGCGCGTTCAGCAGGGCGTCGATGTCCGAGATCGGCTCGTCTTCTGTCAATGGTTCAACCGCGACCCCGCTGCAGGCCGAGGCAGCGTCCACCATGAGCGGCTGATGCCCCAATCATCAGCCCACGATCACTAAAATCCGATCGAAACGCCAATGGCGGTGGAAACGCCGGCCGGCGCTGAACGATACAACACGCTCGAGCCGGCAACTATCTCGTAGCGGCTCAACGGGAACAGGGCTCCCAGCTCGGCCTCGACGGCTGCAAAACTACCCAGCAGCCATTGACCGCGAGCATGGACGCCCAGCGCCCCCCACGACGCGGTGACGCTGTAGGCGTGCGACGCCCTCAGCTGCCCCACTTCCCCGGCCCCGCACGGTCTGAGCGAGACGACTGGACCGCCCAGATTGACCGGGCACACCTCGAGTCGCGCGGCCCAAAGCGACTGCTCCACGGTTCCGCTGTCCGTGTCCGCGCCACCGAACGCTCCGACCGCTGCAACCCTCACCGTCACCTCTGCAAGCAGGGGCCCTAGCGCGCCGCCGAGCTCCAAGAAGGCAGCGCCGCGGCCCATGAGCTCGGGCGACATGCCGCTCAGAACACCTCCTTGCACGCCTGCGCGCCACCGATCAGGACGAGATCCGGCTGCCGTGCGCTCCAATGAGGGCTGCGGCGGTGACCCGACCTGGGACGGCGCCGGCCGCGGAAGCGGTTGCTGGGTGTTGGTCCCTTCGTTGGCGCTGACCGGTTCGGAACCTGTCGAGGCCGCCGAAGTCGGCTGTTCCACTGGCACCGGTGCGGGCCGCTCGGGGTCGAGCGCCAGGGCAAGGTTCAGCGCGACCACATCCGCGGCGCGCTCGCAGCTGGGGTCGACCACCTCGCGGATGGCAACGGTTCCGCTTTGCGTCTCGCGCTCGAGCCGTCCGCGGGCGCCTGCTTCGGGCGTCATCGAAAGGTTCACCACGAAATCGACCCGATCGCCCGCTTCGGCCAAACGCACCGACGAAGCGCGATCGCCTACCCGCGCCAGAAAGTCGGCGCCGTCCGGGCATCCCGCGGTGCTCCGGTACCATAGGACGACGGGTTCTGGAGCCCGCAGCGATGCCGGAGCGGGTTCTTCTGCTGGCGCCGGTGCCGCGAGCGCCAAGAGAGACGCGGCGTACCTTCCGCTGGCCGCGACTGATCTCACGAGCATGCAGGAAAGCATCATAGCGGATCTGCAGGGCGCAGCGGGAGGCGTCTTCTGGCTCCCCAGTCAGGCACTGTACTTGTCCGGTCCCGTCTTTTCCGCTACTCGCTCGGCATGCGTAACCTGTCGGAGTTCGTGGCGCCGGAGCGCTGCTACGTACTCGGTCCCGCCGGCACGTTCAGCGAGGTCGGCGCCAACCTCTACGTGAGGGCGCTGGCGGAGCGCGGCCTCCGCACACCGGGCACCGTATTCACAGCGAGCATCGAAGATGCGATCGAGCGGGCGGCCGTGGACCGCGAGGCGGTGGCCATCGTTCCGATCGAGAACTCGGAGAGCGGGACGGTGGTGGTCACACAAGAAGAGCTGCGCGCCGCGCGGGTCCGCGTCGAGTGGGAGCTTTCGGTCGAGGTCCGCTACAACCTGATCGGCCAGGGCCCGATCGAGCGCGTGCGACGGGTCTATTGTCATCCAGTGGCCCAGGGGCAGTGTACCCGCTACCTGCGCCAGCACCTGCCCCACGCCCAGGTAGTGTATGCAGCCTCCAACTCACAGGCAGGCGCCGACCTCATCGGTTCGGAGGTGAGCGCCACCTCGGCCGCGATCGTGCCGGCGCACCCGGCGCTATCCGAGTGGGCGAACTGGGCGCCGCTCGCGGAGGGCATCCAGAACAGCACCACGAATACGACACGCTTCCTCGTCGTACGTGCGGCGAGCGACACCTGGCAGCCCGATTTCGAGCGGCAGAAGACCTCGCTCGTGGTAGTTCCCCGCCAGGATCGGCCGGGGCTTTTGGCGCGGCTGCTCGAACCCCTCGGGCGTCACGGCATCAACATCACACGCATCGAGTCGCGGCCCTCTCGGGAGCGGCCGTGGGCCTACGTATTCTTCGTGGATTTCCAGAACGGCCCCGGTGCGGCCGAATCGGTCGACGAGATCCGCACGAGTCGCGACGAGGTGATCGTGCTCGGTACTTACGACGCGCTCGGGTGAGGTTCGCTCAAGCGCGCGAGTAGTGAATCACGTCGAGGCAGCGTGTTTCGCGCGAGCTCCTGTTCGCATAGAAATGCGGGACGTCGGCGCGAAAGAACACCGAGTCACCGGCCATCAGCTGGTAAGTCGCCTCACCGACCCCTAGCTCGAGAGCCCCCGTCAGCACGATCAATGTTTCGGTCGTGCCACGCGCGTGCGGGTCGCTCTTGTGCACGGCCTTCGGCACGAACTTGAGTTCGTAAATCTCCGTTTCGCTGCTGGCGCCACCGGGGGAAAGCAGCCGGCTTTCGGTGCGACCATCGCCACTGCGCAGCGTCGGAGCATCGCCGGCGCGCAGCACCAACACGGACTGGTTGCCGCCAGGGCCCAACAAATCGTGGAACGGCACCTCGAGCCCGACGGCGATCTTCCACAGCACGGCCAGGGTCGGGTTCGTGCGCCCTCCCTCGATCTGCGAAAGCGCCGCGCGACTGACCCCGCTGCGAGCGGAGAGGTCATCGAGCGACAGCCGCCGGTCTTGCCGGAACTTCCGCAGGCTGTCCGAAACGCGGCGGGCGAGCGCGGCTGCCCCGATCTCATCGCCCTGGGTGGTCGAACTCTTGGGTCGGGTCCGCCCCGGCGGCTTTGTCTTGGGCGCGCGCGCAGCCATGGCGCTCCTGTTACCACGGAAAGCCCGACAGTTCGCGAACTTCCGCCCAGCTGCCGACGCTAGGTGCTCACCGCAGGACTGCGTCAGTCGAAGTCGAAGAGCTCGCTGAGCAACCCCTTCTTCTTCTTCTTGTGACGGTGCTTGTCCCAGCTGCCGCCGTAGCGGTCGCTGTCGGGTTCGCGCTCACTGCGGTAGTCGCCGCGCTGCGGGTCGCTCCGCTGCGGCTCGGCACGATGGCCTGTGCTGGCGCGCTCGATCAGTTTATCGAGCTCGCCGCGGTCGAGCCATACGCCCCGGCAATGAGGGCAGTAGTCGATCTCGATTCCCTGACGATCGGCGAGAACGAGCGCGACATCTTTGCATACGGGACAGTTCATCGGAGCCTCCTCATCGTGTCGAATCCGAACCCGTGAGCCGTCTCCGTGATTCCCGGCAAACGAGCTTCCCCTGAGTCCGGAGAGCTTGTTACCGTGACCTCGGAATGCTGGTGAGTAGGCGGGTGGCGTGTCCGAAGCGCCGCGTGACACGAAGCTTGGCGTCATCGGGATGTGCTTCGCCCTGATGTCTTGTGGGCCGAAGTACCCGCGTGCGCCTCACGACAAGGCCACTCTGGTTGGGATTGACGAAGAGCGAAAGGCGCATGCTCGGATGAGTTGGGTTGACGGGCGAATCTTGCGCCTTGACGGGCGCCCCGTGAAGCTGGCGAAGGAGGAGCTCCGGGGTGCCACTTTCTCGAAGTGGAGGTGGAGTATGCGATCACTGCACCCGCCCAGGACCCATGTTTCGGGCCTGACGCATTCCGCGCGTGCAAACTCGCGGCAAGATACGAGTCAGGACGCCGACCCTTCGCGATCCAAATGCGTCAAGGAATGCGCTACGAGCTGTCCGCTCGGATCAACGAGGACGGGGCATGGGTCTACTTCGTCGAGGTGCACCCTGAACAAGGCACCGTCGCGAGGTTCACTCCGGTGCGTCCGGGTACCACGGCCTGTGCTCCGGGAATCGCCCTCTAGCGTTCGCGGTGCTAAGCCAACAGCTCGCGGAGCTCGTCGCTGCTCAGCTTTGCCGCGGCATCACTGCCTTCGAGTAGCTCGGCGGCGAGCGCGCGTTTGCCGACCTGGAGCTGTTCGATGCGCTCTTCGATGGTGTGCTTGGTCACGAGCTGATACACCGTGACCGGTCGCGTTTGCCCGATACGGTGCGCGCGGTCGCTCGCCTGGGCGGCGACAGCGGGGTTCCACCACGGGTCGAGTTGGATCACGTAATCAGCGGCGGCCAGGTTCAAGCCGAAGCCCCCCGCCTTGAGGCTGAGCAGGAACAGCTCGCCCTCGCCCCGTTGAAATGCTTGCACGCTGGACTGCCTCGCCGCGCGCGGCGTCGAGCCGTCGAGGTATTGGTAGCTGACGGCTTGCTCGTCGAGCCGTTCGCGGACCAGTGTCAGAAAGTCGACGAATTGGCTGAACACGAGCGCCCGATGCCCATTCACGCGCAGCTCTTCAACCAGCGTGAGCAGTGTCTCGACCTTGGCGGCGTCGTGCCCAGCGTCCGGAAACACCAGGCGCGGGTGACAGCAGAAACGCCGCAGGCGCGTGATCTCGGCGAGGATCTGGAGCTTGTGCTGGCGCTTGCCGTGCGGCGTCCTGAGCTTCTCGTGGATTTGCTTCTTGAGCAGGGCGTAGCGCAGCGCTTCGTCGTGCGACAGCTCCACCTCGTGACGGACGACCGTGAGCGGCGGCAGGTCGTCGAGCACCTGCTGCTTGGTGCGGCGGAGCAAGAACGGATGCACCAGGCCTTTGAGCCGCTGTCGGCGCTCGCTGTCGTGGTCGCGCTCGATGGGGCGCAGAAAGCGATGGAAGAAATGCTTGTAGTTGCCCAATAGCTCCGGGTTCAGGAAGCGAAAGATGCTCCACAGATCGCCCAAGTGGTTCTCGACGGGTGTGCCCGTGAGCACCACCCGAGCGCGCGCTTGCAGCTGGAATGCGGCTTTGGCCCGCGCCGAATGAGGGTTCTTGATGAACTGTGCTTCGTCCAAGATCACGGTGTGCCACCCCAGTTGGGTCAAGCTCGCCGCGTCCTGCTGCAAGAGGGCGTAGCTCGTCACTACCACGTCGACATTCGGGGCTCCGTCATTCAGCAGGCGCGCGCGATCTTTGCCGACGTATTCGGCGACGCTCAGGCTCGGGGCGAAGCGCCCCAGCTCCGCGAGCCAGTTATGCCCTACCGACGTCGGGGCCACGACCAGCGCGGGGCCGCCGAGCTTACGGTGCACCAGCAGCGCCGCAGCCTGCACGGTCTTTCCGAGACCCATGTCGTCGGCGAGGCACACGCCTAGCCCTAGCTCCGTCCAGCGCCACAGAAAGCGGAACCCTTCGAGCTGGTACGGACGCAGCTCCGCGACGAGCTCGCGCGGCGCCGTCGGAGCTTGGCGCTGGATTGCCTCCACACGCGCGAGCCAAGCGCTGGCGTGGTCGCCGCCTTCCCACCCGGTTTCCGACAGCACCTTCAGCGCGTCGAAGGCCAGCGCCGACAGCTTGATGCCCCCCGCCTTGTGGTCGCCAGCGTTCGCGGCTGCGAGGGCGGTCAAGCTCTTGCGCACGCGCTTCTCGACCTCGGCGAACCCCCCGTCGGGCAGGCGAATGAAGCGGCCCGACTTGGTGAACGGCGCGTGCACCAGCTGACTCAGATCGAAGTGGGTGCCTTCGAAGTCGAGCCCGCCCGTCACCAGGTACCAGCCTTTGACAGGGCGCAGCGTGCCCTTGAGCTGATGCAGGCCCACCTTCCCGGCGGCTCGCAGCGGACGCTGGTTCTGCCACTCGAGCTCGACGGCGGTGCCCGCCTCGCGGAGCTCCGCGAGCGCACTCAGCAGCTCCTCTTCCCCCACGATCCAGCGCGGCTCGAGCAACGACGGATCGACGCTCCGCTCCTCGGCCTCGAGTTCGGTCAAGCGCCGCAGGCTGGGGCAGTCGGAGATCACGGCCCGGGCCAGGGCTACTTCGCGTTCGAGATCACGCGCGGTGCTGAGCAGCTGGTCGCCGGCGTGGATCGTCAGCGCCGCACGCCCGACGCCCGCCAGGAAGAAGCGCCCATGCTCTCCGAACGGGCGCACGCCGAGCTCCACGCTGAACGCACCCATCTCGGCGGAGATGCGCAGGCACGGGACGGCATGCGCCGGTAGCTCACGGTGCGCGCTCAAGCGTTCGCAGGCGACTGGTACGTGATTGCCGAGCTCGCCCAAGAGCGGCAAGAGCTCGTGGGCGTGAGCCGCAGGGATGCGCATCCCCGTCGGAAGCAGCGCGATGAGGCGCGCCATGACCGGCGTGACCCGGACGACCCGCAACCGCGCCTCACTGTCGACGAGCACGTTCACGCCCACCTCGGCCGCGCGAGGTTCGACCGTTACGATGAAGTGACCGTGTTCGTCGCGGGTCTCGACGCGGCATTCGCCGCGCACGACTTCCACCGGCAAGCGGCCGCGCGCGCCGTTGTAGACGCGCGGGTGACCGACGAGCGCTTCCAGGGCTTCTGGGCCCAGGTGCCACCCGCTCGGCGTTTCTGTCGCGGAGCGCAGCACCTGGGCGTCCTCGGGGGGGAGCTGCTCGAGCATGTCGAACAGACCGTCGGCGTCGACCCTGCGGCCCCGAGTCCAGCCGTTGCCGGGTTCGAACTGCTCGAGTGCCGGTTTGGTCAGCGTACCCGTCGACATGTCGACGTACCACGCGACGCGGTACTCGCGGCTGCTCTCTTGCTTGTGGGCGGTGGCGACGAAGCCCTTGAGTGCGTTGAGCGACTTGCGCCACTCGGGCGTGGGTTCCAGCAAGTCGGAGAGCGCGAGAGTTCGCGTCTTCGGCACGTGGTCGAAGCTGCTCGGGCTGAGGCTTGCCGCGAGCAGGCGGGCCTGCGCCGCGAACCAAGAATAGCCTGCCGCGTCCCAGGGCAAGGCTTCGTCGTGTAACCGTTTGGCCCAACTCGCGCGGTTGATCTCGGAGCGCTCGTGCAGCTCAACATCGAGCGCGAGCAACGCGAGCTCCCAAACCGGGGTGCCCTTGGGAAGCTGGTGGACGTCTTGACGCGTGCGTTTGTCGTCGGGCCTTTCGAGGTTCGAGAGCAGCACGCCGAGCGCGCGTGTGGGACCGGCGTTACCGCCGGTTACGGGCCAGCGCGGCAAGCTGGCTGCGGGTTTTGCGGCGCGCAGCCAGCGTTTGGCATGGCGAGCGCTGTGTTCATGCTCGGAGCTGGCGACGATCAACGCCAGCAACGGGGCAAGCGCGCCGGAATTCGGGGGCTTGCTCGCTGTCGTCTCCAGCACGCTGCGCGCGCGCCCGAGGTCACCGGAGAGAAAAGCCCGAGCGGCAGCCAACGCCTGCCCCAGCGCGGGCTCCGCGCCCCAGGTTAGCCGTTCGAGTGTCGCCCCGTCGCCCCGCAACAGCGCGTGCCCGGCGAGCACGCGCCGCGCCGCATCGGAGAGGTCGCGCTGTTCGAGCAGCCAGCCGTAGAGATCGCCGGTTGCGTCCAGGCTGTCGATGGCGTCGGCGAGCACCTGCTCACCCAAGAGCGGCGCAGCGCCGCCCCAAATCCGCTCGAGCCAGTCTCGGTCGAACGGGTGCACCAACAAGTCTCGCAACAGGCCGCGCCCGAAGCGTAGACGCGCCTCGATGTCGTGGCCGCTGCCGAGCTGCTTGATCGCGCGCCCGAGCGCGGCGCGGTCGCCCGAGAGCAGGCTACAGCCGAACCGAGCGAGCGAACCGCTCCCGAGCGCCTCGCGCGCCGCGGCCTCGACGACTCCTAGGCGGCCTTCGCGCTGCAGCTTGCGCAGCGTCTGGGCACGGAACTCGCCGGCCACCCCGCACAGCCGCTCTCGGCGAAAGCCTTGACCGAACACCGGCCGCTGGACCACTCGCTCGGTCTCCAGCCACCCTTGTGCGAGGCCCGTCTCCACGAAGGAGCGACCGGGCTCGAGCAGCGCTGCCAGTACGCTCTCGGGGACGCTGGGCTCGAGCGCCAGCACCCCCAGGGCAAGCCAGTCGCGCTCCGAGAACTCCTGAAACCCAGCGGGGGTGTCGCGCGGCACACCGGTAGCGGTACCCGCCTGCTCGGGCGGTTGCAACCCCGGACCCGCGTCAGCGTCAATGAATGGACGCGACGAGCTCGGCGCTTTCCAGCGTGTCGAGATCGGTCGCCAGCGCGTAACCGACGCCGCGATTTTCGACGGCGGCGATCGAGTAACCGCGTCTGGTGCCAACGAACACTGGTCGGTCTCTCACGACGCGCGGCTTGAGGTTGGTCCGCTGAAGCGGTACACGCTCGGCGTCGAACACGTACACGGTGAAGCGGTGCCCATCGATGTGATAGTACAGCGATGCCGCAGGCGCGTTCTTCACCGGCACCACGGAACCACCCTGCCAGCGAGCACCGAACCGGTTCAACTCCGGCTGGAGCCGCACCGGGAGCCCCACCTCGCGTTCGAGTTGGGGCATCAACGTCGGCTCCGTCACGTCTGGCGGTGGTGACGAGGCATGTAACCGGATCAACTCTTCGATCAGCTGATCCTCGTCGCTCGGGCCGACATTGGCGGCGCTCACGGCGTTGGAGGCGCCCGCGGGGACGACACCGTCTGCCTGAAGCAGTGTGCGCTTACCGTCGGTCTTTCCAGCGAAGGCTAGCGCTATGGCTGCCGCCGCTGCTACGGGCACCACGGTACGCCAGGGCAACGGCTTGCTGCGTTCGGCCTGCGCTCGCGCTTGCGTCTGTTGTGCCTGTTCGCGAGCTCGGTCCGCGGCGAGCGCGGCTCGAACCCGTTGCTCGAAGCCGGCCGAGACTCGCGTCGAATCGTGCACCGCACGACGTGTGCTGACGTGCAGTGCCTGAGTCAGTGACACCCGCTCCTGGCAGTTGTGACAGCGATTGACGTGCTCTTCGGTCTCGAAGACGCGCTCCGTAGAAAGCTCCCCGTCGACGAATGCGTCGACCACGGGCTGAACCTTCCGACACTCGCTCATCTCAACCCATCCTCTTTGCACGGTAGTTGTTCAGATTGATAGGGGCTCGTTCGGCTTCGCCCTCCGCAGTCTCGCTCTCGGAGCCGATCTGCGCCTCCGGACCGACGATGCCGAGCGCGCGCGCATGTTCGTAGAGCGTACTCTTCAGCATGCGCCGCCCACGGTGCAGACGTGACATGACCGTACCGATCGGGCAGCCCATGATGTCAGCGACCTCGCGGTACGACAGCTCTTCGGCGTCCACCAACACCACCGCGAGGCGGAACTCGTCGGGCAGCGCGTCGAGCGCCTTGACGATTTCTTTCTGCAACAAAGGCCTGAGCGCTGCGGTCTCCGGATCGCGCATGGCCTGCATGCTGGCGGTGCTGACCCAACCGTCTGCCAGCGGATCGGCATCCGGCCCTTCGAGCAGGCTCTTCTCGAGGCCACCCCGCCGGAAGCGGTTGATGAAGGTGTTGGTCAGAATTTTGATCAGCCACGCACGCATGTTGGTGCCTGCGTGGAATTGATGGCGCGCACGCATCGCCTTCACGAGCGTGTCTTGCACCAGATCTTCGGCGTCGGTGGCGTTGCGCGTGAACCGCATGCCGACGGAGAGCAGTGTGCTCAAATGGTTGAGCGCTTCCTGCTCGAATTCTTCTGCGGTGATGATGCTGTGCTTCGGCATGCGTTGCGCTGCTCGGCTAGTTCGGGCGCCAGCTTCCGTTTCTCGTGACTGGGGTGGCAACCCTTTGGAAAGGTGGCCTATTCCCGCGGCTCGCTGTTTTCGCGCTGGTCGCCTTCGAGCTTGGACTCAAGTGCACTCAGGCGCTCGTGTAGGCGAGCAACCTCTTGCTGCAACTCGCGGAAAGCCTTGAAATCCGGTAATACTGTACGAATGCGATCGTCGATCGCGATCTGCCATTGTTCGAGCGTCGCGCGCAGTCCCTTGGGGCTGCTGTCCTTCAGATCCGCCATGCCAGCCTCCTCGTCATCCTCGCCGTCTTTCGGCATCAGTTTTCCGATCGGCCCGTCGCGCAGCTGAGAAATGAGCTTTCCCCCGCGATGGCGGATGAGCGCCTTGAGTGTCGCCAGAGGAATGGCCCGCGGCTTCGCTTTCAGCTCCTCGGAAATGATGAGCGCCAGCGTGACGTCGGTCTTGTCCTCTTTCGTAGCGTTATCGATGATTTGGACGTCTTCGCCCGCCCGCACCATCTCGGCGATGTTCAGCAGCGTCACATAGCTGCTGTTCCGGGTATCGTAGAGCTTTCGATTCGAATACCGCTTGATGACCCTGCGGGTCGAGGAAACGGGGTCCCCAGCGTCATCCTGGCCTTCCGGTGCCGTCATGGTGTCTCGCGATTCGAGCAGACCCCAGCGCGTTCGGAGCTCTTCACCTGCGCTGCGTTGCTGCGTAGCGTCAAGATGGACTCGCGACCGGCGCTTGTCTAGCAGGGGGCCGCGAATGCTCTCAATTTTGTCGTATTCACGAATAGCTGATCATGGATTCAGCTACCCCGCCGCCCGCAGGGGCACTTCGGAACCATCGACGGTCAACCACTCGAGCACGTTGTCCAGGAACTCGTCGAACCCCTGGAACGTCAGTCCCAGCTCGCTCACCCATGCGATCACGGCGAGCTCACCGTTGGGGCCTACTTGGCTCCGGTCGAAGGCAAACATGGTGGTCCCCTGCAGGTCCACACCGAACGGGATCAGGGGCCGGCGCAGGACGCGCCGCGACGACGGAGGACCGATGTCGGGGACCGGAGTTTCGGCGGAGCGAAACACCGCCTGCACGACGTCTTCGTACTCGCGCCGGCCGAGGTTCGCGGTCCCGAGCAGGGTCGCGCCTTCGTAGAACCGAGGCCAGCCGTCGTAGAACGAGAGAAACTCGCGATAGCTCCTCGGCAATGGCACCCCGATGCGCGCTTCGGCGGCGGCGATCGCCGAGCCTGAGGCCCCCGGGTTCGGGACGAGTCCGAAATCCTTGTAGGGTCGAGTGCGCATGATCTCCGTCTGCGCGCTTCTGATTTGGTCCAGCGTCTCGAGCCACTCGGTCATGGGCTGCCCCTTATGGATGTGGGTGACGACGGCCAAGTAAGCACGACTCGCGCAATCGACCAAGATTTCGGCAAACCGCCCGTAATTCGCGATCCGCGTCGAGTGTGCGTTATACGAGTGGTGTGCCGGTTCTGCGTGACGTTTCGGAGACGTGGCTCGGGCTGCTCTGGGTCTTGGCCCTGCTGGCGTGGATTGTCGGCTGCGACGGGTCACGCGGGAACCCCGAACTCTTGGTGGTGGCCGATGTCGGGCCGCCGCAGCTGGAGCTGGGCGACCGCGTGGAGGTCGTGGGGGATGGCTTCCCCGAGGGACGATCGGCCACGGTGGAGTTCGAGGGCGAGCTCCACCGCGTGGGCGACCCGGAGGTGCGCTCATATCGTCATAGCTTCGTCGCGCGGAGCGCCGGTCGCAGTTTGGTGGCCTTCGTGCCTACCGAAGCCGAGCTCCAGCAGCTGGTCGGCGGCGGGGCGAGCGCGGCGCACACCACCTTCCGAGGCCGCGTGCGCGTCGCCTTCGGCTCGCGCCAGGCCAAATCGGGCCCCGTCTACGGCACGCTCGAGAACGTCGTCGTAGATGTGTTCCCCTGGAACGTGCCCGAAGCCGTGCGTCGGAAGCACGCAGCCGAAGCCGCACGCTTTGCCCAGTTCCTGGGGGTGACGTTCGGCCCCAGTGGTTTCGAAGTGACGCTCGTGAAACCGGGTAGCCTCGCCGAGCGCGCCGGAATTCTAGGGGGCGACGTGCTGCTGAGCCTGGATGGGGTGCGACTGCAGAGCCCGAACGACTTCTTCGTCAGCGGCGGCCAGCCGCGCGCGGACCTGGAGCTGCGGCGCGGCCGCCTCGAGAACCCGATCGAGCTCAGCCTGCCCGTCGAAGGCTTCCGGCCGGTGTCGCCGACGAGACTCGCAGGAGCGGCGTTACTCATCGCATTCGCGGCCGCGCTCGTGCTCGTCTTCAGAGCCCCGAGCCTGTCGCTCTTGGTGTGGATCGAACGGCGCATCGTGGAGCGCACGCTCGAGCGTCGCGCCGGGGGCTCCCGCGGCGCCCGGCCGGCGCGACGCAGCTTTCGAGAGAGCTTGCTCGCCCGCGACCTGTTGCCGCCGAACCTCGTCGGGGGCCTGCTGCGACCGGTTCCGTACTTCGTGTTTCTCGGCGCGAGCGCCGTCTTCACCGCGCTGGCGGTCGGGCAGTCGCTGGTGTCGCCGGGTCTGGACCTGATCTGCCTGTTCTTGCTTTCAGTCGCAGCCAACGTCGTCGGCTCGCTGCTCCTCGGTGGCTGGCGGGCGCGCGACAACTGGTCGCTCACCCACGGCATCCGAGCGGCGGGCGCCGCGCTCACGTTTCAGCTGCCGGCGGGCCTCGGGCTGGCGACCGCCTTCGTCCACGCCGGCACCCTCGACGCGGCGGCCCTGGTCTCGTTACAAGGGGGCTGGCCTTGGAACTTCTTGGCCTTCGAAAGCCCGATGCTGCTCCTGGCCTGCATCGTGCTGCTCGCGACGGGCCTGCCCGAGTCGAGCCGCCGCGGCTACGGTGTGGCGAGCCTCGACGCTGCCGAAGCATGTGGACCGCTCGGCCACCGCGTCAGCCGCAGCTTGTGTTTCTTCGCAGAGATGCTGCACCTGTTCGTCTGCAGCGGCCTGGCTGTCGTGGTGTTCCTCGGCGGCTGGGCGCACGGTGCAAGCGCCGACGCAGGCCCAGCCACGACGCTCGCTGCGCTGCTCGGTGCTGCGGTGCTCCAGCTCAAGACCTGGGCGGCGGTGTTCTGCTTGCTCGGGGTGCGCTGGGCAATGAGCCACGTCGCCCGCAACGACTTGTTCGGCTTCTGGTTCGGTTGGCTCTTCCCGCTCTCGCTCGGCGGTCTCGTGCTCTCGATCGCCTACCAGCGCGGGATCGTTCGCTACGCGCTCCTCGAGCAAGCCCAACAGGGCATCAGCCTGGTGGTGTTCCTGCTGGCAGCCGCCCTCGCGCTCTATTTTGCTGCCCGC